>CAYPSO010000077.1:0-21968 GCA_964413275.1 uncultured bacterium | reverse complement strand
TATAGACTTAATTTGTCTATATTTGTCTATACTACTTAATAAAGTTTTACAATACCTCCGCAGGATCGGCAGATTGAAGTTTCCGAATTGCGATCGCACCAGAAACAAGACACATAATAACTGTTAAGAAAAATACTCTTATAGCGACTTCAGATTGCATAGCTAAAGGCATCTTAGTTAAGGCTTCTAGCAGACCATACATACCAATCGAAATGCCAAAACCCGGAATAAAACCCAAGACAGCCAGAATGATTGCTTCTTGAAAAACTACCGTCAACAAGCTTTTATCTGGATAAAAAATGCCCAATACTTTTTAGATTTATAATAAAATGACATTAGAAAAAAAGAAGTAATTAAGTTAATTACTCCTAAATAAAAAATAATTGTTACCTTTAATTTATCAACTATACTGATAACTTTTCCTTAATCAAAGTAGGTGTTAACAAAGTCTCATCGGTAACGGAGTTAAATAACACCATAGTAGTAGTTTTATTTTCCTCAAAACCAATACGTTGGTAAAAATTCTGTTGATAGCTAGTCATTAAATAGATACGTTCTACTTTACTTAAGTGAGGATGGGTAATAACTGTTTCCACTAACTTTCTTCCCAAACCACAACCTTGATATTCAGGATGAACAATCACATCCCAAATACTAGCACGATAAACCCCATCAGAAGTAGCACGAGCAAAACCAATCATGGTATTACTATCCCAAACAGTAATCACAGGATTACTATTAGCAATAGCTATCTCTAAATCTTCTAAATTACGATTTTGCGCCCAAAAAGCAGTTAAATTAAATAATTCCTGTAACTTTAGCAAATCAATTCTAGATTTATCAATAGAAAATTGAATATGACGAGAATCCATAGTCGATAGATAATTCCTTTAATTATATCTTAAAAACAATCTTTAATAAGATTGATGATTGAGATAATCTTAATTGTAGCTAAAATCGGAGAATACGCAATAATTTTGTTAAAATGTTTGTCCCAATTTCTTGACATTTAGCATATTTTATAAAAGCAATAGATAAAATTAATCAGTCTCAAAGAAAAATTTTTTTGATTATATATAAAAATTAGCTATAAATTAAACTTATTTTGAATAATTTAGTTTTGAATTTTAAATCTTTGATCTGCCTAAATTCCTGTAATATGTACCACTATTTCTCGATAGTAACCTCTTTGACGATGTTCCCACAAGTAAACTCCTTGCCATGTTCCCAAAACTAATCTATTTTTGGTGATGGGAATCTGTTCTGAAGTATGGGTTAAAGCCGATCTAATATGGGCTGGCATATCGTCTGGCCCTTCGGTACTATGAATATATCTCATAGAATCTTCGGGAACTAACTGAGCAAAAAAGTTAGAAAAATCTCTAAGAACATCAGGATCTGCGTTTTCTTGAATGATTAAAGATGCAGAAGTATGACGTATAAAAATTACACAAAGTCCCATATCAATGCCAGATTCATTAACTATGTTTTCTATTTTAGTCGTAATATTATGAAATGATTTTCCTTTGGTTTCAATTCTGATTACTTTTTGATGTTGTTTCATTATTTGATTAGTAAACTATTATCCCTAAATTATTTTAACAATTAGTAAAAAAATATGATAGAAGCTTTACAATTTGATTTTATGCAAAATGCCTTAGTTGCAGGTATTTTAGTTAGTATAGCTTGCGGAATTATTGGCACTTTTGTGGTCGTAAATCGTATAGTTTTTATTAGTGCCGGTATTGCCCATGCTGCCTATGGAGGAATAGGTTTAGGTTATTTTTTTAAGTTTAGCCCAGTTTTAGGGGCAATGATTTTTAGTGTATGTTCTGCTTTAGGTATGGGTATAGTACAGCGCAAATTTCAGGAACGCTCTGATACTATAATCGGTGTAATGTGGGCTATTGGCATGAGTTTAGGTATTATTTTAATAGATTTAACTGAAGGTTACAAAGCTGATTTAATGAGTTATCTTTTTGGCAGTATTTTAGCAGTGCCTCGCAGTGATTTATTAATTATGTTTATCTTAGATTTATTCATTATTTTAATGGTATGGCTATTATATCAAGAATTATTGGCAATCTCTTTTGATGAAACTTTTGCCACTGTTAGAAATGTTCCAGTTAATAGTATTTATTTACTTTTAATGGCTGCGATCGCAGTTACTGTAGTGATGATGATGCGAGTTGTCGGTTTAATAATGGTAATTTCTTTGTTAAATATTCCGGCAGCAATTAGTGGTCAATTTGTAAAAAATCTCAAAAAAATGATGTTACTAGCCATTATTTTAGGGATAGTTTTTAACACTGCCGGACTTTGGTTATCTTATGTTTTTAATCTTAGTTCTGGAGCAACTATTATTTTAGTTTCAGGAATAGTTTATTTATTAAGTATTAGTTTTAAACATTTCATGAAAATCAATTAGAGACGTGCAATGGCACGTCTCTCTACCTCTAAAATTAAGCTTCCTGATTGTTATCGTTATTATGTCGAGGTTGAATTACTCCATATCCTCCATGATTGCGCATATAGATCACATTAATTTCATTGGTGGCACTATTTTTAAACATATAGAAATCATGGTCAACCAACTGTAATTGTTCTAATGCTTCTTCAATGGACATAGGAGGCATGGCAAAATACTTCATTCTTACCACTTCTGACGGTAATTCAGGTTCACGCTCGCCAATGAGATTCTCTATTACTGGCGTTTCAGGAGTTTCGGTGGTTAACTCGTCAGTTTTATTGGGAATATGGGTCTTTTTTAACTGTTTCTCTTTATACTTGCGCAATTGGCGGGCAATTTTATCAGATACTAGGTCGATACTGGCGTATAAATTTTCACTTCCTTCTTGAGCTCTAATTACTGTTCCATTGGCATAAACAGTTACTTCTGCTTTATGTTTATCATTGATGCGGGCGTTACGGGCGACAGATAAATGCACATCTACTTTAGTGGTGATATTTTGAAAATGCTTTACTGCCTTTTCTAGTTTCTCTTCAACATAATCATGAATTGATTCGGTAACTGTAATATTATTTCCTTGGATTAAAAGTTTCATAAATAGACACTCCATAAATGTAATGTTTTAGTGGTTTTGAAAATTAAAATAAGGAATATCAGTAGAATTTATAGTTTCTTCGACTATCTATCTTGCTTTAAAGATCGCCAATAAATGGTTTGAAGTGCATATTCTACATCCTTACTTTTCTAGATAAATTGAACGGTTTTTCATGATAAGATGAACCGAGTAACTTATTTTCTCAAGTCTATGTTTAAGCAAACATTTGTTTCGGATTTCTCTGCTCAATTTACCACTATGCTGATTCTATAAATATTGATTTTACCACTAATCTCCTTTTTTTGGGCTACCATTAGTTCTCTTTTTATTAATATCGTTTTTGAGAACTTCTTTTTCTTAATCTCTTGAAGGTTGATTTTTCTGATTGTAATCGCCAAATAATTAAGATTGCATTTAAACCAGTTTCCTCCTTTTTTTTCTTATCTTTAGATTAGCACTTTGTATTCCATAAAACATCGTCTTGTAAATTCTCTTTATTATCCTTTGCATAGCTTTACATTTCTCAATAAAACATTAAAATTAGATGAATACATCAAAAAGAATCTGTTTATTAAATAATTTAGGATTGATTCCCTATGATGATGCTTGGAAACTTCAGCAGAAGTTGGTTGCAGACAGAATTAATAATCCCAATTTACCTGATGTTTTGTTGTTGTTAGAACATCCCCCAATCTATACATTAGGAAGAGGAGCAAGCACAGATTTCTTAAAATTCGACTTAAACCAAACTAATTGGGAAGTACGTCGTGTTGAGAGGGGAGGAGAAGTAACTTATCATTGCCCTGGGCAATTAGTGGCTTATCCGATTTTGAATTTATCCCATTATCAACAAGATTTACACTGGTATTTACGGCAATTAGAGGAGGTCATTATTAGAGTTTTGAAAAATTATAATTTGGAAGGTTATCGCATTGAAGGCTTAACAGGAGTGTGGTTAGAAGGTTTTAAGGTTGCGGCTATGGGGATTTCTGTGCGTCGTTGGATTACTATGCACGGATTTTCTTTAAATATATGTCCTGATTTAACTGGTTTTAAAAATATTGTTCCTTGCGGTATTACTGATAAACCTGTAGGGAGTATAACACAGTTTATACCTAATATCGATCGAGAAAATATAACACAAAAGGTTATAGAAAGTTTTGCTGATGTATTTGGAATAGAATTTGTTAGTAGTTAGGAGATAGGAGGGTGAGAAGGAGGAGATTGGGGAGATTGGGGATACTGGGGTGATGGTGGAGAAAAAGCTAGGAGCTAAAAGCTAGGAGCTAAAAGCTAATCGCTAATCGCTAATCGCTAATCGCCAATTGCTAATCGCTAACTGATAGAACTTTGTATTTTAAATTTAATTAGTAAATCTTCTAAATCTTCAAAATTGGCTGCATAAATTTTATGCTCTCCCTCATAACCTTTTAACTGAACTTGATGGTGTTGAAAATAGTTCTGTGATAATTGAAATTGACAAAGAGATTGATAGGTAGTTTCGGCGAGAACAACATCTAAACCAACTTCTTTGGTAGCAGATTCTAGACGAAAAACAGCATTTACTGTATCACCAATGGCTGTATAATCAGGGCGATCGCCACTACCTGTATTACCTACCATAGCATAACCTGTATTAACTCCAGCACCAATTCTTAATTTAAAAGGAAGGGGATATTTTCCGCTTAAGTCTTGAGTCATCTGATTTAGTTCGTGTAAGGCTTGAATAATTTTAATTATTTCTGCTTGAGTTACTTCTTCTTCACCATGAAACCAAACAGCCATCAAAGCATCACCAATATATTTATCTACCCAACTACCATGTTCTCGGATAATCCTACCTGCTTCACGAAACCAAGTACCGATTAAAGAGGAAATAACTGTTTCTTCCACAGACCTAGTTAAAACCGTAAAATCTCTAATATCAACCACAACCACAGACATTAAGCATCTAACATGAAGTAGGGAGGTTAAACGATCTGGTTGACTACCTTGTTGATTAACTACAATCTTATTATCTATAGTAGGGCAACAAAAAATAATATCTGTTTCGCCAAGGGTAATTTTATCATTATCCTTTAAAGTTATGGGAATGCTAACCCTACGACTATTAAGAAAAGTTCCGTTACGACTACCTAAATCTATCAGATAAATTTCTCCATCCTCAGTAATTTGTAACATAGCATGGTTACGAGAAATCCAGCGATCGGGAATAACTAAATTATTATCTTTAGTTCTACCAATTGTCCAGTAATATCTGCCTTCTAGAGGAAGACGAAGATTACCTTGTTTGTTATTAATAATTAAGTAGGGGTTGGTTGGCACTGGCTCACCAAGAATTACAATTTGTGAATCAAAAATTAATCATAAAGATCGATGTATTAAGCGTCTTATATCAAGACAACTATAAGCATAAACCATTTTGTTTTGATTATCTAGGATTTTAGGCCATGGAAGCTACTAACCAGAAAAGACTATCCACTAAAAGCGTACTTAATACTGCACCAGAAAAAGCACTCATTGGTAATTCTTGTTTTCGTAAGGCATATAAACCAATTGCTAACAGTACATTTACTAAAACTACAGCCCAACTCAAACCCCATAGGGTTTCTATTTTGAAAAGAGCATTTTGTAAAATAGGAGTAGCTAAAGCAGCATCAACTTGCATTAATTCACGCCAATTACTAATTACATCAGTTAAATAAAAATACAAATCTGTAATTGATGTACCAAGTAATGAACCAATATAAAACCAATGACCAATCTTTCCCCAACCTTTCCATAAACACCAACAAGCAAAAGGAAGTCCAATTGCTTCTACAGGTAAATGTAAAGTAGGTTCATAACGCAACCAACCCCAATATATCGAACCTGCTAACCAACTCCAACTAAAGCCTATTAATAAATCACCCCAAATTCTGGTTTTTTCTGGTTTGTAGAGGTAAAAACCGCAAGCTACCCAAGGTATTGTCAGAAATAAACTTAGCCAAGGTAAAATTCGCACTAAGGGAGCTTGAAAAAATACAGGTACAGATACGAGGAATGCTGCACTAAAAAACACCAGCCAATGGTTTTTATCCTGAGCATCCCAGACAGGTGTTTTTAAGCTGATGTTGGAGAAGGAAGATAAGGTCATGGAAAATTAATTTAGAATAAGATAAATATTTCGTTACTTTTTGTAACACATTCCCTAATATACCAAAATAAATGCCCCTAGGGGGGATTAGAATCTAAATATTTTCAGGACTTACGCACTTAGTTATTGGTTAAGATTGGTGAAGGGTTAAGGGTGAAGGGTTAAAGGATCAATCCAACCTTTTCCCTTTAACCTTGACACAGACCAAAAGCTTAATTTTCTGTTGAACTACGTAAGTCCTAATTTTATTCTTTCTTTTCGTTGGTCAAGCCTCAAATTTTTTTTAGCTAATATTAAATAGTAAATATAATTGCGACGTAAGGTAAATGACTACTGTTTTAAATCTTAAATCTATTGCATCTTTAAATAGAGAACAATTCTATCAAATTTGCCTGAATAATCCACAATTACAGTTAGAGAGAAACCCTGAAGGAGAACTGATTATTATGTCCCCAGTTGGCGGCGAAAGTGGTGAAAAAGAAGCTAATTTAATTGGTGATATTGTTATTTGGAATCGTCAAACTAAATTAGGTAAAGTTTTTAGTTCATCAACTATTTTTAGTTTACCAAATGGGGGTGATCGCTCTCCTGATGTAGCTTGGGTATCATTGGAAAAATGGGAAAGTTTAACTACTGAAGAAAGGCAAGGTTTTCCGCCTATTTGTCCTGATTTTGTCATTGAATTAAGGTCAAAAAGTGACAGATTAAAACAATTACAAGATAAAATGCAGGAATATTTAGATTCGGGATTAAAACTAGGATGGTTGATTAATCCGCAACAAAAACAAGTAGAAATTTATCGTCCAGATAAACCAACAGAAGTTTTAAATATGCCAGTTAGTTTATTAGGAGAAGATGTTTTACCAGAATTAAATATAACTTTAGATTATTAAAATGATTTGATGGGATTGAAAGAATCAAGGATGAATTCATTATTTATAAATTATGCGATTGGCATTAACAATCGCTAATAAAGCTACGCCAACATCAGCAAAAACAGCCTCCCATAAAGTAGCTATTCCGATAAGTCCGAGTAAAATAAATAAACCTTTAATACCTAAAGCAAAACTGATATTTTGCCAAATAATTTGATAAGTTTTTTTACCTATTTTAATTGCTTCAGCGACTTGAGAGGGGTTATCTGTCATTAAAACTACATCGGCGGTTTCAATGGCAGCATCTGAGCCTAATCCTCCCATAGCTATGCCTACATCTGCTCTAGCCATAACAGGAGCATCGTTAATACCATCTCCCACAAAAGCTACTTTCTCATTTTTATTACTTTGATTAATAATTGCTTCGAGTGATGTTAGTTTGTTTTCTGGTAATAATTCAGCTTGATAACTATCTAAATTGAGTTGGTTTGCTATTTTTTTTGCTACATCTTCCCTATCTCCTGTTAACATAATTATTTGTTCAATTTCTAGTTTTTTTAAAGAAGATATAGCTGCGATCGCTTCAGTTTTAATTTCATCTGCAATAGAAATATATCCAGCATATTTATTATCAATAGCAAGGTGAACTATTGTTCCTTGAATGTGACAAGTATTATGGTCAATATTTTCTTGATGTAATAAGCGATCACTACCAGCTATTACACTTTTGTTATCGACTTTAGCCCTAATTCCATAACCCGGTATTTCTTGATAATTACTAATTTCTATTCCTTCTAATTTACCTGTATATGAAGCTTTAATGGATTGGGATATGGGATGATTAGAATGGTATTCGGCGGCGGCTGCCCAAGATAAAAGTTGTGCTGAATCAAAGCCATTATAGGGGACTATTTCTGTTACTTTAAATACTCCTTTAGTTAAAGTTCCAGTTTTATCAAAAATTACTTTTTTTACTGATTTTAAGCTATCTAAAAAGGTAGAACCTTTAATAAGTATTCCTCGTTTAGCTGCACCACCAATACCACCAAAATAACCAAGGGGAATGCTAATTACTAAGCCACAAGGACAGGAAATAACTAATAAAATTAAAGCTCGATAAACCCATTCTGATGATGTACTATTTGGAATAAATAGTGGAGGCAGCAAAGCAACTAATAGGGAAAGAACAACTACAATGGGACTATAATAACGAGCAAAACGAGTAATAAATTTTTCGGTTTTTGCTTTGTTACGGGTAGCATTTTCCACTAAATCTAAAATTTTAGTAATGGAAGATTCGGTAAATAATTTAGTAACTTTAATTACTAAAACTCCTGTTTGATTAAGCATCCCCGCTAAAACTGTTTTTCCTGTTGTAAAGTGACGAGGAGTTGATTCTCCTGTTAGGGGGGAAGTATCGACTTGAGATTCTCCGGTAATTACTTCACCATCTAGGGGAATTTTTTCTCCCGGATTGACTAAAATTATATCGCCAACTTTTACAAGATTAGGAGATATTTTTTTAATTTCATTATTTACTTTTAAATTGGCATAATCAGGACGAATTTCTAATAAAGATTTGATAGATTTACGAGAATTATTAACTGCTAAATTTTGGCATAATTCCCCGATACGAAAAAAGAACATGACTGCTACAGCTTCAGGAAATTCATGAATAGCAAATGCTCCCAAGGTTGCAATGGTCATTAAAAAGTTTTCATCAAATACTTTGCCCCTAAGAATATTTTTACCTGCACTGGTTAACACTGACCAACCACTTAACAGATAAGTAGGAATAAAAATTAAATATTCAATAAATTGATAATTTGTATTGTGAAGTTTATTTTCTGTTATGATTCCAAGAGAAAATAAAATAACTATTACTATAATAATACCTATTTCTTTGTTAAGATTAGTAGTTTCTGTATGGAAGTCAGACTCACAATGACAACAAGATGCGTGATTACTCATAATCAAGAAAAATTTTAATAATATTTTTTCTAAATGTTAACATAGCAAATATTTTTAAAAGGTTTATTTGATAATAATAGTAATCATTATCAATTTCAAAATTTAGTTTAATAAATATTTTGTAATTTTTGTCATAGATAATAAAAACGAACGATTTAAATCCTATCGGGATGTCGCAAGAGGACTCCCGTTACAGCATTAACAGCATTAGCTTAAAAGAGTGTTGACATTTATCCGTAATTTGTGGTAAAATCGCCCCCTAGAGAATATTATCCGCATTTGCAATACAAGACCAAGTTCTGCGACTCAATTATGGAACATCCAAAACCACAACTCGGCGAACCGGCACCATGGTTTGAATGCCGTTCTCCTGTAAACCCTCGTTTTCATTTCTACACCATGGCCGGCCATTTTATCGTGCTCTGTTTTTTTGGGTCGTCCACCAATGAAATAGCTCGACAGACGCTGGACGCATTCCGCTCGCGTCGCGAGAGCTTCGACGACGTGAATTGCTGCTTCTTCGGCGTCAGCGTCGACCCACAAGACGAAGCGCAAGGGCTTGTTCAGGAGGAATTGCCGGGGATCCACGTTTTTTGGGACTTCGACCGACGCGTTAGCACGCTGTATGGGGCGAATGGGGCTACAGACGAAACGGGGAACTCGAAGTACGTACCACAGACTTTTGTGCTTGACGAGCGTTTGCGTGTCGTTGCGATTGTGCCATTCTTCCTGGTCGCTGAACAGCATGTCGATGCCGTAATGACAGCTTTGAACTCGTTACCGCGTTTGAAACCTGCGTCGCTGGCTGATGTTCCGGCTCCGATACTTGTCGTTCCGCGTATCTTTGAGCCTGATCTGTGCAGGGTTCTGATTCAATACTATGACCACCTTGGCGGCAAGGAGTCTGGCTTCATGCGTGAGGTCGACGGCAAGACGGTTGCGGTTTATGACTACGGCCACAAACGGCGACGCGATCAGGAGATTCTGGATGAACGATTGCGGAAAGCTTGTATGCATCGCATTCATGATCGACTGGTTCCTGAGATCCACAAGGCATTTCAATTCCGCGCAACAAGGATTGAACGGTACATTGTTGCCTGTTACGACAGTTCGACGGCTGGGCATTTTCGTGCCCACCGCGACAACACGACAAAAGGCACGGCTCATCGACGCTTCGCCGTTTCTGTGAATCTCAATACCGATGAATACGAGGGCGGTCAATTATGGTTTCCCGAATTCGGACGGCAGCGGTATGTTGCACCCGCTGGCGGTGCCGTTGTGTTTTCCTGTTCGTTGCTGCACGAGGCTACTCCTGTCACATCAGGTTCACGATATGCATTCTTGCCATTCCTGTATGACGACGAAGCAGCGCGCATCCGCCAGCAGAATCTCCAGTACATCGAGACCAATACCGACCGAGACCTGACGTCGCCGAAGCAAACGGTGAAATCGAGCGGCGGATCGGGCGGGTTTTGAAATCAACGGTTTTTGGCCGCCCCTGGGTTACCGCAGACATTGTAAATCAAAAGATAAAAATTCTGGCGTTGCTGATTCTGGGTATGATTCCTCACCTAAGCCCCCCAAGCTTCGATTGGATATGGCGAGCCCCGCTCGCTCAATTCTAGGGGGATGGGGATGATGATCGATATTCTCATAAGCCGAGGTGATTTATGATATCAAATCCCTTTGATTGGCCATAGTTGCGATCCTGTTAAATCAGGGATTACAGAAATTTTAATTATGGTTATTTAACCGGATTTGATATGACACCAAAAGAGTTAATAAAAAAGTGGATTAAACGATTTAATGCTGCTGATGTAGATGGCTTTATTGGCAACCAAAATGGGACAACGACAATAGTTGCCCCCTTATTGATTGGAACAAAGACTTACCCATTCGTAGTAAATATTAAACCAACCGCACAGAATGGACTAAATGCAAATCGACACATCAACTTAAGTCAAATGAGGGCTGTAGATGCTCAGAGAATCAAGAACAAACAAGGTATTTTAGAAGAAATTTATGCTGTGATAGATAATATATAGTGATTTCAAATAAAAATGAAACAATTGTTGCTGGGCAATGCCCACCGTTCAATGTTTTTAGTGAGCTAACATTATTGAATTGTAGCTATATAAAACAAAAATTAAGTATTAAAGATGAAATTAATTAAATTCTTGAGAAAGTGGCTAATTTGGATAGGTTTAAGTTTAAGTTTGACCTTAAATTGTACTGGTTTAATTAAAATAGCAAGTGCTTCAGAAACAACCCTGACAAATACTCAAGCCCAATTTAATTGGTTTCAAGCCGCAATTTTGGGCATGGTACAAGGTTTAACCGAATTTTTACCTATCAGCAGCACCGCTCATTTAAAAGTTGTACCTGTCGCTTTAGGTTGGGGCGATCCGGGAGTAACATATACGGCGGTGATACAATTGGGTAGTATTGCGGCGGTTTTATGGTATTTTTGGGGAGATATTAGTTCTTTAACTCTCGGTACGATTAAAGCTCTACAAAAGTCCAATTATCAATCTCAGGAGCTAAGGATAGCTATAGGTATTGCCATTGGTACATTACCCATTGTGGTTTGTGGCTTATTATTAAAGGCTTTTGAACCAGATTGGTACGATACGAAATTAAGAAGTATGACTGCGATCGCCATTGCTTCAATTATTATGGCCTTATTATTAGCTCTGGCGGAATATATAGGCAAACAAAAGCGAGATTTTGACCATTTAACCTCTAAAGATGGTATTTTAATGGGATTAGCTCAATCTTTAGCTTTAGTTCCGGGAGTATCTCGTTCTGGCTCAACCATAACCTCTGGTTTATTTATTAATTTAGAAAGAGCTACTGCTGCTCGTTTTTCTTTTTTGTTAGGTATTCCTGCCATTACTTTAGCAGGTTTAGTGGAGCTTAAAGGAGTTTTAGAAATTGGTATTAATGGAGATGAGATATTATCATTAATAGTAGGTGTAATTTCAGCCGCAATTTTTTCCTATTTGGCAATTGCTTGGTTAATTGAATATCTAAAAAAACAAAATACTTGGGTTTTTGTTTGGTATAGATTAATTTTTGGATTAGTTATTTTAGGAGCAATTTTTATTGGGAAATTCTAACCACTAAGATAATTATTACCTCTTACCTCTTACCTATTAACAACGAACTACGAACTAACTATTTTTTTATGAAACCGGCCTATATTAGTAAAGTAATTCCTAACTCAATAGCAGAAGAAATTGGCTTTGAAGCTGGAGATGCAATTATTTCTATTGATGGCGAAAATTTAAGAGATTTAATTGATTATCAATTTGCCTGTGCTGATGACTTTTTAAGAATTGAAGTATTAGATAAAAAAGGTAAAACCCATGCCATTGAAATAGAAAAAGATTATGATGAAGACTTAGGTTTAGAATTTGAAACTGCACTTTTTGATGGCTTAATTCAGTGTAATAATCGTTGTCCTTTTTGTTTTATTGACCAGCAACCTCCGGGCAAAAGAAATAGTTTATATTTTAAAGATGATGATTATCGCTTAAGTTTTCTCTATGGAAGTTATTTAACTTTAACTAATTTAACTGAAAAAGAATGGGCCAGAATTACGAGAATGCGATTGTCTCCTCTTTATGTTTCTGTACACGCAACTGAACCAGAAATTAGAATTAGACTATTAAAAAATAATCGTGCGGGAGAAATTTTAGAACAGTTAAAATGGTTTCAAGACCAAGGTTTACAAATTCATGCTCAAGTGGTAGTTTGTCCCGGTATTAATGATGATATTCATTTAGAAAAAACCCTATTAGATTTAGCAAGTTTTCATCAGGGAGAATTTCCGGCAGTAGCTTCTGCGGCGGTTGTACCTGTAGGCTTAACCCGTTTTCGCCCCCAAGAAGATCGATTAATTCCTGTGAGTAAACAAAAAGCGAGAGAAGTTATTAAGCAAGTCCAAAAATTGCAACAGAAATTTTCTCAAGAATTAGGAAGTAATTTTGCTTGGTTAGCTGATGAATGGTTTTTAATTGCCCAAGAAGATTTACCACCAGAATCTCATTATGAAGATTATCCTCAAATTGGTAATGGTGTTGGTTCTATTCGTCAGTTTATTAAGCAATTTCAAGAAGTATCTCAGAAAATGCTACCACCAAGTTTAAATCAATCTACTAAGTTAACTTGGATAGTAGGTAATGCAGTAGAACACGCTTTTCAACCTCTAGTAAATAGATTAAATCAAGTAGAAAATTTAGAAGTTAATTTAATAGCTTTAAATAGTAATTATTGGGGACAAGAAATTACGGTAACTGGTTTATTAACAGGAGAAGATTTAATTACGGGATTAAAAAATAAAAACTTAGGTGAGGGAATTTTATTACCTACAGTTATGCTCAAACATGGAGATTTATTATTTTTGGACGATGTAAGTATTAATGATGTTGCTCAAGAATTAAAAACAAAAATAATTCCTGTAAATGGTATCGAAGAATTAATAAATACTTGTGTGAGTTATTCCAACTTACCGAAATTTTCTGTGATGTAGATGATTTCTATTAAAGTTTTGAAAAATATTGTCGTTCGATCCCTCAAATGACAAAGAAGAACTACTGGCTTTCAAGCTTACACCTGGTAATACTGATGACCGTCAGCCTGTTCCAGATCTGACTCAAGACATTCTATTATAACAATTTATCCTAGTTGTTAAATAATTCCATATTGCTGTAGCTGCTTCTGAAAGCCATATCTAGTATAAATTCTAGCAATGACTCTAGCATTTTATGGATAGGAATCCTAACTTCATGAAGTTTTCGACTTTTAGGACTACTAATTTTCAATCAGATGATGTTGCGGCAGAACGGTGAAGTTGAGCCGCCGCAAATAAACCTTGACTCTTAGCAGATCACCCCTCGGCCGTCGGCTCCAAGGCAGTGTTAGGCTTTTGTCTTTGGGCGATTTGCATAAGCAGCCGAAGTGCTTCATTAACCTCGTCACTTGTTGGAAATGCTTGAGCAACATCAGGGTCTAGTAACACTACATTCGTTCCAGTCCTGTAGCGTTCGACATATTTTCCTCTAACGCCACCCTTCATTTTACTAAAATCATACTCAGGACGTAATTCGTCTTGTAGCTCTTGATTACTCTCCATCTTCATAAAACCTCCGCTCATTTCGGGTTGCCTCTCGTGCGCTGATAATCCGAACGCGATCTGCTCGATCTGTGTGAGGGACTATTAGGATGCGATTAGCACTCGCTTCTCGCCGATCTCGCTGCAATTAACAACTCACCGCCTTCCCAGATCAACAAGGTAAAATCCGTCTTACGGTGTTCCTTTTTTCGGTTTGTCTTCTTTCCCATCTTTCGGCTTAGAACTGTAATTCGTAACAGCAACAAACCACTCAAATTTTGCAGATGTTTTCAAAACTTCTAGCCAGTAATTTGCGTCTAGGAATTCGGCAAAAAATCCAGAACGTGCTTTGGTATTTGCTGGTGTCCATCCCTGATTTATTCTGCCGTATTGAGCACCAACATCATTTCCTGGCGATCCCAAAGGAAGGGCAATAACAGTTCCAAATTTAGGTGATACAGCAAATGCCAATGATACTTGGAAGTCAATATCAACATCACCTTTCGTATCCTTGTTTTCTGCGGAAACTGTGAAACTCCAAGAACCATCATGTCTGAGTGTTAATGTCCCGCTATCCCAAACCACTTCTTTGGTAACAACTGGCCACTTCTTGGGCTTACTCAGCGTAAAAGTGATTTCGCCTGGAAAGACAGGAGATGCCTCTCCAGGTCGTGATAGATCTCCACAAAACCATTGTCGTGCGTATATCGCTTCTTGATGGAGTGATCTCCATAGAGGAACTTTCGACTCTATAGGATCTACAAACCCTGCTCCAATTCTTTGCTGATATCCATCTCTTTCTTGGCTGAAGACTTCAACCCAAGCTCCAGGGATAGCATCTACAGTGACGCTCCGATCTCCTGCAATAGGAGGAACAATTATATTCGGAGGTTGTAAAGGTGGTGCGTTTTTAACTCCATAGTCTGGCGATCTCAACCAGGGGCCACCACAGGAAAATTGTTCTATCCAAATTGTTTGTCCGATTGCAAGGTAAGGTGTTATCTCAATTTGCTCAGAATCTTGTTCAGCACGAATTACTTCTCCAATCATACGTACTAAACCGTCTGAGTCTCGACTCCAGACTCTTAGCCTTGATCCAGGATGTACTTTTACCGCATGAACGACGCGAGCACACTCGTACAAAGGTTCTGCCAGTTCTGCAGCACTCACAGCTTCTGCTTCCATGACTGTCACCGTAGTAATGGCACTACTTAGGCTACAGCGTTCCTGAACAACCGAAACTTGTGCATTTAAAGGAACTGGAGGAACTTCAAATGAAAAGTCTGTTTTGTTGGGCGGTATAAGTCCTTTGTAATCAACAGATTGACCACCAGCGGGTGCAATGGTAAGAGTGACTAAAGCACCTTCAGCTAATCCACTAACATATATTGCAAGTGTTCCCGCACAAAGTGGGGTAACATTTGGAATTCCTGGTGTCTGAGAAGGGGGGAATTCTATTTTTAGCGGTGGGCTGGGTTGCCATTCACGTATATTGATAATTTCCTGAGTTACTTCCAAATTTCCGCCTTGAGGGTCAAGCGGTTTGCTGAGGAGGAACCATAGGCTTTCCGCATCAAATGTTGCCTTCTCAATGCCGCCTTCAGTCACTCGGTTGACACTAACTTCAGCTCCATCTAGAATGCCGCCAATTGGGATCGCACCATCACATCCTTCAGGGTTTTCACCATTCAATCGGGGTGTGGGAAGGGGTTGTCCCAGCGAAACGGGTAGAGCTTGAACGGTTCCATTCAGTACTTTCGGAGACCCAGCAAGTGGATTACGTCCAAGGGGTGCTAGTTGGAATGCTCTTAGTGTTTGTCCAGCCCGCATTACTGTAGCTAGCGCTAGCCGTGCTCCTTCCTCTCGAGAAATTCCTTTGCCCAAGGGGATTCCACTGCCTACCTGCTCAACAGTAACTTCGGCTCCGGGAACTGTCCCACCAATCCAAACTCGACCAGAGAAATCAAATAAGCGAGAAATAAAACCTGGTGGAGATAACTTCGAGTGATCCACAGGTGCTGCGCCAACTGGTACTGCGAGATTTGGGTCAGTCCAAGGACTAGATTCATTTCCTAAAGTTTGCTGAACAAAGATAGTTTCTCCGTTTCTAAGTTCTTCGCCTGGTAATAGGCTGATGCGATCGCGCCCACCACCCACAACGGTTTTAGCGACTTCACGCCCTGTAGGACTATTAACACGGATAATAACTGTCGCACCTTGCAGTGCACCTTCAACGACAACTTCCTGTGACCACTCTGTAAGTGGAGCTTGCACACAAGGAACACATAATGGCATTTTAAATCTCCAAATTAACTAAGGAACTCAGCGTTACAATAGAATTTTGATTGTCTTTATGATTTGGTGGGCATTGCCCACCCTACTAATAATAATATTATTACTGTGGTCTATTAAGCTGAAAACTGCTGTAAAAAGTTCATCATCTACAGCTCATGCCTTAGTCATCAGATATTGGCCATTGCCGTTGTATTCACCATCGCAAGTCGCAAAAACTGTCCCCAGTAGGAGTAAATAGAAACGCCATATCCGACGAAACTTAGAGTAGTCCATTCCATAGTCTAAAGATTTGACACTCTCTTGAGAATCATCAAATCTCTGCAACCATGCTGTCAATGTTTTGTGATAATTTATACCATTCATATACCATCGACTGACAGTTTTAAGATCGCAGTTATGATGGGGAATTGCATCATAATTCCAGTAACGGCCGTGGGGAAAAATATACTTATGGGTAAAGCCAGATGACATATTATTCGGGATGCGAGCAGTGATGATATGAATGAATACCTTGCCATCATCCTTGAGAAAAGATGCCAGTTTTTGGAAGGCATTGGTTAAATTTCCGACATGGCAAAAAACTCCGATTGAGAGGATTTTATCAAATTTTTCAGTAAACTCCACTTCATTCAAATCGCCTTCACAGAGTATGAATCGACCTGAACTTAGGTAGCTCTGAGGATCTTGCATTTTATGACGCATATACTCGCACTGTTGATGACTTAAGTTTAGCCCCGTAAACCGCACATTAGGGAACTTAGACATAATATAATTGGGTACACAGCCCCAGCCACAGCCAAAATCTAAAATATGGTCGCCATCAACGATACCTAGTCGTTCAATCACTTGATCGATCATATGCATTTGGGATTCTTCTAGATCAATAGCTCCATGCTCCCAAAATCCTGTGCTGTACTTAGGATAGATAATTTGCCAATCTCCCAACATCTGATTAAGCATAGCTTGGGGTAAATTATATTGAATCTTCATTAGTTCTTGTGAGGATTCAGCCAGATGATCTGATTCCTCTAATATCCATTCATAAGGAGCGAGTAAGCTAGGACAATATTGAAATAAAATGGGCATAGATGTATGTATCAGTGCCCTAAATAGGGAATCTGGTATTTCTAAACCGTTAATATACGCTTCTGCCAATGCCATTTGAGTCCCATTGAAAATTCTAGCCATTAATCGAGTTGCTTTGTAGGCAATGGGACTTTTTAGATTAATATCTCCCATAATGGGAATATGCTTTTGAATACCCGGAAATACATTTGTAGAAGTCATTTTAGTTTCTCTCAGTTTTAGAAAAGTGTTCAGATAAGAGATCGTTAAAGACACTGACTTGAGAAAAGTTGGAGTAGCAATTGGTCAAAAGGAACTTTTTCTCAACTCTTGATTTATGACTTGAAACCTAGTGCAGTAATTTATTAGATTTTTAATAGTTATAAATTACCTTTAAATGTTAACTATTTTTAGGTTATTATAAGTTTATATATTTTTCACTCAAATATTAATTATTGAGATAATTCTTGACATTAATTAATATTTTTTAAACTTTTTTGAAAAAATGAATAATCTCTCGCAGTTGTTCTAAAAATTGGCTATATTCCCTTAATTAGGGGATCGCCTTACGAACCTCTTTGCTAATATTTTCATCTTCTTTCTGATTAACTGCTTACCAATGCTCTAAATTAGGTTGAAGTTGATTATAATTGCGATGTAATTCAAGCCATTCTTTTTCTTGTTTAAGTAACTGGAGAAAATTAATTGTACAAAAACTTTGTGGTGGGCAATGCTCATAAGAATATCTAAATAACAGTTTCAACTTTTCCGTAAGCATTGCCCACCCTACTGTTAATTTTGTCTAGGTACTTAGGAATAAGGATTTAATTTCACTATGATTCAGATTGATTCTTTTCAATTAAGACGGCTTTGGGTTAAGATCGCCTAAAATACTAAATAAAGATATACTACTGATGCTATTTATGCGTAATTTTATCTTAGCCAAGACTACAGCACTAGGGATTATTTGTTATTGTGGAGTCGCAACTGCACAAACAACTGATAATCTATTAAATATAGAAACTCACCCTTCTCGACAAATTCAGGTAGTGGCTCAGAATAATTCAGAAAATATACCTCTATTTCCACAGGAGACACAAACCCCTGATTCTGAGGAGACACAAACCCCTGATTCTGAGGAAATACAAACCCCTGATTCTGAGGAAATACAAACCCCTGATTCTGAGGAAATACAAACCCCTGATTCTGAGGAAATACAAACTCCTGATTCTGAGGAAACACAAACCCCTGATTCTGAGGAGACACAAACTCCTGATTCTGCTGAAAATATTAATTCTAGTTCCAATCCCTTATTATTTCCTACCAAAGTTGATGAAGTAACAGCAGATAACATACAGGCAATTACCTTACAACAAGCAATTGATTTAGCCAAAAATAATAATAAAGATTTACAGGTAGCTCAACTTAATTTAGATAGAACCGAAAAACAGTTAAAAGAAGCTTTAGGATCGCAATATCCCACCGTCAGTGCCCAAATGGATCTTACCCGGAATGATTCTGCTAGTTCTGAGTTATCCATACGACGTGCTGAACAACGAGGTCAATCATTATTAGATGATGATTCAGTCAATACTTCTTTCAATACAGGATTAGAATTAAATTATAATCTCTATACAGGAGGACGTAGAGGCGCACAAATCAAGGCTGCCGAACAACAAATTCGCTTTAATCAGCTAGACTTAGAAAGAATTACCGAACAAATTACTTTAGATGTTAGTACAGATTATTATGCTCTCCAAGGTGCTGATGCCTCAGTAAGAATTGAACAAGCGGCAGTGGATGAAGCGACTCAAAGTTTACGGGATGCAGAATTATTAGAAAGAGCAGGATTAGGTACTAAATTTGATGTGTTGAGGGCTGAAGTTGACTTAGCTAGTAGTCAACAAGCATTAACTATTGCTATTGCAGAACAAAAAAGTGCTAGACGACAATTAGTAGAAACTATTAGCTTAGCTCAAAACGTAGAATTGATGGCAGCCGATCCTATTGAAGTTGCCGCCGACTGGACATTGTCTTTAGAGCAAAGTATTTTATTAGCTTATAAAAATCGGGCTGAATTAGAACAGTTTCTCTTACAAAGAGAAATTGAGGATCAACAACAGTTAGTAGAAATATCTGCAAATAAACCTCAAGTTAGTTTATTTGCTAATTATGACGTATTAGGGGTTTTAAATGATGATGTTGGGCCTGCTGATGGTTTTGCTATAGGTGCAAGATTAAATTGGAATTTCTTTGATGGTGGCATCGCTAAAGCAAGACGAGATCAAAATAAAGTAGATAAAAATATTGCAGAAACCAGATTTTCCCAGCAACGGGATCAAATTCGTTTTGAGGTGGAAGATGCTTATTTTAGACTTGAAGCCAATAAAACCAATATTGATACTGCCCGTAAATCAGTAGAGTTAGCAGAGGAAAGCTTAAGACTCGCTCGTCTGCGTTTCCAAGCAGGTGTGGGTACTCAATTGGATGTAATTGATGCTCAAAGTGAGTTAACTCGTTCTCGTGGTAATCTTTTAAGGGCAGTAGTTACCTATAATCAACAATTAGCTAGTTTACAACGTGCGGTTAGTAATTTACCAGATAATCGTTTGTTTGATTTACCTAACGCTCCTTAATAGTTAATAGTTAATAGTTATTGGTTATTAGTTATTGGTAAATGACTAATAACAAAGGACAAATTTACCATTCATCTTTAATTTTCTGGGGATGGTTTTCCCAGTCATCATCTTCTCCTTCTGAATTATCTACAAGGATTAAGTTGTCACTAATCGGTTTAACTACTAAGGAAATTGCATCTTTAACAAATCCTTTAATAAACTCATCTTTACGACTTAATTCAAATTGTCTCTGTACTACTTCGGTGATGCCTCCGTCTCCCCAATCTTGATCTTGACGGAAATACTCAATAAAACTTTTGCCGGCAATTCTGGTTAAATAAGCTGCGGTAACTCCTTGAATCGCTTTACCAACTAGATAGGTAGTAAAGTTTAATTGTAGAGCTTTAGCCAGTAATTCCACTGCGCCTTTAACTACTCCTAAACTAATTAAAGTTTTGCCTAAAGATACAGCTAAATCTTTGCCGGTTTCACTATTAATTTCGCAACCATAAACTTGACCAATTTCTACCACCATTTGAGCATTAACTGCTGCCGTTGCTAACATATCAACTACCGGTAAAGGTGTTACTGCAATGACTCCTGCACCAATCCACTGATAGCGATCGATAATTTGTAAACCTTGTTTGCGTCTTTGAGCGTCAATTAACTCCCTTGCTTCTTCCCCTAAACGTTGGGATTGTAAAAGAATATTATCGGCGAGTAAATCGTCTCCTTCTGCCCTTAAAACTGCGGCTAAACGTTTAATTAATGAAGTAATTTCTGGGGTTGGTGTTACCATTTCTCCGTATTCTAATTGTACCGGTTGAGGATTAGCAGCAGTGGCAATGACATCGTTAGGATTAATAAAACTTTTTACCCTAGCTTGGAGAGTAGTTAAAATTTCTGTAATTTCTGATTCTGTGTAAAGATCGATTTTATTAAAAATTAGCAGCGATCGCTTTCCTAAAGATGCTAATGTTTGTAGGGGTTCATATTCTGATTGTCTTAAATCATTATCTATTACAAATAATAATAAATCTGCTTCTGTTGCTAATTGACGGGCTAATTTATCTCTTTCACCCCCGGCAATCCCTACTTCTAATATCCCCGGAGTATCTGTTATAACAATTTCTCTATTTAATCCTTTAAGTTTCAACTGATAGGTTTGCTCGGTTTTTGTAGTTCCCATCGTTGCTGCTGTATTACCAACTATTTCTCCTAAAATAGCATTAACTAAGGAAGTTTTCCCCGCCGAGCCTGTACCAAATACAACTACTTTTAAATCACCTTTAGTTAAATTTTCTTCAATTTGAGCGGATTTTTTTAATAAGGCTTCCTGTGCTACTTTATCTTGAATTTGATCTACTTGTTTTCTTACTGCTTGTAAGTTTTCTGAAGCGGCTAAATTCTTTTCAGCAGGAAGTTTGATATTGAAACGACGACTTTTTTTAGAAGATTTTTTTTTATTAGAAAAAATAAAATAATAAACAAAATAATAAATTATCAGTCCCAGTAAAGCTATTAATAAGAATAAAAGTAAATTAGCAAGTAACGGTGAGGTGAAAGCTATTTGAATATATAGTCGGTAAAGGGAGTTTACCAACCACAACATCAACCCTAAAATAAGGGTTAAGCCAATAAAAAGGACGATCAGACGAGGTAAGGGCATTATGATTATCAATTATTGTTTAGAACAGGAGTTTAGATAAGCCTCGACTTTATCAATCTTAACTCAAATAAGAAATTTAGTTATTAGACTTCTTGCAGAAGTCAGGCAATAGGCAATAGGCAATAGGCAATAGTTAGATAAATTCAGGTTTTCTGTAT
>CAYPSO010000076.1:0-22683 GCA_964413275.1 uncultured bacterium | reverse complement strand
GGAGAATAAAGTAAGTTATCACAAGGTAGAGCCAATATTATTGCAAAAATCAAACTAACATTGGTTAAATTTTTAATAAAATAAGAATTATTGCGAATAGTTTTCATAATGTGAGCCTCGATTTTCATAGCTCTTCTATTCCTAATTATAACAATTCAAAAAAGGTTTTACCAGATTTTATAACGGTAGGGTGTCGTTAGCCCCAGCGTAACGCACCGTTAGTGAGAGTCTGCTGGGATATTTATTCCGAGAAATCACCTAATAGTATTTATATTAACTCAAATAGGTATAACTCCTAAGATTCTTTTCATAATTTTCTAACAGTAATTGAGATTGTTCTAAAGTTATTTTATTTTCTTGTAAAGCTTTTTCGGTAAGACGACGCACATTTTCTAATAAATCTTCAGGATTATATTGAACATAGCCAAGAACTTCGCTAATGGTATCGCCTTTAACTAGATATTGAATATCATAACCTTTCGGTGTTACTTGAATATGAACTACATTTGTATCGCCAAACAGGTTATGTAAATTGCCCATAATTTCTTGATAAGCACCGACTAAAAACATTCCTAAATAGTAGGGTTTATCATTTAAACTATGTAATTCTAACAATGATTTTACATCGGTTAAGTCAATAAATTTATCAATTTTACCATCACTATCACAAGTTAAATCAGCTAAAATACATCTTTGTTTCGGCTCTTCATTTAAACGATGAATAGGCATAATCGGAAATAATTGGTCAATTGCCCAAGAATCAGCAGCAGATTGAAAAACGGATAAATTAATATAGTAAATTGAAGCCATTATTTGCTCTAAATCTTCTAAATCATCCGGTACATATTCCTGATTAATAATAATTTCCCGAATTTTACTACAACAAGCCCAATATAATTGCTCTGCTCTAGCTCTTTGGGTTAAAGATAAATAACCAAAATTAAATAAACTAACAGCTTCTTCTTTAAATTGAATGGCATCGTGATAAAATTCTTGGTAATTTTCTTCGTCAATATTTTGATAGGTTTCCCACAAATTACGAATTACTAAATGTTCTTTTTCTGGTAGAGAAATAGGGGGAGAAGTAGAAACATTACTACTACCTAATACATTAAAAACTAACACAGATTGATGGGAGGCGATCGCCCTACCGCTCTCACTAACTAAAATAGGTGCAGCAATTTCTCTTTCTTCACAAGCTTCTTTTACTTCAGCAACAATATCATTAGCATAATTTTGCATATTATAATTTTTAGAAGCATGAAAATTAGTTTTAGAACCGTCATAATCAACGGCTAAACCACCACCAACATCTAAATATTGCATATTTGCCTCTAATTTTACTAATTCACAATAAATTTGAGAGGCTTCTCTAATGGCATCTTTAATCACACTAATTGAGGATATTTGTGAACCAATATGAAAATGAAGTAACTGCAAACTAGATAATTTTCCAGCATTTTTTAAGGCATTAACAACTTCTAAAATTTCAGGAATAGTTAAACCAAATTTAGCTCTATCCCCTGTAGAATTTCCCCATCTTCCACTACCTTTAGTGCGTAATTTTGCCCTAACTCCGACGATAGGTTCTATTTTTAATTTATGACTAATTTCTAAGATTAAATGTAACTCACTTAACTGTTCAATAACAATAATTGTTTGATGTCCTAAAGTATTAGCTAAAAGAGCCGTTTCCATATATTCTTTATCTTTATAACCGTTACAGATAAGTAACGCTTGGGATTTTTCATTTTTAGGGTTTTCTGTGGGTTTTAAAGAGGCTAGAGCAATGATAAGCTCAGGTTTTGAGCCAGCCTCAAGCCCAAATTGATAGGGTTTTCCATATTCAACTAAAGCTTCTACTAAATGACGATGTTGGTTACATTTAACTGGAAAAACACCTCGATAACAATTAGGATATTTATAACGGGCGATGGCCTTAGCAAAACAAGCATTAAGACGTTCAATGCGATCAGCTAAAATATCAGAAAAACGGATTAGTAGAGGTAAACCAATATTACGTTGATTGAGAGATTCAACTAATTCAAATAAATCCAAAGAGCCACCCCTATCCCCTTGAGGAGATACCGTAACATGACCAACAGAATTAATGGAAAAATAGGGTTCTCCCCAACCTTGAATACGATACAAATGTTCGCTATCCTCAATAGTCCATTTTTTTTCTACATTTGTCCCATTTTCTGTCAGCGTTAAATCTAATTGTTTGACTTGATTTGTCATCATTTGACCTCAAATAATGGAGAATATTAATTGTATCGGTAATTGCGTAATATAAATAACTCCCGTTTAATAAAAAAATAAAAATAATATGTTATGGAAAACTGACTACTGACTCCTCACCATAAAAAATCTCAAAGTAATGTAAAGATTGAAGACAGATTAAATCCCATTTGCTATGATTACCAGTGATTCTTGATTCTTAATCATTATGGTAGTAAAGATATGGCGCTAATTGTCCAGAAATTTGGTGGTACATCCGTTGGCACAGTCGAAAGAATAAAAGCAGTAGCCCAGAGAGTAACAAAAACGGTAAAACAAGGAAATACTGTGGTAGTGGTAGTTTCAGCCATGGGAAAAACCACTGATGGCTTGGTCAAATTAGCGGCTGACATTTCCTCTAATCCCAGTCGTCGAGAAATGGATATGCTACTTGCCACCGGAGAACAAGTTTCCATTGCCCTCTTAAGTATGGCTTTACAGGAAATAGGACAGCCAGCAATTTCCATGACAGGGGCGCAAGTCGGGATAGTCACAGAAGCCGAACATAGTCGAGCTAGAATTTTAGAAATTAAAACACAAAAAATTAATAACCATCTCAATGCTGGTAAAGTGGTTGTGGTTGCTGGCTTTCAAGGCATTAGTAGTTTTACAGATTTAGAAATTACAACTTTAGGTAGAGGTGGCTCAGATACTTCCGCAGTTGCTTTAGCCGTAGCTTTAGGTGCAAGCAAATGTGAAATTTATACTGATGTCCCCGGAATTTTAACCACTGATCCTCGCTTAGTGCCTGAAGCTCAATTAATGTCAGAAATCACCTCAGATGAGATGTTGGAATTGGCTAGTTTAGGAGCTAAAGTTTTACATCCAAGGGCGGTAGAAATTGCCCGTAATTATGGAATGCCTTTAGTCGTCTTATCAAGTTGGAGTGATGCTCCCGGTACTACCGTGACTTCTCATCAACCATCTCCCCGCTCTCTCGTCGGCTTAGAAATTACTAAAGCAGTGGATGCGGTAGAGTTTGACTCTAATCAAGCCAAAATTGCTCTTTTGAGAGTACCCGATAAGCCCGGAGTTGCTGCTCGTTTATTTGGAGAAATCGCTCGGCAAAATGTAGATGTTGATTTAATTATTCAGTCTATTCACGAAGGCAATAGTAATGATATTGCATTTACTGTAGTTAAGGGGATGTTAAACCAAGCTGAAGCAGTAGCCGAAGCCATAGCACCTGTTTTGCGAGCGCAAAATTCCCCCGCCTCCGATGAAGCAGAAGTAATGGTGGAGAAAAAAATTGCTAAAGTTGCCATTGCTGGAGCGGGAATGATTGGCAGGCCTGGTATTGCAGCGAAAATGTTCCAAACTTTAGCATCCGTGGGGGTTAACTTAGAAATGATTTCTACGTCTGAAGTTAAAGTAAGTTGTGTTATCGCTGAAGAAGACTGCGAGACGGCCATTAATGCTTTATGTCAGGCTTTTGAAATTGATTGTTCCCCCATGCAAATATCCACTAATTTCTTGAGTAATAACGATCCTCCGGTAAGGGGTGTAGCTTTAGACAAAAATCAAGCCCGTTTTGCCATTAAAAACATACCAAATAAGCCCGGTATGGCCGCAGAAATATTTGGAGTTTTGGCCGATCAGAATATTAGTGTGGATATGATTATTCAATCCCAACGTTGTCGTGTATTTAATGGTGTTGCCCATCGGGATATTGCTTTTACCGTCGCTCAAGCAGACTCATCTGCTGCCCGTCAAGCTTTAGAAGCATTAGCAGAAGTAGTCGGTTTTCAAGAAATATTAGAAGATACGAATATAGCTAAAGTTAGCATAGTGGGTTCAGGCATGGTAGGACAACCCGGAGTTGCTGCTCGTTTGTTTACGGCTTTATCAGAGGAAAAGATTAATATTCAAATGATTGCTACCTCTGAAATTAAAATTAGCTGTGTAGTGGCTGAAGAAGAAGGAATAAGAGCCTTACAAGCTGTACATCAAGCCTTTGGTTTAGCAGGTAACGAAAAAATTGAAGTGCCAGCTTAATTGATTCAGCAATTTATAACTAACGAGATAATGGGCTTTTGGGATAATTTATGTAACGAAATATTACAATATTGCCATTAAAGTGGCTTAACTGCTTGACAGCAAGAAAAAAAATAGATAATCTATAAATCAAATACCCATAGGGTACAAGTCAATCAAAAGTGATATGCAGGAAAAGCAAAAAGTCACACTATATATTCCTCAAGGACTCCATAAACAGTTGAAAGTTAAAGCTGCTGTAGAAATGGAAACAATGTCAGCCATGGTCGAAAAAGCAATCTCCTTTTACCTAAGACATCCTGAAGTAATAGAAGAAACGGAAGCCTCTGATTATGGCAGAACCTACCAAGTTCATATTTGTCCAGAATGTGAAGCTGCGATGGTGATGCGAGATGGCCAGATGGTTTCTTTAAAAGACCAACCCAGCGTCATAACTGAGGACTTTCCCGTTCAAGTACCAAGCGAACAAGAGGAATTGGTGGCTTGTGGATGAAGAAATAATACTCAAGTGGAAACATGAGTAATTCAACTATAGTTAGATAGGGTCGGTGTCATGAAAGAAGAGCTAAGTGTCTTAATTAAAGCCCAATATCCCCTGATCTACCTTGTTACTCACGAGGAAGAGCGAGCAGAGGAGGCTATTCATAGGATAGCTCTGGGTCAAGATGAACATCGTCGTATCTACGTATGGACAGTAACTCATGGTATGGTTGAGTATGGTCAACCCAAGCAAACTACCCAACATAATACACTCTCTCCTGAAGCAGCAATTGAGTGGGTAGTACGCCAAAAAGAATCAGGATTGTACATTTTTAAGGATTTGCATCCCTTTATTGATGCCCCCGGAACTAATAGATGGTTACGGGATGCGATCGCCAGCTTCAAGAATACAGAAAAAATCATTATTCTCATGTCCCCGGTACAACAAGTACCCATCGAACTTGAGAAAGAGGTTGTAGTTCTTGACTTTGACTTACCAGATTTATCAGAGCTCGATCAAGTTCTGAGTGATAGTCTCAAGAAGACTGGTAAAAATCGCCGTCTCAATCCAGAAACAAAGGAAAAACTGCTCAAAGCAGCCTTGGGATTAACCAGAGACGAAGCTGAAAAAGTCTATCGCAAAGCCCAGATTAAAGCAGGCCGTTTAACCGAAGCCGAAGTAGAGATAGTTCTTTCAGAGAAAAAGCAATTAATCCGCCGTAATGGCATCCTAGATTACATCGAAGAAGATGAAACTATTGCTGGAGTCGGTGGCTTAGAAGAGCTAAAGAAGTGGCTTAAACAGCGTTCTAATGCTTTTACAGAAAGAGCTAGGGAATATGGCTTACCCCAACCTAAAGGAATGTTAATTTTGGGTGTTCCGGGTTGCGGTAAATCCTTAATCGCTAAAACTACCTCTCGTCTTTGGAGTTTACCCCTACTAAGGTTAGATATGGGTCGAGTTTATGATGGTTCGATGGTAGGACGCTCTGAAGCTAACCTTCGTAACGCCATTAAAACTGCTGAATCTATTTCTCCTTCTATTTTATTTATAGATGAGCTTGATAAGGCTTTTGCTGGAGGGGCGGGTTCTGGAGATTCTGACGGTGGAACATCTAGCAGAATTTTTGGTTCATTTTTGACCTGGATGCAAGAAAAAACCTCACCAGTGTTTGTTATGGCTACGGCTAACCGAGTAGAAAGATTACCCGGTGAATTTCTCAGGAAAGGTCGTTTTGATGAAATTTTCTTCGTTGATTTGCCCAATGCAGAAGAAAGGGCAGATATATTTAAGATTCACCTTAGTAAACGTCGTTCTGATTTAGATCGCTTCGATATCGAACAACTAGCTAAGGTAGCCGAAGGTTTTTCCGGTGCAGAGATAGAGCAGGCTCTTATCGCTTCTATGTATGAGGCCTTTGCTCAAGATCGGGAGTTTACCCAGTTGGATATAATTGCTGCGGTTAAATCTACCCTACCTCTATCCCGGACTATGACTGAGCAGGTAACAGCCCTAAGAGATTGGGCTAGACAAAGAGCTAGACCTGCATCAGCCTCCGTTGCTGAATACCAGCGATTGGAGTTTTAACAGGCTTTCTCCTGCGATTTGCAGGATGAGAGGTCAGCGAAAAGCTGTCAATTCAAAAAAGTTCATTAGTTGTTGTTTATTCTATTCTTAACTGGAGGAATCCAAAATGTCTCATTTCAGCACTTTACGCACTAAAATCACTGAGTCTGCTATTCTTAAAACTGCTTTATCCGACCTCGGTATTACCGTTAAATCAGAAGCTGATGTACGTGGTTATAATGGTCAGCGTGTTCGTGCCGACATCGTTGCTGTACTCGAAGGTGATTACGATTTAGGTTGGTCTGCTAATAGTGATGGAACTTTTGATTTAATTGCCGATTTATGGGGTGTTGCTAAAAAGCATAATCAAACTGAATTAATTAACTCCATCAATCAGAAATATGCTGTTAACAAAACCTTAGTTGAAGCTAAACAACGTGGTTTACAAAACGCTAATGTTAAATTAGTTGTTCAAAAGTAATCATTCCATTGCGTTCCCAAGCTTTGGGGTTAACCATTAGGGTTGACCCTTTTTTTTGTGTTTATCCCTTATCTTGCAAAACCGAAATATAGACTGTCTCTGTTTGTTTAGCTAATTTTTTCCAATTAAAGCGTTGTTCTAGAGATTTATAGGCATTATTTATTAAATATTGAGCGTAATCTGGGTTTTTTAATACTTCCAGAATACCCCACCCTAGGGAGTGGGGATTATTAGTTTGAGTCACAATACCTGTTTGAGTGTGCTGTACAACTTCAGGCAGTCCTCCCGTATCAGAAACTACAACAGGTACACGAGCAGCAAAACTTTCTAAGGCGACAATACCAAAGGGTTCGTAAAGACTAGGAAATACAGCACAATCAGCAATAGTTTGAAATTTATCTAAATCTCCATCGGACATAAAGCCTGTAAAATAACATTTATCCCAAATACCTAAGTTCCAAGCCTGTTGTTTCAGAAAATCTGTATTACCACCACCAATAATTACAAATTTAACATTTCCTGCCATGGCATTTAAAACTTGGGGCGCAGCATCGAGCAGGACAGAAATACCTTTTTCATAGGTCATACGGCCTACATAATAAACTATTTTTTCTTGATCGCCAGCAAATAAACGGCGAAAACTAATATGCTCAAAATCAGGATGGCGATTTTTTTTCTCAGGTCTAATACCATTATAAATAACACTTATTTTTTCCCAAGGAGCGTGTAGTGCTCTTTGGAGTTCATAACGCATATAGTTGCTACAAACAATTACTGCTGTGGAATTATCGGTTAATATTTTTTCTTTGTGATAAATATAGGACTGAGTAGGGTTATGAATGCCATTATGACGACCATACTCGGTGGCGTGGATGGTTGTAACGAGGGGGGTTTTGAAGTGTTTTTGTAAGGCAATTGCTCCATCTCCTACTAGCCAATCATGGGCATGGATTAAATGAAAAGGGCCCTGTTCAATAATTATTTTTCCCCCATAATAACCTATACTTTCATTTAAGTTGACAATCCAGTGAAAAAAGTCATGTCCGGGTTTAACTGGTAAACGATGAACATTAATTCCTTCTACTATTTCAAAAGCGGGTGCTTTGCCAAATTCTAGAGTAAGTAAATGAATTTCATGGCCTAATTCTACTAATTCTGGATATAGTTCAGCTACATGACGAGATATTCCTCCAACAATTCGAGGAGGAAATTCCCAGGTGAGTGCAAGAATTTTCATTGATTTTGTTAGATTTTACCTTTTATATATAATAGTGAAAATTTAATATTATTAAGTTCTGGCATTAATTAGAATATTAATTGCTGATGGGAGTATTTTTTATACTCAAAAGTTTATTGATTTTTTCATGATTTATAGATCGTAGTATATCGTTGTGACAATTAAAATTAAAATTTTTCAAATTTTTTTTAAAAACTTGAGCAGAGAGGAATTTTTCCGTTAAAATGGAGATGGCGGAGACAAATGTTTCCGTTCACTCCTCACACCACACTCCGCCCGTACTTTTAGTTCGGGCGGTTCCTTTTTTATTTAACTTAATAGACTTTAAATATGCTAGATTAGTTGCCGAAGTTTTGGCTATGGTAGAATTTGATATTATTAGCTAGAAACAATTTCAGTAAAAAGGATATAAGGTAATGTCAGCAACTGCCGCGGTTACAGATGCAAGTTTTAAGGAAGATGTTTTAGACAGTGAAATTCCTGTTCTCGTTGATTTTTGGGCTCCTTGGTGTGGTCCATGTCGGATGGTAGCACCAGTGGTTGATGAAATAGCGGAACAATATATTGGACAAGTTAAGGTTGTTAAGCTTAATACAGACGAAAATCCTAATGTTGCTAGTCAATATGGTATTCGCAGTATTCCTACCTTAATGATCTTCAAAGGAGGTCAAAGAGTGGATATGGTAGTAGGTGCAGTACCTAAAACTACTTTGGCTAATACTTTGGAAAAATATCTATAAGAAGTTTTATACTTCTTTTGATTTTTACTGGGTAACATTTATTCGTTTTGGTAATAATGTTACTCAGAACCAGTAAACGCCAACAATCATATTAGACGAATTGCATTCGTCAGGGAACAGGGAACAGGGAACAGTCGAAGAAATTGAGAATTTCAATATTGTTATTTATTACTTTTCTACTTCTTGGTGCGCCTCGCCTTCCTCTGGCTTGAGTGGGTATTTTTTTAACTTTGACTGGGTTTACCAAGGGTGGTTACATAAATCACCGCTTCATCGGTGGGAATGCCTAAGACATCATTAACTTGGTCATCAAAAAAGCCGCCGATTCCACTAACTCCTAAATTAAGATAAATTGCTGCTAGGTTTAATTTTTCTCCTAAATGCCCGGCATCCATATGTAAATAACGATAACTGCGATCGCCATATTTTGCTAATGCTTGATTCAAATCGGCGGTATGAAAGATAATCACTGCTGCATCTTGACCTAGATTTTGTCCTAAACACAAATAATGTAATTCTTGGCGAAAATTTTTAAAGCGAATTTGACGCAATTCTTGAGCTAGTGGTGCATAATAATAACACCCTTCCTCTAAACCGGTAACTCCAGAAACAGCAATAAAAGTTTGAATTAAATTGAGATCGAAATAATCAGGAAAACGATCCAAACCTTGATCTTGATAATCTTGAGGTTGATAAGTAAAATGTAATATGGATTTTAATTCTTCTAAGGTAATATTTTCGCCTGTATAACTTCTGGTAGAACGTCTTTTCAAAATAGTATTTTCTAACCCTATTAATTTTTTTGATTGAGTAATGGTTGACCATTCTATGGGTTTTATTTGGGTAGAAATTTTTAGACAAAATGGAAAATTATATTTATCTTCTAAAGATTGAGTTTGAGTTTCGTTAGTAGAAGTTGAAAGATTAGAATCATTAATTTCTGTTGCGTGATGAAAATATTGCAGTAATTCTCCATCAGGAATATTTTCATATTCCGTTTTTACACCAGAAGATAAGGTTTTTGAATTATTTTTGACTAGGGCTTGGGATTGCTCCAAATCCTGTAAAGGGATGACTGTAATCACGGCTTCTTGATTAGAATCAAGGTAGAGTAAATCATTGATTTGGCGATCGTTAAATCCTCCAATTAAATAAGGTCGATAATTATTAATGGCACAAGATAATTCAATATTACCCAGTAAATGCCCAGTATCTAAAAATATACGTCTATAAGCCCGATCTTCATAACGCCAAGCGGAGCGATGAAAAATAGCTGTGGTTAATAAGGTTAATTTTGTATTTTCTAAGACAGAATTGTTAAAACAAGCTGTTTGTAAATCTGACCAAAGTGAGCTTTCCCAAAATAAAATTAAAGAATGACTTTGAGGCTGATAATGATAGAGTCCTGGAGGTAAAATATTAGTACCACGAGATATTAAATAAACTTCTGCCGGATATAAACCACCTGCCGAGGGAGCTGCTCGTAAATACACATAACTACCAAACATGGTAGGTAATTTAGCAGTTAAACCATAACTACATAATAATATTAAAGATAATCTTTCCCATTCTCTGTTAATAGGATCGAGAGTTAAATCCTTATTATCTGAGAGATAAGGTTTTAAATTAAAAACTTTGCCAATTTTATATTCTTTAAAAGGTATAGGTTGTTTAGTCCAGTCTAAAGATTTATTTTTAGTAGCAATAGTTTCTGGAGCGTATTTAGTTCGTTGGTGATAATGATGAGTGATAGATAAAGAGTAGTCCAACATAAGTACAATAAAACTAAGCGATTTTGGCTAAAAAATTAATAGTTAACTAACAATTTATCATTTTATTATAGTTTAGTTAATTTAATCTGTAAATTTTGCGTTAAGATATATCTGCATTAAAATATCAGTAATTAGTTACAAGTAATTATTAAAATTTTTTGATTATTTACACTAATTTTGTGAGTTTATCATATAACTATGAATTTTGAAAATAAAGCCAACGATGAAAACAATTCTCCCGATCTGATTGCTTTGTACAATAAAAAAGCTACAATTTTATATGTATCGAATGTTTTTGAAGATTTTTTTGGTTATAAATTTCAAGAATTAGTTGGTTTTTCTTTAGCTAGTTTTTTAGACCCATCCAATTATGAAAACATTAAAGATTTTCTTGTTTCTGCAAATGCCAATGATATTTATACAATAAAAAATAAACAAAATCGTTATTTATCTGTTAGGGTAGAATATAAAAAAATACAAACAATTAGTGATGATAATATTATCGAAAAAATCATTATAATTAAGTTTGATTTAACAGGAAAAAATATACAATTAGAGCAGCAACAATATTATTTGTCAACTTTATTAAACATCCAGCATGAATTATTAGACTTTCAAGAAAAAGATAAAGTTTATAGCAAAATAGTTCGATTTTTAGGAAAATGCTTGGATGTATCTAGGGTTTACATTTTTGAGAATTACTTCAACAATTTAGAACAAATATCGACCCAAAAAAGAGCGGAGTTTATTGCCAGTGACTTTGCCTTAAACACAGATAGTTATCAAATCAAAAAATTTATTCATGAAAAATATTTACCTCGTTGGCAAAAAATATTAGAAAAAGGTGAAATAATATCTGGTTTAATTGATGATTTTCCTGAAAGTGAAAGCATTTTTTGGGCATCACAGAATATTTTATCTATTCTGATTATACCAATTTTTATTAAAAAAGAATTTTATGGTTTTATCGGTTTGGATCATTGTCACAAAAAAAATATTTGGCATAAATTAGAAATTGATTTGTTAAGTACCGTAGCTACAGCAATTTGTTTAGCATTGGAAAGAAAAAGAACAGAACAAGCTTTAACTAAATCTGAAGAAAAATATAATAAGATGTTTGATAATATTAGTATGGGGATTTTTCAAATATCTATTAACGGGCAATTTATCAAGGTTAATTCCAGATTAGCTAAAATATATGGCTACGATTCCCCTGAAGATTTACTTGAAAATATGAAAAATGTTGAAAATCAATTATATGTTAATCCTGAAGCTAGAAAAGATTTAATTCAAAGCTTAAATAATTATGATTTAGTATTAGAATTTGAAACTCAAGTTTATCGTAAAGATGGTAGTATTATTTGGATATCTGAAAATATTAAGAATATTTATAACGAATTAGGTGAGTTATTATATTACGAAGGTACAGTAGAAGATATTACAGCACGTCGTGTGGCGGAAGAACAGCTTTTATATGGTGCTTTACATGATGGTTTAACTGGATTACCTAATCGTTTATTTTTTATAAATAGGTTAAAAATTGTCATAGAATCAGCTTCTAACGATCCTAATTATAATTATGCCATTTTATTTCTCGATCTAGATAGTTTTAAGGTAGTTAATGATAGTTTAGGTCATTTAGTCGGTGATGAATTATTAAAACAAGTAGCTCAAAAATTAAAAGAATGCCTAACTGAAAAAGATACAATAGCTCGTTTTGGGGGAGATGAATTTGCAATTTTAGTAGAAAATATTAGTTCTATTAAAGAAGCATTAAAAATAACTAAAAATATTTATAAGAAATTACAACAACCATTTTTATTGGACAATTATGAAATCTTTATTAGTGCCAGTATTGGCATTACTTCTAGTGGAATTAAATATCAAAAACCAGAAGAGATTCTGAGAGATGCTGATGTTGCTATGTATCAAGCTAAATCTATTGATAAGGGAAATTATGCTATTTTTAATCCCAAAATACAACAAAAATTACTAAAACGTTTACAACTAGAAAGTTACTTAAGAAGAGCAATAGAATTTAATGAATTACAGTTATATTATCAACCGATAATTTGTCTTAATACTGGTAATTTACTGGGTTTTGAAGCTTTAGTTCGTTGGCAACATCCCATTCAAGGTTTTGTCTCTCCCATCGAATTTATTCCTATTGCCGAAGAAACAGGTCTAATTAAAAGCATAGGTTGGTGGGTTTTTTGTAAAGCTTGTCTGCAAAGTAGGCAATGGCAAGAAAGTTTTCCCCATGCCCAAAATTTATTAATTAATATTAATGTTTCTGCTTATCAATTACAGGAAATAGATTTAGGGGAAAGAATAGATACATTTTTAAAAACTAATAATGTCACTGCCAATAATATAAAATTAGAAATAACAGAAACTTGCTTTCTCAAAAGTTTAGCAGCACATATTGAACTAATTCAAAAAATACAAAAATTAGGTATTGGTTTATGTATTGATGATTTTGGAACTGGTTATTCTTCTTTAGATAGGTTACATAAATTTCCGGTAGATACTCTCAAAATAGATCGTTCTTTTGTTAAGAGTTTAAGGAACAAAGGTGGTGATACTATTATCTTAACAATTATTACTTTAGCTCAAACTTTAGGTATGAATATTGTAGCTGAAGGAATAGAAACAGAAGAACAATTACAAAAATTAATAGAGTTAGGTTGTAAAAAAGGACAGGGATATTTATTTTCTCGCCCTATAGATGCTGAAGCAGCAACCCAATTAATTGCTAATAATTCATCTTTAATCTGATAAAATCCCTTTAATATGACCAATCATTGAACGTTGAATATTAAACATTAAATATTGAACATTAAACATTGATAAATGAAATGACGAAAACCACTTCTTGGACTAAACATCATATTTTATCCCTTGCTGATTTTACTTTTGCTGAGTACGAAACAGTTTTACAAACAGCGACAAGTTTACGCTCGGTGCTTTTTAGTCGCACCAAAAAAGTCCCCACTTTACAGGGAAGAGTAGTAGCTAATTTATTTTTTGAACCTTCAACTCGTACTCGTAGTAGTTTTGAACTTGCGGCTAAACGCCTGTCTGCTGATATTCTTAATTTTGCTCCTAGTACATCTTCTTTGACTAAAGGAGAAACTATTTTAGATACAGCAAAAACCTATTTGGCGATGGGCGCAAATATTATGGTGATTCGTCATCAACAAGCAGGTGTACCGGATGCAATTGCCACAGAAATGGATAGATTACAATCAGGGGTAAGTATTCTCAATGCTGGTGATGGTTTACATCAACATCCTTCTCAGGGTTTATTAGATTTATTTACAATTTGTTCGGTTTTCGATGCAGATAATCCTCGGTTAGAGTTATTAAAAGGAAAGAAAATTGCTATTGTTGGCGATATTCTACATTCTAGGGTAGCTCGCTCTAATATCTATAGTCTTACTGTAGCAGGTGCAGAAGTTCATTTAGCAGGGCCACCAACTTTATTACCCCATTTATTTGCGGATATTGTACAAGGAAATCAAGAGGGAAAATTATTTCTGCATTGGCAAATTGAACCAGCTTTACAAGACGCAGATTTGGTAATGACTTTACGCTTACAAAAAGAGAGAATGGGCGATTATTTGTTACCAAGTTTAAGGGAATATCACCAAAATTATGGTATTACTCGTCAGCGTTTGAAATTATGTCAGGAAAATGTAAAAATATTACATCCTGGCCCAGTAAATAGAGGAGTAGAAATTGCTTCTGATGTAATGGATGATCCCGATATAAGTCTTATTTCCGAACAAGTTACGAGCGGAGTAGCTGTAAGAATGGCTTTATTGTATTTAATTGGAACAACTAAATTAGATTAGCTGTTAGCTGTTAGCTGTTAGCTTTTAGGTTTTGTCCAAATCTATTTGTATTTTTTATATTAATTACTTTTTTAATTATTTTTTCTTATGCCACTAAGTATTGTATTGATAATCATTGTTTTTTTTAAAAACAAATATTGTTCTTTTTACTTAAATTAATTTCTGAGTTAAAAACAAATTATCCGTATTTGTATTGAAAAAATTGGGAAAAACTGAAAAAAATCAATCGTTATTAATTTTCAAAAATTACATTTAGGTATTAAAATATCAGTGTTTTTACGGAGTGTAAAGAATCAAACATTTTTGCGATCTAGGTCACATTTTTTTGTGTTTTAGTGTTTAATAGAATTATGGACTTTAAAGGAAAAAGATTATGTTTCAAGAAATTTTAGTAAATATCAATTCCAATCAATTAAATAACAATACCAAAACTTTTGAACAATCATGGGAAGATTCTTTATATTATGATTCTCTTAAAAATGAATTAGTTGATTGTGATGAAGAAGAACTTGATGATACAAGTTGGATGATTTTTTAGTGATTATACTTAATCTCTTAAAATAATTTTTATAAAATAATTTTAAACAATATTTAGGGTGGATAATATCCACCTTTTTGAATTTCAGAGAAAATTACTCGTAAGCATCTAAATCTATGGCTTTTGATCCTCCTTCTTTTAATTGAAGTAAAACTTTACCTAACTGTTGCCAAATTAAATTACCAATAAAAATAGTCATTGGAATAGATAAAATATATCCAACCAAGCTGCTAACATTAAATATTTCTAATCCCGCAGATAAAAAGATACAAATCCCTATACAAATTCCAAAAAAAGGAATTTTTACAGAAGACTTATTAATAATTTCTAGGGTTAACTCTTGCTTATCTGTTAACCATTCCTGATATTTTTCCTTAAGAGTAGCCTCAAATGCTAAACCAGAAGTTATGGCAATAAAAAAACCAAAAGCTATTAGTAAAAAAGGAGGCTGTGGTAAATAGTAATACATCATTATTGCTTTATTATTGATTGTTAATTGACAACTAAATAACTAAATGGGATTATACTTGATTTAAGTAGTAATTGATTATCTTCTGTTTGGTTATGAGTTAAAAGTTAAAATAATAATTAAATTTCATCAAATAAATCTAAATCACTATATTAGTTCATATATTCAAGTCCACATCTAAAAATATTATTATGTATTTCTTTTAGCCAAACAATTCTGACTTTAATAGGAATATTAATCTCTTCAGGAATTCTTAAATAGCAAATAAGGTTTTGTTCAAGTATGTTAATATTTTTATTAACTAATATTATTCCACAACCTCCAAAAGAACTATCAAAAACAATACCTCTTAAAATTTGATGAGATTCAGAATCATCAAATTTTATATCTAATTCAACTATAATTCCTAAATCTACTTCTGAACGTGAATATTGTCTAGCCTCACTCAATTCTTGTTCTGTTAAATTTATTTTTTCAGTTGATTCCATTTTATTATTAAAAATTAATCACTACAATTTTTAGTACAAGTCCCTCGATGTTAAAAAAATACTCCTAGGGTGGAAAATGCTTATGAAAATCTATGCATAAAGCTGATAGAGTTTTTGGCATTGCCCACCATTTTACATTTAATTACCCTTACCTACTTATTAATTTTCGTCAATTATCTAGACATTGTTGCAGTTTTAACCACATTAGCTACAGTTTCAGAAGAAAAATCTTTAAATACACCAAAGGCAACATCAAATAATCTTTGGGGTTTAAATTCATTTTTAATTAATTCCCACAAACGCTGTACCTCTTCTGTATGTAATCTTTCGTCTTGTGTTAAAGCAAGTAGTAATTGACGGCGCAGATATTGTCCTTCTTCTGACATGAGATATTGTAATCCTAATTGTGCAGTAGGTAGCAAGTCAAATTTATCATCGGCTCTTGCTATCTGAATCATATTTTCTAATCTTTGCCACTGAAATTCTCCATTTTTAAATAGTACATCTAGAAGTCTTCTTCTTAATGCTTCAGATTCACCTGTTAATAATCTTCTTGATACATAGGGATAAGAAACTTCGACTATTTTAAAGTTAGGATTTAAACTTAAAGCTAATCCCTCTTGTGTCACTAATGAACGAATGATTAAAGCAAATTTTGAAGGTACTCTAAAAGGATATTCGTACATTAATTCTGAAAATTCATCAGTAATTGTTTTAAAATTAAAGTTACCTACACTTTCACCAATAGCATTACCTAAAACCTTTTCTAAAGCAGGTATAATGGGTTGAATATCTATATCTGGTGTTAAAAAACCAAGATTAACAAAATCTTTTGCTAAGGCTTGATAGTCTTGATTAATTAATTGTACTACTGAACTAGCAATGGTTTCTTTTGTATCTTCATCTAGCTGATCCATCATGCCAAAATCAATATATGCCATTCTACCATCGGCCAGGGCAAATAAATTACCAGGATGAGGATCGGCATGGAAAAAACCGTGTTCTAAAAGTTGTTTTAATCCAGATGTTACCCCAATTTTAATAATTTTATTGGGATCTAAACCATAGGATTTAATTTTTTCAATATCAGTTAATTTAACCCCATTAATCCACTCTAAAGTTAGGACATTATTACTGGTATATTGCCAATAAATTTTAGGAACTTTTACTTCTGGATCTCCTGCAAAATTTGAGGCAAATTTTTCAGCATTTTTTCCTTCATTTATATAATCAATTTCTTCAAAAAGTTTAGTACCAAATTCATCAACAATAAGACTTAAATCATGACCTAAATTTAATGGTAATAAGGGGGCAAATATTGATGCTCCTAAACGCATTAAATATAAATCTAAGGTCAAAAGAGGATATAAGTTTGGTCGTTGTACTTTTACCGCAACTTCTTCTCCCGTATATAATATGGCTCGATATACTTGGCCTAAACTAGCAGCAGCAATGGGGTGGGGAGATATTTCTTGATAAATTTCCTCTATTTTTTGTCCTAATTGTCTTTCAATGATGGCAAAAGCAAGTTCATTATCAAATGGAGGTAATTGATCTTGTAACTTAATTAGTTCTACTAAAAAGTTTTTTTTGATTAAATCAGGCCTTGTGGATAAAGCTTGTCCTACTTTAATAAAAGTAGGGCCTAAATAAGTTAAAATCTCTCTTATTTCGGTAGCTCGTTCTTGTTTATTGGTTTCAGTTTTATTGCTCCACTCATCTAGTTTTAGATTTAAGCAAAATGTGCCAAAAAACCAGAGAATTGTTAAAGTTCGCCAGATAACTCGCCAAGGCCGATAGCGGTAGTAAGAGGCAATTGCTTTCGCATTATAACGCCTTGACTGGCCATATATTGTCTCTGTTGCAGAAGACATAATTTTGTTTTGATTCACTATTTGTTATGTAATTTTTGTCAAGTTTAGTTTATAAAAGTTTAAATTTCTTAATCTATTATTATCTATCATAATACCGATAAGGGCAACCTAGAGGATTAAGTTCAAAAGAGCGATCGCATATAAATTGAGTAAAAGATTTCATCTTTATTCAGCAAACCCTACTTAAAATGCAATTTTAAGTAATTTTTCCTCGAAATACTACATAATTATAAATATTGTAAGATAACATTATAGGAATCAAAAAACCAATAAAAGTGAGCATAAAAACAAGAGAACTAGGAGCAGCGGCCGCTTGATAAATTGTCACACTAGGGGGAATTATTAAGGGGAAAATCACAAATCCCAGACCAATAAAAGATAAACAAAAAATTAGAAATGTAAAAATAATAGGAGAGTTTTCTTCTTTTCGTTTCAAACTTCTTAGGAGTAATCCAATTAACAATAGCCCTAAAATAGGAATTAATGCAAAAATATAGATTAGGGGTGCTGTAAATAACTGCGATCGCACTTGTTCGGAAAGAACAGGAGTTGTAACAGTGATAAAAATTGCCCCGGCTAAAGTAGTCCAAGTAGCGATAGTAGCAGTTTTGTAATGAGTATTTTGAATTTCGCCAGTGGTTTTGAGGATTAAATAGGTAGAACCAATTAATACATAACCTTGAATTAAAGTTAACGCAACTATAATAGAACGCCAAGTCAACCAATCCCAAATTCCGCCAACAAAATGACCCTGAGCATCAACAGTAATACCTTCAAAAACGCTACCAAGGGCAAAACCTTGACCTAAAGCAGCCAAAAAACTGCCCACACCAAAAGCAATATTCCAAATGAATTTACGGTTCGCATTTTCTCGAAATTCAAAAGAAACCGCCCTTAAAATCAGGCCAACCACCATAACGACAGCCGGAATATAGAGAGCATTTAAAATTGTGGCATAGGCTAAAGGAAAAGCGCCAAATAAAGAACCACCCATTAACACTAACCAAGTTTCATTAGCATCCCAAACATTGCCCAAACTCGTCATTAAAATATCGCGACGCTCTTCACCTTTGGCAGTTAAAGATAAAATACCTACTCCCAAATCAAAACCATCAAGTAGGACATAAAGAAATAGAAATAGTCCTAAAATAAAAAACCAGACTTGAGGTAAAAATTCCTGTAGAGGTTGTAAAGGTTCTAAATTATTCATTTTATCCTCATTTTATTAAACTTCTGTGGGACGGCTATCGGGTTCGTGGGTTAAGGGCAAAACAAGCTTTAGTTGTGGTGGTGGCAATTCTAAATTTGGCCCCTTGCGCACAATTCTACTGCCAAAATACAAGGCTGCAATTAAAAAGACGATGTACATCAGAGTTATACCAGTCAGAGAAAACAGAATTTCTCCCGGTGGCAAATTAGACGCAGATTCTGCGGTGCGCAATTCTCCATAGACAATCCAAGGTTGTCTGCCGACACAGCGTACAATCCAACCAGTTTCCACCGCAACATATCCTAAAGGTGCGGCAAAAATCCAAGCTCTGAGTAACCATTTTTGCCCAGTTATTTCTAGGGCTGACAATTTTCCTCGGAACCATTGCAGAACAGTAATTGCCATCAAACCGGCTAAAAATAGTCCTATTCCGACCATAATTCTAAAGGAATAGTAGATTAAACCGACCATGTGGGGGCGATCGCTTGGAGACCAACTTTTTAAACCTTGAACTGGTTCCCCTAGGGTAGGTTTAAGCTCTAAAATATAGCTTAATGCTCCGGGGACCTTAATTTCCCAGTTATTTTTTTCAGCCTTGTCATTGGGTAAAGCCAATAAACTCCAATCCGCAGCAACCCCAGCAGGTATAGTTTCCCATTGTGCTTCCATAGCAGCTAACTTGGTAGGTTGATAGTGGTAAACTTGTTCGGCACTTAAATGACCGATAAAAATTTGTAACGGTGCAATAATCAGGGCTAAGGCTAAAATTACCTTAAGGGATTTGCTAAAGAACTCAGTATTACGCTGATTTATTAGATACCACGCACTAATTCCGCCAATAACAAAAAGAGATGTTTCCAAAGTAGCGAAAAACATATGGAGGAAACTATTAAACATAAAGGGATTGGCAATAGCTGCAAAGTAATTTTGAACCACAAACTTACCATTGACAAACTCACCACCCGCAGGGGTTTGTAACCAAGAATTAGCCGATAAAATCCAGAAAGTAGAAAGATTAGCCCCAAAAGCCACCAACATAGTAGAAAGCCAATGAATTAGGGGAGGAACTCTTTCCCAACCAAAAAGCATAATACCAAGGAAACTAGCTTCCAACATAAAAGCCATCGTACTCTCAAAACCTAACACTGTGCCAAAAAAATCTCCTACTGACTCAGAAAAAGGAGCCCAATTGAGACCAAATTGAAAAGCCATTGGCAATCCAGAAGCTACTCCAATACCAAAATTAAGGACATAGAGTTTTGACCAGAAACGAGCATGATGGTAATAATCAATGTTTTTAGTTTTGAGCCAAAGTCCTTCAATAATCACCAAATAAATAGACATACCAGTAGTTAATACTGGCCAAAGCATATGAAAAATGGCCGTAAGTGCAAATTGAAGACGTGACAAAGCCACGGTATTAGAAAGAAAATCCATCATAATAACTTGTTTAACTTGTTGAGGATAAATAGAAAAAATACAGTTATCAATTTGGTTGTAACAGATTTTCTTCTGTTAAAGCAAACGACAATTGGTCAAATTAAATCAAATTAAGAAAATTTACAGATTATTTTTAGTTTTTACCAAAAAAAAAGATAAAAAAGTAAAAAAAACTACATTTTTCTAGAATTATTTTTATTTTTTATTAAAAATAATTGTCAAAATTTACTAAAACTAATTTAGATTTCAAACATCGCCGTACTAAGATAACGCTCTCCACCACTAGCTTGAATTGCGACAATGAGACGATCGCAATACTGCTGTTGTCTCCCCAATTCTAATGCCCCATAAACAACTGCTCCGGTGGAAATACCACTGAGAATCCCTTCTTCTTGCGCTAAACGCCTACCTATTTCATAAGCTTGTTCCTCCGTTACCTGAATAATTTCGTCAATTAAATCCACTCGCAACACATTAGGAATAAAACCCGCTCCAATACCCTGAAGATCGTGAATACCCGATGATTTACCGCTTAAAACAGCACTTTTCACTGGTTCAATGGCCACAATTTTTAGATTGGGTTTTTTTTGCTTGAGGTATCGACCAATACCTGTTAAAGTCCCACCAGTACCAACTCCAACTACTAACACATCAACTTTTCCTTCCGTATCAGACCAAATTTCTGGCCCAGTCATTTCATAGTGAATTTTAGGATTAGCGGGATTATTAAATTGTTGGGGAGAAAAGGCATGGGGAATACTGGCTAAAAGTTCATTAGCACGGGCGATCGCTCCCGGTATATCTAATTCCGCAGCAGTAGTAATAATCTCTGCACCGTAGGCTTTAATAATGGCGAGACGTTCTTGGCTCATATTTTCTGGCATGGTTAGAATTAAACGATAACCTCTAGCAGCACATACCATTGCTAACCCAATCCCCGTATTACCAGAAGTTGCTTCGATAATGGTAGATAACCCCGGTTCGATTAAACCAGCTTTTTCAGCTTCATTAATCATGCTAATGGCAATACGATCTTTAATAGATTTAGCAGGATTAAAGCTTTCTAGCTTTAAAACAATATCAGCAACACAACCGTAATTTTTAGATAATTTGGGCAATCGTATTAAGGGAGTACGACCAATAATTTCAGTAACATTAGTATAAATAGGCATAAAAAAATTTTTTTAAAACATTAATTGAAAACAAACAAAAATAAATCCACTCATTAAGCCAATATGAGGCAGATTATTCAGAAAAGGACGTTTAGTAATTTTGATTAAGGGAAATAAACTAAAAACTAAAATTGATAATAAGGTTGCGCCTTGGAGAAACATAGCAACATCCATACTCCAAGTTATCGTTAGTAAACCCTCACCACTAAAACCAAAACTGCGAGCGATAGTAGGTAAAATTTTTCCCGCCTCAGTAATGGCCGCAGGAAGATAATAAGCAAAATTAACCGCCAATGTCATGGGTAAATAAGCATAGATAATTGTTAAATAATCAGGCATTTCAGGGTCAAAGAGACGGGTTAACTGATGGGTGAGATAAGTTGCAATAAAAGGAATACTTAACAAAATGGCAACCACAGGCAAGGAAATCAGTAAATTTTCCGAATTAATCGCTAAATTTCCCCAACCGAACCAATTAAGAATTTGATCAGAATAGTGCATAAATATTCCCCCGAATAGTAAGAGCATCAAAGCAACTTCAGCAGCAAAACCTTGATGATTTTCTAAAATATCAGCAGCAGGAAAGCGAAAATTAAGCTGCACTGAACGATTAGGACAAGCTTTGAGACAACTCATACACAAAACGCAATCCCGATTATCTGATAATTGAGCGGGATGAGAATAAAGAGGACAACCATCAGTCGCTTGGCCTTCAGTAGAGAGAGCATTAGCAAAATTAACAGGTGTTGCTTCTCCTCCTTTGTAACAGCCAAAAGTATTACATTGACTACCGCAGACTTGTTGAGTCGATCGCAATTCAATGGCAGCTAGTTTCGCAAACATCCCATTCATCCCACCGATGGGACAAAGATAGCGACACCAGAGACGACACTCGTAAATTACACTACCGATTACAGCCCCAGCAGCAATAATAATTAGCAACCAAGAGGAAAGGTAAGCGGTGTGAGGCAAATCCCATAGCTTTTCCCAAAGATAAATAGCCACAAAACCCAGCCATAGTAACCAAGCACCGCTCAACTAAAGTTACTCAAACCTACTCAGAAGTCGGAAAGTATAGTCATT
>CAYPSO010000075.1:21431-23158 GCA_964413275.1 uncultured bacterium | reverse complement strand
CCGGAGCTATTTTTAATCATCTCCTCTGGTTTTAAACGGTTTACAGCTACTTGTAAATCAATGCGATCCATCAAAGGGCCTGATAATTTTGCCCAATATTGTTCCCGTTGGTTAGGGCTACAGGTACATTTTTGAATATTATCACCATAATATCCACAAGGACAGGGATTGGTACTGGCAATTAAAGTAAATTGAGCCGGAAATGACACAGATTGACGAGTCCGAGAAATAGTTACATAACCATCTTCTAAGGGTTGTCGGAGATATTCTAAAACGTTGCGTTTAAACTCAGTTAACTCATCCAAAAAGAGTACACCCTGATGAGCTAAAGAAATTTCCCCCGGCTTAGGAAAACTGCCTCCACCCACTAAAGAAGGGCCACTGGCCGAATGATGGGGGCTACGAAAAGGCCTTTCTCGAATTAAGCTACCCTGATTTTTTAATAAGCCTGCCACCGAATGAATTTGAGATACTTCTAATGCTTCAGTAAAAGACAAAGGCGGTAATATACCGGGTAAACGCCGGGCTAACATGGTTTTACCACTCCCTGGAGGCCCCACAAAAATTAAATTATGACCTCCTGCGGCAGCAATTTCTAAGGCTCTACGGGCATGATTTTGTCCTTTTACTTCTTTTAAATCAAGAATACTTAGAGCAGTTTGTGGATAATTTTCCCCTGAATTAAATTCTACGGGTTGATATTTTTGAGGTTGATTGAGAAAATCAGCCACTTCTGAAAGATTTTTAAATCCATAAACGGAGATTCCTTTAACCACTGCTGCTTCTTGAGCGTTATCTTGAGGTACAACTAAACCAGAAATGCCCAATTCTTCGGCGGCGGCGGCAATTGGTAATACTCCTGTAATGGGGCGTAACGCACCATCTAAAGATACTTCTCCTAAAAATAAATAATCTCCGAGTAATTCACAGTTAACTTGTTCCGAAGCTGCTAAAATTCCCACACTAATTGGTAAATCAAAACTCGGCCCTTCTTTGCGTAAATCAGCCGGAGTTAAATTAACCAAAATTTTGCGAACGGGAAAATTAAAACCGGAATTTTTTAAAGCTGCTTTAACCCTTTCTTTAGATTCTTGTATTGCCGTATCTGGAAGACCTACTACTACAGTTTTTGGGAGTCCTCCTGCTACATCTACTTCTACTCCTACTTTAACTGCGTCTATCCCGATAACCGTTGCACTCCAAACTCTAGCCAGCATTTTAAATAATTGTTTATTTTATCAAGTTAATAAAAGTTTTCTACTATTCTTTGTTACAAAAATAACTCTTTTGCATAATTTCCTGTCTAACTTTTTGAGATATTTATTAAGAAATTAAATTTAGTGTTTGGAGTCACCCAAAATTGATTGGATTTTTTTTTACTTTGTTACACCTAGAAAAAAAATTTCAGGAATCTTTCTTGAAGGAAATGTAGTCACTATTATAAATATTTTTCAAGATAACTAAAATGTCAGATTTATTTTTAACAACACTAGAATCAAAACCATCTATAGATATTAATGATAATATTGCAGATGATATATCATTAATTACACAAAAAGGTTTTTCTTCTCAAAAAGGTCGTTTTACCACTGATTTGGTAAGAGTATATTTACAAGAAATTGGTCGTATTCCTTTATATAGTCAATCTCAAGAGGTATCAGAGGCTCAAAAAATTCAAACTTATATAAAGTTAGTGCAACTTCGAGAAAAAGAGGCTAGAAAAGGCG
>CAYPSO010000075.1:0-21331 GCA_964413275.1 uncultured bacterium | reverse complement strand
ATTCAAACTTATATAAAGTTAGTGCAACTTCGAGAAAAAGAGGCTAGAAAAGGCGATCGCATTTTACAAGATTATCAAGAATTTTTAAGTGTTCGCCATCAGCTAACCTCCAAGTTAGGACATAGTCCTTCTCTTAAACGTTGGGCTAAAGTTTTAGGAGTTGAATTATCTCAACTTAAAGAAGTTTTAACTGCGGGCAAAATTCGTTGGGCACAGTTAGCAAATATTACAGTAAAAGAGTTGGAGGATATAGAATTAGCAGGTCTTCAGGCGAAGGAAAATATGATTAAAGCAAATCTTCGCTTAGTTGTTTCTGTAGCCAAAAAATATCAACATCGAGGTTTAGAATTATTAGATTTAATTCAAGAAGGAACAATTGGATTAGAGCGGGCTGTAGAAAAATTTGACCCAACTAAAGGTTATCGTTTTAGTACCTATGCTTATTGGTGGATTCGTCAAGGAATGACTAGGGCAATTGCAACCACAAGTCGTACTATTCGTCTTCCGGTTCATATAACGGAAAAACTCAACAGAATCAAAAAGACTCAAAGAGATTTATCTCAAAGCAAAGGTAGAACTGCGACAATAGAAGAAATTGCTACCTCATTAAATATGACTCCCGAAGAAATTAGAGAAACTTTTCAAAAAGTTCCCTTAGCTATTTCTTTAGATATGAAAGTCGGTAATGAAAAAGATACCGAACTGGTGGATTTGCTGGAAACAAGTATAGATTCTCCAGAAACATTATTAATTAGGGAAGCATTACAAAAAGACTTAGGTTATTTATTAGCCGAACTTACCAAGCGAGAAAGAGAAGTAATCATGTTGCGTTTTGGTTTAACCGATGGTAAATGCCATTCTTTAGCTAATATTGGTCGTGTTTTAGAGTTATCCAGAGAGAGAGTAAGACAAGTTGAATCTAAAGCCTTACAAAAACTACGTCAACCTAAAAACTGTCGTCGTATGAGAGATTATTTAGACGCTTTAAGTTAATGGAGAATAGTTAATAGTTATTTTAAATTACTAACTATTAACTAAATTAAATCTTATCTAGCAAAATAAGCTAAAGTTTGCATCCCAACAACTCCATCAGAAGATAAATTATTGGCTCTTTGAAATGCTTTTACTGCTATTTCTGTACTGCTGCCATAAACACCATCAACTTTATCTCGATAAAAACCCCTTTTTTGTAATTCTTGTTGTAATAAAACAACACCCTGATGGCGATCGCCTCTATGGAACTTTTGTGAAGAATACAAATAGGATTTGCGATTATTTGCTACAGATAAAATCGGATTTGTTGGTGTTTTGGTAGTCGTCAGAGCTATAACTTGAGTTTGATTTACTGGTTTAACGGTAACAACGGTGTTTTGTGCCGTGACATTATCCGGAGGATATTGCACCACCGCATTATTTGAGACATTCCCTATGGGAGGGGGAGCAGGCACGGGTAAAGGTCCAGAAGACTGGGGTAATTTCGAGCGAGGGGAGCCAATATTGGCAATATTTAAGCCTTTTCCTTGACCACCGAATAAAACAGATTTGGTTTGAAGACCAACAATCCCATCTGCCGCTAATCCCTTAGCTTGTTGAAACTGAATTACTGCTCTTTCGGTTTCAGTATTAAAAACCCCAGTAATACTATCTTTTAAATAGCCTAAACGTTGTAAATGTTCTTGTAACTTAAAGACTTCTGAACCTTTAGCCCCTTTTTTCAGTACCTCACTCGCACAAGCCTCTCCGCTCACTCCGACAACGCCCACTGCACTGGCTAGGAATAAACAAGATAACCGACGATTTCTAGAAGCACTCGATACTTTTAACTTAGAAGGTTTTTTTTCTACACTCAACATAATATTCTTTTTTTTGTATAGTTGTTTGGTTTAATGATAAAAAATTATCATTGCTTATATTTTGTACAATAAAAAGTTATAAAAAAAAAGTAACTAGATTACAATCTTGATAAATAACCATTTTCTAAGCTTGATACAATTAAATTAGATTTAATTTATGACACATAGCACCAAAACCTCCTGCTATGGCGGTGATTAGTAATGCTAACATGGGATGTTGACCTTGACTAACGGCAAAAGATGTCACAACACCCGCTCCTAAAGCTGAGATAATGCCTGCACCAATTAAATCTTTGTCATACATAATGCTTAAATACCTTGCTTTTTAATTAATATAAAGAGCAAATTAGCATTATCCTTTTGATAAAAACTAAAAAAGAGCAATTCTGTAATTAAATTTTAAGTTTAGTCAAGTTTCTTTACAATATAAGTGTCAAAGAAGGGCTAAATTAGATCGAGACTAACCCGAAAATATATTTTTAATCAATGTCAAATACATACACTGTTGGAATAAATCATCAAGGACAATCTTATACCATTGAAGTACCAGAAGATAAGACTATCCTTCAAGCTGCTGATGAAGCAGGTATAGATTTACCTAATTCCTGTAATGCTGGCGTTTGTACTACTTGCGCTGCTCAAATTATAGGAGAGGGTGAAGTCGATCAAACTGATGGTATGGGAGTATCTAACGAATTACAAAAAGAAGGTTACGTACTTCTTTGTGTAGCCTATCCTCGTTCAAATCTCAAAATTGAATCAGGAAAAGAAGAAGAGGTTTATCAGCGTCAATTTGGTGCTCCTTAATTAGTTGTAAGGTGGGCAATGCCCACCCTACATTGTTTCATTTTTATCTAAAAATTAATTCTTCTTTAACTTCTAAATTAAGAGCTTTCTGGATTCCTAATAATTTAGTAAAACTAGCACTGGCATACTTGTTAGTTTCATCTCGCTGAACTTGCTGTTGCTTAACCTGCAAGATTTCTGCTAATTGTGCTTGGGTCAAACCACGAATAATCCGTGCTTTGATGAGGGCTTCTGGTAACTGTTCAAAGGAATCGAGTTTTAAACTCCTAATGTCACCTTTTTTAAGTTGTTCATATTCTTCTATTTCCTTTCTAAATACCTCAAGTTGATTGTTGATGGTATCGAGGTAGGATTTGTGGCGTAATTGCTCGTTGCGAGTTTCTGGCACAGAACTGTTAGTCAGTTTAGCTAAGGCCTGTTCAAATTCTTGGATTTTGCTTTTAGTTATGCCATATTGGCGTTCGTTCAAAATCATGGTTTAAATAATACTAATCGACGGGAAGTAAAAGCTAGCTTTCTCCTAGCTTCTTCCCAAGTGGAAGTGTGCTTTCCTGGAGGGAAATTTCCGTCGGCATTAAAGTTTGGTGAAACCATAATTTTTCTTTGTTATTTATTATTTGGGACATATTACTAACCTCTTTTTTTTCTCCATTTTCAGGATAACACAACAATTTTGTTGTATAAATAACAATTTTAAATACCTCTGATGAGTCGCTATCAAACTGTAGTAACAGCTACAATAGCAAAAGCAAATCGAGAAATTATTGATGGAATCGAGTTAGTAAGACAACAACCAAACTATAAACAAGAAGAATTAAACTATAAAACATTGGGTGAGGGAAATTGAAAAAAACCGCAATATTAACTGACAAGGTTCATGGACAATAGTTGATATGGTAGCAGAAGAACTTAGAATAACTAGTCCATCTAGCTTTTGGCCTTGTCAAGTCAAAAGTCGCAATGGGACAACCAAATTTTTTGGGGCTTTTACTTCTTTAAAAGTTCTAGAAGAGCTAGGGTGGGCAATGCCCACCCTACTAAAAGCTATATAATTGACAAGGAAAATCCAGATAATTAATTAATTACTATGACTACTCACTTTATTACGGCTGAAATTGATTTACAGGAAACTCCAGTAAAGTTACCCCAAGCTATTGAAACTGAATTACAAAAAACAGGCGAGCCTTTGCGTTGGGCAATCACAGAAGTGGATGAGGAAAAACAAAAAGCCATAGTTGAAGCGGTGGTAACTACCTCAGAATCGTGATCAAACCGCCGTTTACTGTAGTTTTAATTGTACCTACCGGCATAGGCGCAGCTATTGGTGGTTATGCTGGAGACGCTTTACCGGTAGCTAGAACAATGTCTCAAATTTGCGATCGCCTAATTACCCATCCTAACGTACTTAATGGTGCTCAATTATATTGGTCGCAGGATAATATATTTTATGTGGAAGGTTATGCTTTAGATCAGTTTGCTAGGGGAAATTGGGGCTTACGTCCCGTTCAACAAAATAGGGTAGGATTAATCTTAGATTCAGGCATAGACTCTGATTTAATGTTACGCCACATTCAAGCAGCAGAAGCAACTAGAGCTACTTTAGGCTTAAATATTACCGATTATTTAATTACTGATGCACCTCTACAAGTACAATTACGCATCGCCTCATCGGGGGCAAGTTGGGGGACAATTGGGAATACTGGCAGTCTGCTTAGGGCAGCAGACAAATTGATTAATCAAGCTAATGTAGAAGCCATTGCAGTAGTGGCAAAATTTCCAGAGGATGCAGATACTCAGGCTTTACAAGATTATCGTCACGGAGCAGGAGTTGACAGATTAGCAGGGGCTGAAGCGGTTATTTCCCATTTAATTGTCCGTAATTTTCAAATTCCTTGCGCCCATGCTCCCGCTTTACCACCTTTACCCATTGATGCTGGTTTGTCTCCCCGTGCGGCGGCTGAAGAATTAGGTTATACTTTTTTGCCCTGTGTTTTAGTGGGTTTGAGTTGCGCTCCTGGGTTTATTACTAAATCAAATCATCAGAGAGCTACGGATATTTGGGCAGATGAAATTGATGCGGTGGTTATTCCAGCCAATGCTTGTGGAGGTAGTACCGTATTGAGTTTGAGTAATAGTAAAACGATAATTATTGCGGTGGAAGAAAATCAAACAGCCTTAAATGTTACACCAGAAATGTTAGGAATTAATGTTATTAAGGTAAAATCTTATTTAGAGGCGATTGGTTATTTGGTAGCTCATCGTACAGGTATTAATCCTCAAGCATTAAGTTTATCTTTATCCTCTCTGAAACATTCATTATAAATCAGTGACTAATCCTAAAACCCCCGAAATAGAACCTTTGACACGCACTCAGATTTTAGGTGTGATGGCTATAACTGCCTTATTATTGTTAATAGTGGCAAAAGTTTGGCAAAAATTAGGCTCTGTAGAAATGTTACCCCTAGAATTAACTTTACAGGCATTATTTTTAGGGTTAATTGTAGCTGTAGGAATTACTATTGGTAGTGGCATTATATATCGGTTGTGGCCAGGTTATCGTCGCAGTGCGGACTTTTATCTTGAATTAGTGATTAAACCTTTAATTTGGCCAGATTTACTTTGGTTAGGACTTTTACCCGGATTAAGTGAAGAATTATTATTTAGGGGAGTGATGTTACCCGCTTTAGGTTTAAATACTCTTGCTTTAATCGTTTCTAGTCTTGCTTTTGGGGTATTACATTTAAGCGGCGAACAACAATGGCCTTATGTGGTTTGGGCAACTATTATTGGTGGTGTTTTAGGATATTTAGGCTTAATAACTGGTAATTTAGCTGTTCCTATTATAGCTCATATTTTAACTAATTTTATCTCTGGTTTACTTTGGAAATTAGGTAAAAATGTTGGTTTTACTTCATCTTAAGAATTATGAATTATGAATTATGAAGGATGAAGAATAACCACGAACTACAAACCAAAATAACCTTATTCTTTAAATTTTGAGATTTTTTCTAAAATTTCTTGTTGCTGTTTTTCAAGACGATCTAGTTTTTGTAGGATTTTAAGCTGATTGTCTCCATTAGATAAATTATTAATTGAGTTGGCTTGTTTTGACTTTAAAAACACAAACTTACTGATTAACCAAGGTGTTCTTAAAATTCCAATAATTATTTGTTTTAATAACTCAACAATAGTTTGCCAGATGGTAAACAATAAGAAAATGGAGAGTAAAGCAAGAATAAAAGCAAAAATAGGGTGATGGTAGCACCAATTGAAAAAAGGTTTATCTTGAAAATAATTATCGAAGATAACATCTAGAGAAATATTTAATTTTTCGGCTAAATGATTAGTAACATTTTCTGCTTTTTCAATCGTTTTATTAAGTGATTGTTGGCTTTTTTCAGTGATTGAATTAATGTGAACCGCAAAATTTTGAGTAGCTTCGTTTAAATTTTGAATAGTCTTATCAGTATTTGTTTGCAAAGAGTCACTGACTTGCTCAGTAAGTTTAGTAATATCTTGTTTAAATTGAGATGCTGTTTCTAAACTTTGTTTTTGTAAGTTATTTAAACTCTGAATTGCCTCATTAGCAATATTTTTAACTTGTGGACTTACTTCATTGATTTTAACTACAGTTTTTTCGGCAATTTGACTTAGAGAATTTACCACTTTTTGATTACTTGTTAATAAACATAATTTGTTATCATTGATAATTATACTTGTCAAAATTTTAGTTTGTTATTAATAGAACTAAAAAAAGTTGCACTAAAATTAGAAAAAATATTTTTTTCGCTACGGAATCAAGAAGAATTAGTTTGTAGATAAAGATAACAAAATAAATAACGAAAGAATTATATTTAAGGAGACAGTAATGATTAAAATTACAAATTCAGATAAAAATGAAAATAATAATCTAGATATGTATAGACTTGAATTATTAGAGCTTGTTACTGAAGAAGACAGCATATATCCTTGGAATCCTACAGAAGAAGCCGCACAAGACTATTTTACTCATTGGGAGTCCATAGATATTAGCGATACTGATACTCAAGCAGACAACTTCTTTGGATATTTAGAAAATTGTTGGGATAGTCTGGATGATGCTCGATTAGAAATGTCCTTAAGAGAAAGATTCGGTAATTTAATCCCAAAAGAATGGTATCATGCGATCGCATCTCAAGCACAAGAAATTATTTCCCAAGAATTAAAAGGTATAGAAGAATTAGTAAAATGCGTGCAACCATTACTAAATAGTTGGGGAGAAGATGATTTACAAGTATTCGCTCGTCCTTTAGTATATGCTACTAGAAATCGTAAACCAAGTTCTCGCAAAGAAATAAATTGGAATAACCTTTCAGAAGTTAAAAAAGCCCGTTTAACCGTAGAAATAGCTCATTACGCCCTTACAGAATTAAAAAAAGAAATATAAGCTAAGATTCAGTAACCAGTATTCAGTAACCAGTATTCACTATTTATGGCTAGGGCTTAAAACAAATAAGCCCAGACAATTTGACTATTTTTGATTAGCTTTAGTATCAATAACTGCACCGATAAAACATAAAACGGTTAAAGGGATACTAGCTGTAAGAATAATACTTGTAGTCATATTACCCAATTCTGGATTACCGGAAGAAAGTTCAAAAATTGAACCAACAGCCGCAATCGCCGCAATACAACAAAGCAATAATAAAACACCGCTTTTTGGTGTCATTGATACCATTGAAAAATCCTCCTTAATGAACAGGTTTAACGGCTTGAACTGAAAATCCTTGTTTGTTCAACTCTTCAGTCAAAGCTAAACCATTTTCCACTCGATCAACAAATAATACACCTTTCAAGTGATCCATTTCATGTTGAATAACTCTTGCTAATAGTCCAGAGGCTTTTATTTTACGGGGCTTACCATGTTCATCTTTGAAATTAACTTCAATTTGTTCTGGGCGATTAACTTCTAAATAAACTCCCGGAATACTCAAACATCCTTCTTCCATGCTACAAAGTTCTTTACCATATTTAGTAATTTGAGGATTAATGAGAACTAAAGGAGGATTGGCGGGGTTATCTGGTTGAGTATCGACGACAAGAAGTTGCTTGTTTACAGCTACTTGAGGTGCGGCTAATCCGATACCATTAGCACTATACATAGTTTGTAGCATTTCTTTGATTAATTCCCGCACGCTATCATCTATTTTAGAGATGCGTTTGGCATCGTGACGCAAAACTTTATCACCTAAATAATGAATTTCTAAAGGAGGTTTTTCTAATTTTTGTTTTTCTACCGCAATTACAGAAGTCATAGAACTCGAATTAAAGACAATAAGCTATATTTAGTTTGATTTTAACAGTTATGTTCAGAGTATGCTTTATCGATCTCAAGATATAACCTATTTATATAGAAAAAATATTGTAGGGTAAAATAACGAACAATTAATTTATCTTAGATTATAAACAAAATTTTTTGATAATCAGAATGACTACAAATAACAAAAATTTAGAAATTTTACAATTAATTTTAACAGAATTAGAAATAGCAAAACAATCAAGAAAAGAAATATTAACAAAATTAGAATATTTAGAAGAAAAAATATCCGAATTAAATTTTTTATTAAAACCAGAAAATAAAGTAAATATTATTACTACAAAAACAGAAAAAATAGAATCAGTTTTTAATATAAATTATCAACCATTAGAAGAAATATTAAAAAATAAACAATGGTTAGAAGCAGATCGAGAAACGGCAAGAATTGTTTTGCAATTAAGCGATCGAGAAAAACAAGGTTATCTTAACGAATCAGATTTACATAAATTACCTGACACTGAATTAATTAAATTAGATCGACTCTGGCTTAATTATAGTAATAATCGCTTTGGTTTTAGTGTGCAGAATAAACTCTATCAAAGCTTAGGCGGAAGGAAATTTTTTGAACCTGAAATTTGGCGTAAATTTGGTGAAAGTGTTGGCTGGTTTTATAATAAAAAATGGTTAAATTATGAAGAATTAAATTTTAATGAAAATGCACCTATAGGTCATTTACCAGTTATGGGAGATGGACAAATTTGGTTTGTGGGTGGTTGGGAAGGTAGTTTTAATGCTTTTTCGATTTTATTAGTTAAACTTGTACAATATAAAATTATTTAATTAGCTGTTAGCGATTAGCGATTAGCTGTTAGCTTTTAATGATTAACAAGTAACTAATAACTAATTGTCTTTGATGGTAAATTATCAAATAACTGCTTAACTTTTTCCAAATCTTTATCTCCGGGTAATCGCTCTACTCCACTAGATAAATCAATACCATCAGGATTTAATTTTTTCAGTGCTTCTTGAATATTATTTGGAGTTAAACCCCCTGCTAATAGCCAAGGTTTATTAAATTTAAAATTCCTTAAATTTTCCCAATCTAAAGTATGTCCTGTTCCACCAAAAAGTTGAGGATGATAAGCATCTAATAAAAATGTATTAACGCAATTACTATAATTATTAATATTTTCTAAAGACTCGATATTTTTAATTCTAAAAGCTTTAATTATTTCAACTTCTGGCAAATTTTCTGTTAATTTCTGACAAAATTCTGGACTTTCATTGCCATGTAATTGTACGCCAGTTAAATTAGTTTCAGCAACAATTTTAATAATTTCTTCTTCAGTCGCATTTACCCAAACACCAATTTTATTGATTTTTTGATTTAAACTTTTAATAATGTCATGAATTTGTTGTGGCTTAATATAACGTGGAGACTCTGGAACACAAATAAAACCTAAAGCAGTAGCTCCTTGTTCAGTTATAAATAAAGCTTGATCTAGTTTTGTAATGCCACAAATTTTAATTCGCATAAATTATTTTTAATTATTAAGTATAAACAATAGTAACTCAAAATGGGACTGGATACATCCAAAATATAATGGAAAAATAACCCTATTACTTTAAAAATCTGATGCAATCTAGATTTTAATTTTTGTGATTTATATTCCTATTTCTATAAAAGCTTGATTAATCTCATCTAATAATCCTAATCGATCTGCCCATCGCCATAGATAATTAAAATCTAATTTATTTCCCTGAAGTTTTAAAACTCCTAAAATATCTCGCCATTGTTTTTGAGATTCTCTAGCCGTCATTTTATACCAAATTAATTTTTGTAAAATTATATCTTCGGGACTACAAACGTAAAAACCTTCATCGGAATTATAATCAGCTTGTATTCTTTGTTTTCGTTTCATTTGTAGTTGCGAAAAATCATCATTTCTCATCACAAATAAATCTGCTTTTTCCGTTGTTTCTAAGTGAATTATATTAAACGAACTAATTTGCCCTATAATGGCTTCATTTACAGCTATTTCACTAATATAAAAGTCATCTTTTAGTGTTTTAAATAATAATTCTAGTTGTGGAGGTTCTAAATAGATTACTACATCTAAATCTTGGGTATATCTAATTTCTCCATGAAGGGAACTAGCAACCGAACCACCAACATAGTATTCTATATTTAATTCGTTAAAAATGCGATCTATTTTATAAGCTAACCAAAGTGGATCTTGTATCATTAAATCTTCTGAAGAATAATCATTAGATAATATTATATTCCAAGGATTACCTATTCTTTTTTCAATATATTTTTCCCTCAATAATTGATTACTTATATTAATAAAATCTTTTTTTAAGCTAAGTATAATTAATTGAGATGCTTTTCTATAAATTCGCTGCAAAATTTCTTTTTTTTTGATAAAGTCTAATCTTCGCCATAAAGAAAATTGTAATAATTCTATTTCTTTACTAGTATCTTCTGATTGCATAGTATAATGAATTGTGTTGTCAAATTTGCGAATATATTTCATTATTTTATTATCAATTATTATTTTAGCTTTTAAAAAGCTATTTGGCTATCAACTTTAAATATGTCTCAATCTCAACCAAAACTAGATTTTATTCCTCCAAGTTTTAATCCTTTTCTGATTCGATTTATTCATTGGGCTTTGCCAATTTTACAAAGATTTCGCTTACAATATTGGCTACCAGCAGGAATTAGCCAAATTGAAACAATTAATGTAGAAACTTTAGTTAACCTTTATCATCAATTTCAAATCGGCAAAATTCGCCTCATTTTAGCCTTTCGTCATTGTGAAGTAGATGATCCTCTGAGTGGTTTATATTTATTTTCCCGTGCTATACCCAAAATTGCTCGTCAACAAAATATTAATTTACAAGCTCCAATTCACAGTCATTTTATGTATGACAGGGGTATGACAATTTGGGCTGGTAATTGGTTAGGTTGGTTATTTGCTCAGATGGGAGGTATTCCCATACATCGTGGAAAAACTCTAGATTTACAAGCAATTAAAAAGACAAGAGAATTATTAATTAATGGTAAATTTCCTTTAACAGTAGCCCCTGAAGGTGCTACAAATGGTCATAGTGAAATTGTTAGTTCCCTTGAACCCGGTGTAGCTCAATTAGCGTTTTGGTGTGTAGAAAATTTAGCAAAAGCTAACCGTATGGAAACAGTTATAGTTCTTCCTATTAATATTCAGTATCATTATATTAATCCTCAATGGTCAAAACTCGATTGGTTATTAAATAAATTAGAAGCAGATTGTGGCTTACCAAAACAAGTAATAAATATTGAAAACACAGAAGAATTAAAAAAAATATTTTACTCCCGTTTATTGAGATTAGGAGAATATTTGCTCTCAGAAATGGAACAGTTTTATCGTGTTTTTTATCATCGTCAACTACCACATTTGCCTCAAGATTCGATTAATTCAGAAGAAAATCTTACTGCCAGACTCCAAAATTTATTAGATATATCTTTAGAAGTAGGAGAAGAATATTTTGGTTTAAAGAAAAAAGGCAATATTATTGAACGCTGTCGTCGTTTAGAAGAGGCTGGTTGGAATTATATTTATCGGGAAAATGCGACTAAACTGAAAAAATTATCTCCTGTTAAACGAGGTTTAGTAGATTGGATTGCAGCAGAAGCAGATTTAAGAATGCTACATATGCGTTTAGGAGAAAGTTTTGTGGCAGTAAAAGGTACTTATATTCAAGATAAACCTTGTTTTGAAAGATTTGCAGAAACGAGCTTAATTTTATTTGATGCCATAACCAGAATTAAAGGTACTAAAAATCCTCGTCGCCCTCGCTTAGGATGGCGCAAAAGTACAGTAACTATTGGAAAACCAATTTCTGTCAGCGAGCGAGCAAGGGCTTATCAAGAAAACCGTCAAGGTGCAAAACAAGCTATTTCTCAATTAACCCAAGATTTAGAAACGGCTTTAAAAGAAATGATTTTTTAATTAGGGTTTGCTGAATAAGTTGGCTGGTTAGGGTGAGTAGTCAGTATTCAGTAGCGGTTGAGGGGTGGGCAAAAGTATTATGTTTTATTTAAGTATTCTAGTTATTAGTTTTGCCAATGTAAGATATGGAAAATTGATATAAAAGAGTTAATAGGTAAATTATCCAATAAATTTTTTAGATCGAACTTACGTTAATTAAATTTGTGGCAAATTCAAGCAGACAAGAAAACTACAATCTTTCTTACAACGGTAAACAACTACCTATTTTTCAGGTGCGAAATATTAGTAAAATCTATGAAATGGGAGAAATTGCCGTTCAAGCACTTAAAAATGTCAGTCTTGATTTATACACAGGAGAGCTAGTAGTATTATTAGGTGCTTCCGGTAGCGGAAAATCTACCTTACTTAATATTTTAGGGGGTTTAGATGTTCCCACCACAGGACAAGTTATATTTGACAATCGCAATCTTACCACAGCAAGCGATCGCTCTTTAACCAGTTTCCGTAGGGAATCTGTTGGCTTTGTTTTTCAGTTTTATAATTTAATTCCTAGTCTGACAGCTAGAGAGAATGTCGCTCTAGTTACGGAAATAGCATCTCATCCTATGCGCCCCAGAGAAGCCTTAGCCTTAGTCGGATTAGAACATCGTCTCGACCATTTTCCCGCCCAATTATCAGGAGGAGAGCAGCAAAGGGTAGCTATTGCCCGTGCCATTGCTAAACGTCCTCAAGTGTTATTATGTGATGAACCGACAGGTGCATTAGATTTTCAAACAGGTAAGTTAGTGTTAGAAGTATTAGAGCAAGTTAATCGTGAATTAGGTACAACTATTGCCATAATTACCCATAATGCCGGAATTGCGGCAATGGCAGATCGAGTGATTACCATGCGTAGTGGCGAAATTATTCGTATCCAGTGTAATGAAACCAAAATGACACCAGAGGATTTGGAATGGTAATTATTTTTCAAAGTAAACATGGATCTTATAATAATTACTAGATTAACTGTTGCTTTAGCCTTGGGTGTAATTATTGGGGTGGAGAGAGGTTGGAGCAGCCGAGACAGCCCAGAAGAATTAGGCAGTGATGGTTTAAGAAATTTCGCTTTAGTGGGATTATTAGGGGGAATTGCTGCTTTATTAGCACAACAGTGGAATTCAGGTATTTTAGCTATTATTTTTTTAGGTTTATCAATTTTAGTTAGCACCTCCTATGTTGTAACCGCCAAAAAATCCAACGATTACGGCACAACCACCGAATTAGCTATATTAATTACTTTTATTTTAGGAGCATTGGTAGTTCAAGGTTTAGGCTTGGAGGCAGTTGCCGTTGCCGTCATTGTTAGTTGGTTATTAAAATTAAAGCCAGAAATTCAGCAAGTGTTAATCTGGCTCAGACAAGAAGAATTAATCGCAACCCTGCAAGTATTATTGTTAGCTTTGGTTACTTTACCTTTACTTCCTAATCAAGATATTGGCCCTTGGGATGCCATTAATCCAAGGGCAATAGGGTTATTAGTAATGTTAATTGTTGGCATTTCTTACTTTGGTTATTTTATAATTCGCCTCTGGAAACATAAATCGGGAGTATTGCTTATTGGTTTACTCGGAGGATTTGCTTCTTCCACAGCGACAACAATTGCATTATCTCGTATGGCGAAAAAAGGACAGGGAGAAATAAAACTCTTAGCCGTAGCCATAGCTTTAGCCACAGCAACAATGTCTCCCCGTTTATTTTTAGAAATAGCAGTTGTTAATTCTCCTCTTGCTACTAAATTAGCAATTCCTTTAATTGCTTTAGGCTTAACTCCTATAATTATTGCTTTAATTTTAATTAAAAGGGGAATAGCGCAAAAAGGGGAAGATGTTCCCATTGAACTATCTAATCCTATCGAAATTAGATTAGCTCTCCAATATGCTTTAATTTTGACTGTTTTATCACTTTTAATTCAAGCAGGGCAAAGGTGGTTTGGCGAAACAGGTATTTATCTTATTTCTGCCTTATCAGGATTAGCCGATGTCGATGCTGTGAGTATTTCTTTAGCTCGTGCAGTTAATGAAAATATGTCTTTATCTGTAGCTCAAGTAGGTATTTTTATTGCTGTAGCCATGAATACCTTGATGAAAATCATTTTAACTAGATTTATTGGAGGTAAAGCCTTAGCTCGCTGGTGTGCAATTATTTTATGTAGCACTTTGGCTTTGAGTGGCTTAACTATCTGGCTTAATTGGTAAAAAGTTAAAGAAATAAGCTGAAAGATATGTATTGCCCACCTAATTGACATCAAAGTACCATTCCTTACGCTCCCCAAACCCAAACTTTGGGGGGTTAGGGGGGCGAAAACTGTCGTAAGTTAACTTTCAGATTTTTTGACTCGTTTAACTATTTTGGCAGGGGATGAAGTTTTATTCTCTGATGTTGCTCCCTCTTTGTTTAATTCATCTTGATCCCGATTTTTTTGGGGTTTACCTGAGAATTTTTTATCTTTTCCGTAGGGTTTCTTTTTCTGAAAAGATGTAGGGCCAATATCTTTACCTTCCTGAATCACTAATCTATCGCCTTGTAATTGAACATCAAGGTCCCAAAAATGACGTAATGGTTTTCCGGGTAAAGTTCCCTTTAATTTAAGTTTAAAAAACTTAGTGGTTTTTGATTCATCTTTGACTGATTGTACAATTTTAACAATAACTGTTTCGGTTTCTTCAATATGATAAATTACCTCACCACGAATGGAAAAATAACCACTTTGACAGGTTTTATCCTTTTTTATTTGAGTTTCTAATTCTTCTGAATCAAGATGACTCAAAGTTTCTGGTTCCCAAATACCCACCATTTGTATGTGTAGATTATCGTTTTCTTGTTTAGTACGGGGATAAACAACCCAAAGATGATTTTTTTCCTTGTCGATATGATTTTTGACCAAACTCAATAAACGGCCAAGCAAAACTGCTTCAATGATAGAGCCGTCTGGAGTAATCAAAACTCCTCTAGTTAATTGATCTTCAGAAGGAATATATCTACCCTCAATTAAACCAATAGCACGATATTGTCTGGGGTTGTTAGGGGGGGGTATAGGTTGTGTTCTAATGGAAGCAGTTTCAGAATTATCTTGTTTAACTGTTTCTGATTCTGATTTAGATGAACTCATTGTTAAATCACACTCCTGGCGGCGAAGACAAAATAATTTTAAAAAACAAGGATTTAACTTAGATAAACAAGTTAAAATAACCCGTTAAAAGCTTAACAGTTAAAGTCAAATGTTTCTATCAAGCTATATAAGGATAATATGAAAACTTCTGTAAAAAAACATAATCGCTGGATATATATAATTTTGGTGCTGATGATTTTGGCATTAATTGGTTTTTCTCTACTACCTATTTTTGATACTCTAATCAGTCAATCAAATTCTAATAATAATGCTACTGCCATTGATACAACTAAACAAAAATTAGAGTCAGAAATTAAAGGTTATGAGTTAGTTTTACAAAAAGAATCAGACAATCAAACCGCATTACGAGGTATTTTGGAAGCTAAATTAAAATTAGGAGATATACCCGGTGCGATCGCACCTTTGGAAGCTTTAGCTCAACTCAATCCTCAACAAACAGATTACACTGTTTTAGTTGCCCAAGCTAAACAACAAATTCAAGATTATGAAGGCGCAGCTAACGCTTATCGTCAAATTCTAGCTACTGTTCCCGGAGAGATCAAGGCTCTTAAGGGATTAATCAATTTATATTTACTACAAAATCGTCCTGAAGCAGCCATTGGTATTTTGGAAGATACCTTAAAAACTGCTAATTTTGTTAATTCTCCTAACTCAACGGTAATTGATGTTACTTCTATCAAATTGTTATTAGGGGAAGTATATGTCAGTCAAAAACGGGATCAAGATGCGATCGCCCTTTACGATAATCTGATTAAAGATAATGGTACTGATTTCCGTCCTCTTTTAGCCAAAGGCTTATTACTAAGAGAAAAAGAGAAATTTGAATTGGCTGAACCCTTATTCAAAGCAGCCTTAGAACTTGCTCCTCCTGAATATAAGGATCAAATTAAACAATTAACTTTAAAATCCTAAATCCACTGCCACTCGATGGGCGCAGGCAAATCCTGAAAAAGCTACGGCATTTAAACCTTGTCCGGGGAAGGTGCTATCTCCTACGCAATATAAACCCTTAATTGCCGTGCGATTAAAGGGCATAGTCAATAATCCAGGTAATTTTCGCCGAGGAATAGGGCCATAAGTTCCATCATCTCTACCTAAAAATTTACGGTGAGTGCGAGGAGTACCTATTTCCATATAGTCTAAACCTGCATCCAGCCCCGGAAATATCTTTTCTAAACGCTCAATTACTCTGCCGGCAGCTTCTTCTTTTTTATTTTCATAGTCTTGGGGAGAAAGCCCTTCATAACTTTTAATCCAACTAGGGGTGAAAGCGTGAATAATATGATAGCCTTCGGGGGCTAAAGTTGAATCTAATAAAGTGGGAATAGAAACAAAAATAGTTCCTTCCTCGGATTCGATTTTTTCCCAATCTTCCAAGAGGATATGATGGCATTGCGTACCTTCTGGTAAAACTTCAGCTTCAACTCCTAGATGTAGGCTTAAAAAACTGGGAGATTTTTGATACCTTTGTTGCCATTTTTTCTCTTGATTGGGCATTTTTTCAGGAGATAATAATTTTTCAAAGGTATCCCAACGAGTGGCATTGGAAACTATCCGTTTAGCCCGATATTCTTGACCATTAGCTAATTTAACTCCCACTGCTTGTCCATTCTCCAGCAGAATCTCGGTTACTCTGGCTTCGTATTCAATTTTACCGCCGTATTCTTCTAAGCCGTTGACTAATTCTAGGGCAATTTTTCCCACTCCACCTTTAGGGTAATTAATCCCGCCATAATGTCGGTCAGAAAATACCATTCCTGCATTAATCATGGGAGTTTTATCCGCAGGTACTACTGACCAACAAAAACACTCCATATCAATAAATTTTAACAATTCAGGATTACTAATATAACGGCGAGCAATATCCCCGGCATTTTGGGGCAAATATTTCACTAAACCCAAACAAGCTAAAGGATGTTGAAAAAACACCCTAGTTAAATATCTTGGCTCTTCCAAGGATAATAAATCCATAGAATTAAGACAGTTAAAAACCTGCCAACATTCATCGTAGAATTTTTTTATTCCTGTTTTTTCTTGGGGAAAAATAGCATTTAATTCTTGTAAAAATTTCTCGTAATCTCTATGTACCTTAACTTCTAGATTATTTGGTAAATGATAATGAATTTGTACGGGATCAGGTATTGTCTCTATTTTACGATTGACAGCAGCTAAGGCACGGGTAAGCAAATTAGTTGTACCCTTATCACCGAAACCGAACATCATTGAAGCACCAACATCAAAACAATATCCTTCTCTGGCAAAATATCCAGCACTACCACCCGGAATTATGTACTTCTCTAATACCAGTACACTAGCTCCTTTGGCAGCCAATTGGGTTGCAGTGACTAAACCACCAATACCTGAACCAATGACAATCACGTCAAACACATTTTGAGAAGATGAGGACTTAGCAATCATAAAGTTTTGATTTAAAAAGGTTTTTTGATGTTATAACTTACTTTGGTAAAAAAGACGGTAACTTCTAAAATATTAAAACTAATCCCATGAACACAGAATCATACGAGTTACATTTCCATGTTCTTCAATACTAACAGCCATTGTTTCTGACCACATTTTCTCTCTGTTGTTGACTAAATAAAAATCGTCTCCATCAATATATCGATTTAACCAAGTAATTTCATCTTCTGCTACACTAGCAGCTATCAAAAACTCTCTCTCTCCTCTTACCAATCAATCATGGAATACACCTAAAACCCCGCTCTGCGGTTTATAAAACAACTAAACGCAAAAGGGGAAAATTTGAATCTCACTCAGGTAATTGATATTGCCCAACAATTTTTTTAGCAAACTCTGGTACATGAGCCTCCAATTTTTCTGGATAATTACGCTTCACATATAAATAATTCCGAGTAAAATGGGAATCAATCGAAAAACGGGCATATTCCAAACCCTGAGGCCCAATTTTATCAATTACCACTCCCATCAATTGAGCTACCCACATCGGCAAAGTAACACTTTTATCGTAAGCAGTAATACCTTGCTGTACCGCCTGTTTGCGATCGCCTTTTGAAATTACAGGTTGGGTATCCAACTTATCCATTACTAAATCTAACATTTCTTGTCCCGTTTGATTGCGGACTACAATCCATTGCCACCCAAAAGTTGCGCCCATATAGCCTACTACCAAATCCGCTAAGGAATTAACATAATCAAAACAACTCATACAGGAAGGAGCAAAAATATCTTTAAGTTGATTGGTTTTTAAGCCAAAAAAAGGTACTTTTTCCATTGAGCCATCTTCATGTTTAAAATGCACTCTAAAATCTTGCATAAATTCATAATGCACTACTGTATCTGGCGATTTACTGGTAGTTTCCAAAAATCTTTGTAGCCCTTCCCGACTGACATTATCTACACAAGGTGTACCCAAAACATAAAGTTTCTCTAAGCCAAGCTTATCTTGAACTTCTCGTAAAGCTTGAATTTGACAGCCGACACCAATCACTAAAAGACGCTTAAAGCCAGATTGTTCTACTTGTTCTAAAATTGAAAGGTTAGGGGATAAAGTAGGTTTATTAACCTTTGCCGCCAAAATTTCTTCGGTGGTAGTGGCAATAATTGGTACTGGTTGAAAACGATCATCTTTGCTATTTTGTACGCAAACCACACCCTCTACTATACCTTTAGTCAGCATTTCACAGGCAATGGTACTAACAATTCCTGTCCATTGCGCCCCTTCGATGGGTTGTTTTTTTCGGGCAGCCATCATATCTTGATGTACGCCAAAATACCATTCATCCTCATTATCCAAATTTCTGCTTCTTTGATGGGCTTGCTCTTCAAGTTCAGCAATTTGTTGATTAAGAAAAGCACAGGCTTCTTTGACATAGTGAACATAGTAAGTATCGCAAAGTCCACATTCGCTACATAATTCTTTAGCCGGGCGACGGCTATTGGGTTTTAGTGCTTTAGCTTTTTGATGGGGTGCAATAGTCATGTAATTTGATTTTTCTTATAATTTGGTGTAATTGATATTTAATAAGTTTTGATAATACCTGAGTTTGAGGCAAATTAAACTACCAAAATTTATATAAATTTTTCACTTAAAGCTAAGTGCTCAAAGTAGAAATTAATAATTTTCAAAAAATTTACGCATAATCAGACAATTACGAATCTTAGTTAATCTAAGGTATTCTAATTCGTCTGTTAATTTTTCCATAAATTGTAATCCTCTCCCTCCTTCTTTTTGTAATTGTTCAATTTGATTTTGCTTAATAGCTTCTAGCCTTTGATATAAATCAAAAGGTTTACCCCAATCCCAAATTCTGATTTCTACAAAATTACTAAAAAGTTCTATTTGAATATCAATGGGAGTGTCTTTAGGTAAATCATGGTGAGCATGACGCACAGCATTAGTGAAACCTTCTGTTAAAGCAATTTCAGATTGCCATCGCAACTTTTCGGGTAAAACAGGGGTAATAATCTTTTCAAACCATCTCAAAACTTGATTAAGTTCTTCTAAATCTGTTTTAACTCGAATATTGTATTTCTGAGGTAATTGCTCATTTTTCATTAATATTTACTTAATTAATCAAAAAAATAGGCCTGTGGCTATCATCTTTGCAGGTAATCATTGTACAGGCAATATGCCTGTACTAGAGATGGCTTAATTTCTTATATGATAAGTAATTTTATCCGATTGGTGGTCTTGTTTCTTGTTCTGATTTCATTTTTGCCTTTGCTTTAGTGGCACTTCTTCTTAAAGCTTGTAAACGCTCTTCATATTTCTTTTTTTGACGACGATTAGGTGTTTGCTCAGTTAGGGTTTTTAAAGCACTTCCTAAGCTTTTATAAGCATTGGGAAGAGAATATCCAAAACGAATAGCTAGAGCAATTGCTTTCTCGTCAGCTTCAAGGGATTCCCGAATATTTTTTTCGCTATTATTTTTTTGCCATAAACGATAGCCAGAAACACCACACAAAGTTAAGGCTAATAATAACAATAAGCCATCCTGAACCCAAAGTTCTCCCACTGCACCACCTAAACCGATGGCTAAAGCGGCCATTTCCCAACCTTCTCTGGGAATGGTATCGTTTTGAATTCGTGCGACTTCATGCCATAAGAGCAAGTTACGTTGATCTAAGGCTAAATTTTCCCACTTGGCTAGATCGATTTGTATCTCTACCTCATCCCTGCCAAGTTCTTCACAAGTTATTAAAGGTGGGTTAACTTCTGTACTGCCTTCAATCATAACCCAACTTTGCAACTCAGGAGGTAGTAAAGTTTTTAAGCGCCGCAATTCACTTATTTCCGCCCTGGCGTTTGAGGTTGCATAAGATGTCATAGATATTACCAATTTATATTAAGTTGATTGACATAAGGTGTTATTTTTGGATCATAACGCTTGACGGCCAAAACCGGAGCAATTAAATAACATTTTTGTAGTTTTAGATTCATAAATATATGGAACGAGGATTATTTTGGTCTGTACTGTTAATTATATTTTTTTGGTTAACTTGGAATGGTTGGAATGAATACAAAAAGATTGAGGCTTATGAAAAATGGGCGGCAAACTTTGACCAAGCTAAATATGATATTTATGCGGTTTTAGGTCAAAAAGATAAAGATATTACTTGGGGAAAACCTACTCGTAAAGGGCCAATTAATTTAGAAACTTTTTCTCTGAAAAATGTTATTTCTATGGGTATTTTAATAAACGATCGCCCTATTATTTTAGATGATATTCCCAATAAAGGAAATCCTCACATTGAATTTACTTTATCAGAAAAAATAATTAAAGTTCCTTTTACGCAAATAGATTTAACCGTAAAATGGTTTAAATATTTAGAAAAGTTAATGAATGAATAATTAAACCGTAATATTAAGAATTTTCTAAAATTTCTACTGTATTTGTCTCCAAATAATCTGTTTGTGCATTACTATTTTGATTTTTAAAATCATTGGCTATACGCTTAATTACACTAGCAATGGGAACGGCAATTAATAAACCAACAAAACCAGCAATTTGCGAACCTAGAATAATAGAAATAATAATCCAAATCGGATTAAGTCCAATTTTATCTGACATCATTTTTGGAGCAATTATTTGGTCGGTAATTTGGTCGATAATTAAAGCACTGATGACAAATTTTATAGCAACACTAAGATTTATAAAACACAGAGCAACAGTTGCGATTGATACTCCCCATGTCTGAAGACAGGGGATTCTTAAACAGCCCAGAGTCGGAC
>CAYPSO010000074.1:0-23280 GCA_964413275.1 uncultured bacterium | reverse complement strand
GTCCCAAAAATCCCTTGTTTGCAGGTCGAGGCGATCTTGTTTGCAGGTCGTTACATTTAGCTTACTTCTTCTAATTTTTTCCAATCAGGAATAATAATTTTTCCGCCTCTTTGATAAATCACAATTCCCTTAAGTTTTTTAAACAAGCGCACGCATTCTTCATAGGTAATACCAATACTGCGAGCAATTTGGTAGTACGGTAGTTTACTATTTAAACAATCTCCTTCTGGTATTGAATAAGTACCATCGCGATCTTTATAATATTGAATCAGTTTAATTAAGCGTACCATTGCTCGTTCGGAAATTAGTCCGTGTACTGTATTGTGGAGTTGTTGCAGTCTCTGATTAAATACTTCTAATATTCTTAAACTAATTTCTGGTGAATAAGAAATTGCTTTTAATAAAGCTTCGCGATCAATTGTCAAAATTTGCGACTCTATTTGACAGATTACCATTGCAGGGGAAATTCCATTACCAAAAATAGCTGGTGCGGCAAAAAGTTCTCCGGGAGGAATAAGGCGCACTAGGGTTTCTTTACCATTGGGCGCAGTTTTCTTAATTTCTAGTCTTCCTGTTATTAAAGCATAAAGTTGTTGAGGGATGCGATCGCCTTCTTGCATAATTATTTCATTTTGTTGATATTCTCTAACGTAACTATAGGGAATGAGATTTTCTAGTTCTACTGTTGCTAAATCTTGAAAAATAGAAATTTGTTTTAATTGGTCAATAGACGAGCAACCTTTAATAATCATTATCTAAAAACTAATTTTAATAACAAAACCTAACCTATTTCTTTAATTAGGGAAATTATCCAAGCCAAAATAATAGTAATGAAAACAAAAATTTCTATTATTTTTAACAAAGAAAAAGATAATAGCCATTGCTTAACTATTTTTATATTAAAGTTAGAACACCAATTATCAAAATGTTTGCGCCATAAAACAGGAGTATCTTGACTGCGAAATCGCCAATTAAGCATAGATAAAATTAAGGGAATCCCACCAACCTTAATAGCCATTAATAAATGAAGCGCAATACAACTTACTAAAATTAACCAACTAATTAAATGAACATAATACCAAGTATGATTTAGTTCTCCTTGAGGTAGCCATTTTTCATCCATCATTTTGCCAGAAAAGACAGCAAAAGTCAGTGCTAAAATACTACAAGTATTAACTAAGCGATGCAGATTGTACCACCAGATTGGCTTTCCAAATTGAGTTAATTTAGCGAAAGAATTGGACTGAATTAATCTTTGTTGCCCTCGATGAAAAGCATAAAGTGCAAATAGAGGAAAAATCAGTAATGTCCATAATCCAAATGTCCCATGAATGCCCTCAATTGCTGCCAATTTAGGTAAGGGAATTTGCCCCCAACGTCCATCATAGGTATTGTAAGTCCAAAAACCTGTAATAATAGCTGCGATCGCAAATAAGCCACTGAAACCGTGAAGAATACGTAATAACAGTGGTTGATAAGGCTGAGAAATTTTCCTTGACATATTTATAAAATTTATAATTTGATATTATTTTCCAACCAATTAATAACTTCATCTGCATTTTTATCAGGGGGAAAAACAGGATAGAAAACTTTGATGATTGTTCCTGCTTCTACAATAAATGTAACTCTTTTAATTAGTTGCTTTCCTTCTGTTTTGAATGTTGGCAATTTTAATTGTTTAGTAAATCTTAAATTTGCATCACTCAGAAGTTCAAAAGATAAATGAAGTCGTTTTACTGCTTCTATCTGGTATTCAGTAGTTTGTGTGCTAAGTCCAAATACTTTGACTCCCAATGCTTTTAATTCCTGATGATGATCTCGAAAAGCACATGATTGTGGAGTGCAGCCTCTTGCTCCGGGTATATCATTCCATCCATCAGGTAGGGGAATACCTGGTTTACCTGTCATGGGATAACAATAAACAACAATGGGAGTTAAAATAGCGGACAAATCTACATATTTATTCTCAGTTGAAAATAAAGGTATTGATGGCAAAGATTGCCCTAGTAGGTGATTACAAGCACCGTCATTTATTGGAGCAGGTAGGTTTTTTGGTAATTCTCTAAAATTGCCCATAGATAAGATTCTTATTGTTGGCAAATACTCAGTTAATTTTAAATTTCACAAGACATTTGTCTATAATAATGCAGATTCTCGTAAATCTGACAGATAATAACAAGTTTGTGTTTCTAGTAAATACCGTTGTCAACTTACCTCAAATCTCAATACAGCATAAGTTATAGGTTTTTTTCAAACGGGAAGTTTAGCTAGATAAATATAATTTATCTATCTATAAATTTTTAAAAAGTTAACAGCTAAAATCTTGCTTCTTTAACTACTATAAGCAATTTGTTGATAAGGTTTGCTATTTTGATAATCTATTGTCAAGTGTAGTTTTCCCTTTAAGCTTTTTTCTTTATTAACAATTTACTTAATTGTACTGTTTTTCATGACTTTATTATATCATGGAGATGTCTAATAATTGAGGTGGCTTACAATGATTGCTTTTTTAATTACAGCAATAATTACTGCTATTAGTTTAATAATTATTTCACAACTCCCTTTGGGAATTGAAGTTGACAATATAGGAAAAGCCATTATTGCTGGAATTGTTTTTGGAATTTTAAACGCCTTTGTCAAACCCATTCTTTTTTGGTTAACTATTCCTTTGACTTTTCTATCTTTAGGTTTCTTTTTAATTATTCTCAATGCAATCGTCTTTGGTTTGGCTGCTTGGCTAGTTGAAGGATTCAGGCTTCGTTGGGGATTTTGGAGTGCATTGTTAGGTACACTAGCATTGAGCTTTCTCAACTCAATTCTCTTTTTTATACTTGAGAAAATCTTTCCTAATGTTACTTAGAAAAAAGTTTATATTATGAAATAATATAAATTAAAATCTACCAAATTATCTCAAGATTTAAAATAAAATCTACTAGTAGATTTTCTCCAGATAAAATTAGAGGTTTATCTAGTTTTTCCATGTCTTTGTTTTGACGATATACTTCTACTTGTTTAACCTTGGGATTAATTAACCATCCTAATTTTGCACCGTTTTCTTGATATTCAATCATCTTTTCTTGAGTTTCTTGAAGGTTATCGCTAGGAGACATCAATTCAATTACAAAATCAGGACAAACACAAGCAAATTTTTCTTTTTCTTCATTGGGAATTTGTTGCCATTTTGTCAGGGTAATCCAAGAAGCATCAGGGGATCTAATTGCTCCATTTGGTAAGATAAAACCAGCAGAAGAATCAAATACAATGCCTGATTTTGTTTGACTATTCCAAAACCATAATTGAGCGATAATACCAGCATTACGATTACTGCTAATATCTCCTACAGGAGTCATAATAATTAAATCTCCTTGATGATTGCGTTCAAATCTGAGGTTATGATTGTTGACACACAATTGATAAAATTTTTCTTCAGTTATATCTAGAGATTGACAGTCAATGGTTAAATTTGTCATGGCAACCAAATCAACTATTTTTATCTATATTCTATATTTTATTTTTTTGATAATAAAGATAAGTAGTTTTTCTCTTAACTGCGATTAATTAATATATAAAGACATTATTCTCAAGAAAAAAATAAATAAACTGTATTCATTTTTCAACTTAACAAAACTTTACACCCCAATATGAGCTACCTCAGAGACGGGATTAAAAATTGATGTCAAAGTAAAAGTATCGAGTTTGGGATACGACTTATGACAGCTATTCTTAATTTTGCCACAGCACCGGGTCATCAAGTCTTAGCAGCAGCAGGAAAAAGGATATTGCGCCCTGGGGGAAAAGCAGCGACAGAAACATTGTTGACTTGGGCTGATTTTCAATCAGGAGACACGGTATTAGAATTAGCTGCAAGCTTTGGCGAAACTGCCATTTCTATAGCACAAAGATTTAATGTTCGTGTGGTGGGAGTTGAAAAAAAATCAGATAGCGTAGCTAAAGCTAAAGAAAACATTAAAGCTGCGGGATTATCCGAGCGAGTAACTATTATTGAAGGAGATATTTTTGAATTAGAAAAAATTACAGATAAGTTTGATTATGTCTTAGCTGAAGCTATTTTAACTACACAATCGGATACAGGAAAAGCCAAAATTTTATCAGTAATCAAAAACTGTCTGAAACCAGAGGGAAAATTTCTTTCCCATGAAATGGTAATCCATAACAATCGCTTAGAAGTGCATCAAAGTCTATCTCAAGCTCTTCATGTTAATGCTAATCCTTTAACACTCTCAGAATGGGAAAAAGTCTGTAAAGAAGCTGGTTTAACCATAGAAAAACATAAAACAGGAGTGACGGGATTACTGAATTTAGGTCAGATGGTACAAGATGAAGGATTAGTCAGAACAATCAAAATCATTATTAACGTTTTAAATAATCCCGAATTACGTCAAAGAGTCTTACAAATGCGCCGTAATTTTCAACAGCAACGTAATAATATTGGTTACATCGTTTTTATGGCAAAAGCTAATTAAATAGTTAGTAGTTAGTAGTTCGTGGTTAATAGTGAATAGTTTTCCTACTAAGGAATAGCCAATAACAAATCGCAAATCAGGAGAAATTATGATAGTTACATCATCTAACAATTCTTTTACTACTACTTTGCAAGATTTAATTGAATATCCTAGCAGTGGTATTCTCAGTAAAGTTTTATTGAAAGATAACAATAGTCAGTACAGCTTATTTTGTTTAGCATCAGGTACGGAAATTGATGAACATACTTCTACTCGTAACGCTGTCATAACTGTGGTAGAAGGCAAAGGAAACCTCAATTTAGAAGGAAAAGACATTGCACTAGCACCGGGGGTATTTGTGTTTATGCCCGCTAATGCACCCCATGCTTTACAAGCAAAAGAAAATCTAACCTTTGTTCTCACTTTATCAGAACAACCTACAAAAAAACGGGAAATTAGCCAACAAACCATTGATATTGTTAAATCTACCGCTCCCGTACTTAAAAAACATGGTCAAAAAATTACTACTCGGATGTACGAGATTATGTTTAATAAATATCCAGAAATAAAAGCACAATTTGATATATCTGCGCAAGCTAATGGCACTCAACCAGCTAAACTTGCCACCGCAGTATATACCTATGCTACTTATATTGACAATCTTGATGGTTTAAAAGCAATGGTAGATAAAATTGCCCATCGCCATGTACAAACCCACGTTTTACCAGAACAATATCCTATTGTCGGTGAATGTTTATTACAAGCTATTCGAGATGTTTTGGAGAATGCCGCCACTGAAGAAGTAATGACAGCATGGAAAGAAGCTTATCAAGCTTTAGCTGAGGTTTTTATTAATCGAGAACAACAAATCTATCAAACTGCTTAATAGTTATTTGTGATTAGTTAATTAAATTTGGGAGAAATCAATTATGTTTTGCGAACAATGCGAACAAACTGCTAGTGGAAATGGTTGTCATCAATGGGGTGCTTGCGGTAAAAGTCCTCAAGTAAATGCGGTACAAGATTTATTAGTTTATTGCTTACGGGGAATCGCCCCTGTGGTACTTCGTGCTAAAGAATTAGGTATTGATACGAGAGAAGCAGACAGATTTACTTGCGAATCTATGTTTGCAACCATGACTAATGTAAACTTTGACCAAAAAAGATTTACAGTATATATTAAAAAAGCGATCGCCTTACGGCAATATTTAAAAACTGCAATCCAACAGGTATCTGACAGTCCAATTACTTGGTCGGAAATATCGAATTACGAACCAGATTACAGCGAAAGTTTAGCCGAACAAGGACAAAATTATAATCTAGAATTAATTGGTAAGTCGGGGGCAAATGTAGATATATTTTCTCTCAAACTTACTGCACTTTATGGCATAAAAGGTGCTGCTTCCTACACATTCCACGCTTATGAATTAGGGCAGGAAGACGAGTTTGTATATCAATTCACTCAGCAGGTTTTAGCTACTATCGATAGTCAAGATTTAAGCTTAGAAGATTGGGTTAATTTAGCTCTAGAAATCGGTAAGATTAATCTACGGGCAATGGAATTAATCGATGCTGGACATACTAGCACCTACGGTCATCCTGTGCCTACTTCCGTACCGCTCAATGTTAAACCGGGTAAGGCGATTTTAGTTTCAGGGCATGACATTAAACAATTAGAAGCAATACTGAAACAAACTATAGATACTGGCATTACCGTTTATACTCACGGTGAATTATTACCCGCCCATGGTTATCCTAAACTAAAAGAAAACTATTCCCATTTTTACGGACATTTTGGCACTGCTTGGCAAAATCAGACCAAAGACTTTGGTAAATTCCCCGGCGCAATTGTAGTTACTACTAACTGCCTTATGCCTCCCCACGAACATTATGACGAAAAACTATTTACTTTAGGCCCAGTTGGTTATGCTGGTTTGAATTACCTCCCTACTCAGGAAGATGGCAGTATTGATTTCACTCCCGTAATTGAAAAAGCTCAAGAATTAACAGGATTTACAGAAGAATCAGAATATCGCCAAGTTACTACTGGTTTTGCTCGCAATGCTGTCTTAGGGGTGGCTGACAAGGTGATTGATGCTGTTAAACAAGGTAAAATACGTCACTTCTTCTTAGTAGGTGGTTGTGATGGAGCAAAACCAGATCGTAATTACTATGCTGAATTTGTCGATAAAGTACCTGATGATTGCGTTGTTTTAACCCTTGCTTGTGGTAAATTCCGCTTTTTTGACAAAGAAATGGGCGATATTGAAGGGATTCCTCGCTTGCTGGATGTGGGACAATGTAACGATGCTTATTCGGCTATTCAAATTGCAGTTGCTTTAGCTAATGCCTTTGACGTAGGAGTTAACGAAATACCCTTATCAATGATCATTTCTTGGTACGAACAAAAAGCCGTAGCTGTCTTACTCACTTTACTTTATTTAGGCATTAAAGATATTCGTCTTGGCCCAACCCTCCCTGCTTTCCTCTCTGCTAATGTCTTGCAATTTTTATCAGAAAAATACCATTTGCAAGGGATTACAACTCCCGATGCTGATTTAGCAGCTTGTTTGGCTTAACTTCCATTTTAATTTATTAATCTTAATCTGCATCTGCGATCGCTTTTTAGATCAAGTTCGAGCGATCGTTTTTTAATGACCCATAATCAATAGACCTCTTGCATAAGTAACTCGTAAATCAATTCTAATACAGAAAACCTAAATTCATCTAACTATTGCCTATTGCCTATTGCCTATTGCCTGACGAATTCAAGAAGTCTAATGACAAACTTAAATACTCATCTCCCCATCTTAAAATACTAATGTCTTAACTCAAGAATACTCATGTCTCTATATCAGCGAATCTATATCAGTCTTTTAAGTTAAGGTCTGAGATATTTGAGTACATCTCTAATTAATTTAGATAAGTTTAAATGTCCTCAATTGTCTTAAGTCTAGTAAGTTATAAATGATATAAAAGATATTGATAAAGACAGTTTCTATCAACCAAATTCTAATTTTTTGGAATTAAGGAGAATATTGGCATCAAAATGATGCCAATATGATGCTACTTATGAAGTATATTTTTTTGTTATTTATTAACACCATTCTGGTGTTATTTTAAAGTCATGAAAAGATTTAGTTTGAGACTAACAGAACCCGAATATATTAAAGTTAAAAAATATTGTGATGATCTTCATATATCAATGAATGATGTAATTAGGCAGATTATTAGAGAATGGACACCACCACAGCAACAATTGACTGAAAACAAGACAAAACAAGATTGTTACAGGCAATACAATTGATTAACATTATAGCAAAAATAAAATTATTTTTGCTATTTATTTAAGGTTGTTTGACAAAATGTCTGGTTTCAATTAATGCTTTGTCAAGCTATCACAACATTTTATTTTAAATATTTGACCCAAAGAATCTTTAAAACTAAAGAAAATATAAATTTTCTTTCTAAACTTAAAAAATATATCAAATTTAACAATTTGTACAAAAAAGTTATGTCAATATTCATAAGTAATACAGCAAAACCAAATTAATCTTAATGATCTGAGTCGATAAAATAATTTTCTCTTGAAATTATCACAAATTATTCAGTGTCTTTAATGTTATTGTTTTTTGACATTAAAGATACTTCGTGTGGCTTTATTTTTCTATTTTAAGGATTTTAAAAATGCATATTTGAGATGATTGTTTGTTAAAAAAAACACTTTAAAAAAAGGAAACTGGCTATGGCTTACACTATTCCTCTGTCTTGTATCCATTGTGGTATTTGCTTACCTGAATGCCCAACAGGTGCAATTCAAATAGATGAAAATAATGAACATTGGGTAGAACCAGGTTTATGTAATAACTGCGAAGATAATAATTCCAATCCTCTATGTGTTACCAGTTGTCCTGATAATTTGCCTCTTCCCTTACCTGCAAAAAAAGGTAGATATAAAGCTGAATCAAGAGTTTTAAATACCAATCATCTTTTTGCTAATGGTCATAATAATCCTATTGCTTCTAGCATGGTTATTTGGGAAGCTTGTAATGTACTCGCTAAAGGCTCTGCTTTTCCTTGGCAAATTGACGATCATGGCAAGATTTATTTTGAGCGTGAGGTTAAACAAGGAAAAGGGAAAATTGAGTTTAGACTAACTGACGATGTTAGTTCTGATAGCCCAGAAATTCTTAGTTGTGCAGATGGGGGAGATGCAGCTTCTGTCATTGAATCTTTAGACATTCGTGCTGCTTGTATGCATTTAATCTTTGCTGCTTTTGCTACTGGCTTAGAACGACCTTGGGAACAAGAGTTTATATTTGATAACAAAGAAATTGAAACTTATTTAGGTTTAGATAAACGCAAAGATCTTAGTAAAGCAACTAAATTGACTTTAATTAAAACTTTAGTACAACAACCTTGTAAATTAATCGCTAGTATTGATTGGTTTCAACAGGGTAAAATAAAATCATTTTCTGTACCACAAGATCGTATTTGGCATTTAGTTGCGATCGAAAATCATTTTCAAGAAGATACTGAAGGTTATAAACATCTTGTGGGCATGACTTTTAGAATTAGAGCCGGAATTTGGGCGCAGTATTTTCTTAACAAACAAGGATACAAAAAATACCTTGCTTATTATCAATACGGTACTTTACCCAAATTTTTATTAACCACCGTCATGACTATTTGGCATCAACACGAAGGCACAGTAAGAATGATGCTGTGGTTATTGTTTAAAACCAAAATGGGTAAAGAACAACGTATTACAGTTACCAAATTAATGTATGTGGCTTATGGAGAAGCACAAGTTAGAGAAGCATCCTTAAATCGAGAAAAACGAAAACGAATGTTAAAAAGATTCGAGAGTGACTTAGAAATTCTTAATCATTATCAAATTAAACCTATTTTCGATCCCGTTACCTATCCCCTTGAAATTCAACCTTTATGGGCGAGATTAGGAGATATTCCCGACGATCCAGATGAAGCTATGGAATTTTGGATTAATGATGGCTGTAATCAGAGTAGCATTACTGATTCTGCACCATCTGGAAAATGGAATTTATTGATGAAAGCTCGTATTCTTCAGTTTGAATTGCCTTCAGAATGGGATAAACAATTATCTCGTTGGGAAAATAAAAAACAACGAAAAACCCGTTTTCACAAGCGAACTCACACCGTACTGAATCTAACAGCAGAACAAATTTCCACTGCTAGAAAACATCTGGGAATCAGTCAGAGAAGATTAGCACAAGAGTTAGGTAAAAGCCAAAGCTGGATTCGAGATATTGAAAATAGTCGTTTTTCTGCAAAATCAGGCGATTTACTAAAGTTGAAAAAAATATTACAAATAGAAGAATATTAAGCAATAGAACACAATTAATTGTGTATTTTTGAAAAGTTTGTACTGAGGACTTTAGTCTTTAGTACAGACTTTTATATTTAGTAGGACTTACGTAGTTCAATAGAAAATTAAGCTTTTGGTACGGGTAAAGGGAAAAATAAAGCCTTTAACCTTTACCCCTTAACCCTTTACCAATCTTAACCAATAACTAAGTGCGTAAGTCCTGTTTAGGTGAAATTCAGAAAAGATTTTACCAGATTTCATAATGGTAGGGTGTCGTTAGCGAAGCGCGTAACTCACCGTTACTGAAGCAACGCCTAAATTTGTACTCACTTTTTAACAGCATATTTTTTTAATTCATTTAAAGAAACATATTCCACCGCAAGAGCATGAGTAGCTTCTAATATTACTGGAGGTGCTACACCTGCATCTAGAGCTTCTTTCCATCTTAAAGCACATAAACACCAACGATCACCCGGTTTTAACCCCGAAAAATTATACATTGGCATTGGTGTACTTAAATCGTTTCCTTTAGATTTAGAAAATTCTAAAAATTCCTCAGTCATTTCAGCACAAATAATATGAGCGCCATAATCTTCTGCACCTGTTGCACATTTCCCATCACGATAAAACCCTGTCATCGGTGAAGTACAACAAGTTTTTAATTCAGTGCCAATAACATTTGTTCCACTACTCATAATTAATAAATTGACTATTTTAATATTTATAATATAAAAATATTATATTATTTTTTAACTGGGTAATATTTTGTCATGATAATATGATTGGTTAAATTATTTTTTATTATGATTTGATAATAATCTAACTAACTGTGTGATCAAATAAAGTTCAGGATTAGATGGCATATTTATTAAATCTTAATATTGCAAAATTTATATCCTATTATATAGTAGTACAAAATAAAGTTTTTTATTTTATGACACATAAAGTTTTTGTCATGTATTTTAATTAATTTTATTCCCAGTCATGTCAATTATTTAATAATAATATGTCATAGGCAAGGCTAGAGAGCCATAATTAGACCTCTTGCGAAACTAAAAATCAAATTAATTCTAATTGATAAATCATCAATTTATCCTGCTATTTCCTAACCGCCAATCCATAATTTGTAACTTTCGCAAGAGGTCTATTTTTTATATTTTAAAAACCAACCAAATAAATTTATATCATTACTCATTTTTTTAAGTTCTTCTTGATGTATTCGTTCAGTTTCATAATACCATTGACAATATTCTTGAAAATTACTTCTATATGTAATTTCTTGGCGAAATTCATAAGTTAACTGATGACATTGCAGAATATCAGCAGGGGGAGGAGTATTAGGCAAAAACTCATAAAATTCTTCAGCCATTTGTACTAAATTAAAACTTGAATAAAAAGTATGACTATATTATAAATATTTCGTCATTCCTTATGTGTCATTCGTTACTTGCTGTTCTTTAATTTTTACCTGCGACATCTGAATATTTCGGCAAAGAAAAAAAATTTATTTTTCTTTACAAAAGTGTTGTGTAGTCTGTTACAATTCTGGTAAAGGAATTTTCCAAACTGTGGAGTAAAGAATACACAGTTAGGATTTCTCCAGGATTAAACAACAACAACAACAATTGGTTATACCAGTGAAGCGATCGCTGGTATTTTTTTAATAGGACTTTAGATAAATTAACATGGCTTATAAATTATTATTTGTTTGTTTGGGTAATATCTGTCGCTCTCCATCGGCAGAAAATATTATGAAACATTTAATCAAGGAGCAAGGTTTAGATGGTGAGATTATTTGTGATTCTGCGGGTACTTCTAGCTATCATATTGGATCGCCTCCCGATCGTCGAATGACTGCTGCGGCAAGTAGAAAGAGTATTTCTTTAAAAGGAAGAGCTAGACAGTTTGAAATCTCTGATTTTGAAAATTTTGACCTAATTTTGGCTATGGACAAGGACAATTATCGAGATATTCTTTATTTAGATAGAGAAGGAAAATATAAAGATAAAGTGCGCCTAATGTGTGATTTTGCACAAAACCATTCAGAAATAGAAGTACCCGATCCTTATTATGGGGGAGTCGATGGCTTTAATCAAGTAATTGATTTACTTTTAGATGCCTGTGGGGGATTATTAGAATTTGTAGAAAAGGAAAATATCCGCTAACCAATTTTTTGTCAAAAAGGTAATCTGATAGGCACAGCTTAAAGCTTTATCTATTTATGTACAGGCAGGATGCCTGTGCTACAAAGAATTGCTATCTTTTCAATATAAAATGTAACTGCATCATCGCTTAAATTTTCTAATTTTTCTCATTAATAGTTTCCACTGGTTCAATTTCATCGCTAGGGATAAAATCAAAAATACGAGAATAAAAATAAAATTCACTGTCTAGGGCTTTTTTAATATTTTCTGCTTTTCTAAAGCCGTGTTGTTCTTCAGGAAAGGGAATATAAGCAACAGGTAAACCTTTATTTTTTAAGGCTTCTACCATCATAATTGCTTGGTTAGGAGGGACTACTTTATCTTCTAATCCTTGAAAAAAGATAATCGGGCAAGATAATTTATCAGTATAATTAATAGGCGATCGCATTTCATAAATTTCTTTTTCTTCGGGATATTTGCCAATTAAATTATCTAAATAACGAGCTTCAAATTTATGGGTATCTGTTGCTAAAGCTTCTAAATTACTAATACCATAATAACTCGCTCCCGCTTTAAAAGTATTGCCAAAAGTTAAAGCAGCGAGTGTCGTATAACCCCCTGCACTACTACCAGTAATTGCTAATTTTTCGGGGTCAACTTTTCCTAGTTTAACTAAATATTTAGCCACATTAATACAATCATTAACATCAACAATACCCCAATTATGATTTAATCTTTGACGATATTCTCGACCATAACCGGTACTACCGCCATAATTTACATCTACAAAAGCAAAACCTCGACTTGTCCAATATTGAATTTTTAAATTTAAACTAGCAGAAGTTGCGGCTGTTGGGCCTCCATGACTTTTAACTAATAGGGGGGGTAAACTATTTTCTGGGGCAGTGTAATCTTTATTAGTCGGAGGATAATACCAAGCATGAGCTATTAAACCATTATCTGTGGGAAATGCGATCGCCTCTGGCTGAGAAATATAGCCGGTGTCTATATCTAAATTACTAGATTTGCCTAATATTTTCGTTGTTTCGGTGGCTAAATCCAATTTAACTATGGCACTAGATTCATAAGGAGAAGCACCGATAAAAATTACTTGTTGATTTTGTACCCCTAAGTAAGTAAAATAGTTGTAATTTGTTATGATGGGTTTAAACTGTCTATTTTCCAGATTTAATCTGCCTAAGTGCCAACTACCATTCTTGCTATAGGTACAAATTATTTCACTAGCAGAAGCAAAACCATAAACTGATTCACCAAAAACCCAATGAGGATAACCAAATTCTGCTTCTTGGGGATATAAGGCTTCAATCTCGCCCTTATGATTGCGTCGATAGAGATTCCACCAATTAGTGCGATCACTAGTAAAATAAAGTTTATCATCGGGAGACCATTGGGGTTGACAAATGGACTCATTATCCCCCGCTACTAATTCAGCTTGGCTTAAACTGCCATCAGAATTAATTTGTGCTACCCACAATTCACTATTATCCCAAGGCATATTAGGGTGATTCCAACTAACCCACGCTAAATGTTGACCGTTATTTGATAAGGCAAGGGAGGAATAAAAATCACTTCCTGAAACTAAAGTTTTGACTTCCCCTGTATCTAAATCGATACTAACTATTTTATTTTCTGCTTCTTGTTCACTATTAGAATGATCTTCACAAACACAAATTAAACGATTTTTTTGTTTATCGATAATTAAATCTGCATAGCGTTTTTCAGAGGGTGCTGTTAAAGGTTGAGGTGGTGTATTTTCAGAATGTTTATAAATTCTTTGATCTTTATAATTAACAAAAAATATTTCACCATCAGCGATTAAATATGCACCTCCGCCATATTCATGGACTCGATTACGGACATTAAAATCTTGGGGTGTAATATCTTTTATGGTGTCATCAGCAGATAATTTAACAATAACACTACGTCCGCCTTCTGTGGGTCGCTTTTCTAACCAATAAATATTATTACCATCAAATGTTACTTCAGCTAAACCAATAGTACCTGCTACGATTAATTCTGAAGTAATGGGTGATTTCCAGCTACCATAATTTTTTATTTGTGTTTCTTGCATAATTTAAAATATTTAGTATTTATTCAGTTAAAAAAGGGCTTAAAAGCTTCAATTTTTTGGAGTTAATCGGTTAAGAATTTCTATAATTTGAGCTTGTCCCTCGTCCATTTCTTCAAGACGGCGATAATAATCTGCTTGTACTTCCCAAAAACTAGCTTGCGCCGCAGCTACAGTGCCAACTCTTTCACTCATTTGTGCCATTCCTTCTGCCATCTGACTCATGGCTTGATATAAGCGTCTTTCAAAACGTTGTCTTTCTTTTCTTTCCTGAGCAACGGTACTACTCAAAGCTTTAATAGTTTTAGTGTTAGAGGCGATAAGTTGCTTTAGTTCTTCATCTGTCATTAAGTTAGATTGTTAGTTATTTATGCTTTAATATCAGATTATGCCTTAGCAATCAGTTTATCTAATTTTCCTGATTTAAAATCGATTTCTATTTGTTTATCCCACTCATTATCTAAATAATCATTTAATCAGTTGGCGAATTTCATTTTTCGATAAATTTTTAATCGCAGTTTCAATTTCTGTTAAATTACTCATGTTCTAACTAAATTAAATTTACAAGTTTTTTCTTTGCTATAATTTTAGCAAATTTATGTAACAATAAATATTGTTTTTAGTAAACAACTACTTTGTATTTGAAATTATGACTTTAAATCTACTTTTCAATATCGCTAATTTATTTGTTTTACCATTTTGGGGATTAATGATTATTTTACCTAAATGGAATTTTACTAAAAAAGTAATGAAATCTTATTTACCTTTTATACCATTAACAGGACTATATATATATTTGTTTGTTAATAGTTTAGATGCTGAATCAATACAAATGTTTTCTAATCCTGAATTATCTATTACGGATTTAGCTAAATTATTTAGTGTAGAAACTGTTATGTTAACTGGATGGGTACATTTTTTAGTAATGGATTTATTTGTAGGAAGATATATTTTTAACTTATACTATAATTACTGCTAACTACTTTGGAAATATAAGCTTTGGGTATTATCTTATAATAGTTAAATAAAATTAGTGAGGATAATTAAACTATGACTAGCGAACAATTACTTAACAAATGGCAACAATTAGATACAGATGAACAAGAAAAAGTATTAGCTTATATTAAAGCTATATCAGAAAAAAAATTATCTACAAACTCAGAAGGTATTTATCAACCTCAAACAGAATTAGGTAAAAAACTTTGGGAATTACGTTTAAAATCATTAGGAAAACAACCTCTATTAAATACTTGGGAAGAAGTTGAACAAGAATTAGCACAAAGGAGAGGAAACGTCCAACAATGATCTTAACTTATTTAGATTCTGGTATTTTAATTACTTTATTTAGAGCAAGCGATAATCTGGCAATTAAAGCACAGAAAATATTGGATAATCCTCAGAGAGAATTTGTTAGTAGTGATTTTGTTAAATTAGAGACAATATCTAAAGCTGCTTATCATAAACAAGAAGATGAAGTTAATTTTTATCAAACTTTTTTTGCTAATTGTAACTTATGGGCGACTGATTTTAATACCATTATGCAATTGGCAGAAAATTTAGCAACCAAATACGGATTAAATGCTTTAGATGCTTTGCAAATTGCCAGTGCTATTTCTGTTAATGCTGAGGAATTTATTACTACGGAAAAAACGAATAAACCTTTACATAGGGTAACAGAAATCAAAACAATTTCTATTGCTGACTAAGTTTAAGGTTTTTAGACTGTTTAGATTAGAGGTATGTTGAGTTTTACAATCGTTCAACCCAATCTACTAAAATATCTAGATAATTTAACAAACTGGTTAAAGATTTTTCTAAATAACCTATTAAAAAGTCTCTTTGTGCTTGAATTTCTGCTAATCTTGTTTCTTGCCATGCTGAAATAGCTTTTCGTTTTGTTTTTTCTTGCTCAGCAATGATTTTATATTCTCTATAAGCTAACATTATTTGGTCAAAGGACTCAGAACTATTAACAAAACTTTTAATTTTTGTTGCTTGTTCACCAATTTTTTGGATAGACATAGTATTTGTTTTGCGATTTTAAAGGAAATTTATCATTATTATTTTAATCTTATTATTTAGAAAGATTTGCCCACCTTAATTCCAATGTAGTTCATTTTTTTATTGCAAAACAATCTTTGGTTTTAACAATAAACTATTATCAATATTAATAATAATTCCTATACCTAAAAAAATATTATCTTCTTGAAAAACTCGCACATAATCTGAATCTGAAATATTATCTGTTAATAAAATTTTTTGTCCTTGACACCATCGTAAAGCATCCCCTTCATGTAACTCAATCTTAGGTAAATGTTGCAAAGCAAATTCAGGAGAAATTAACTCAAAACTATCTTCTTTAACTTTATTTTCTAATTCAATTAAACTAATACTTTCAGATAAATTAAAACCACAACTAAGAGTACGGGTTAAACTAGCCAAAGTACCCCCCACCTTAAGCATATCCCCTAAATCACGGGCGATCGCCCTTATATAAGTTCCCGCTCCACAGGCAATAGATAATTCTAATTCTGGATATTCCCCTGGATACCAGCCTAAAACCTCAATTTTACTAACTTCTACAGTGCGCTTAGGTACATCTACTGTTTTTCCTGCCCTAGCCAACTCATACAAACGCTTACCCCCCACCGAAATAGCACTGTAGGCCGGAGGAATTTGCTCAATAGACCCCTCAAATTGCCCTAAAACGGACTTTATCACCTCCAGACTTAAATGGGGGCATTCCTGCGCTTCTAACACCTCACCCTGTAAATCATCAGTAGAGGTTTTCACCCCAAATCTAACCCTTGCCTTATAAGCCTTATTTTCTGGCAAAAATTGCAACAATCTAGTAGCTTTGCCCACAGCAATGGGTAAAACTCCTGTTGCAGCAGGATCTAAAGTGCCTCCATGACCTACCTTTTTTGTCTGTAAAATTCGTCTCACCTTGGCTACACAATCATGGGAAGTCCAGCCAAAATCCTTATTGAGATTAAGAAAACCAATCATTTTTTAGTTCGTAGTTTCTTATTAGTTATTTTTCGTAATTCATAATTCATAATTCATAAAGATTCATCACTTCAGTAATCGGTAAACGGGATTGTACTCCTAAACTAAGGGAAGAAATATGACCTCGGTTAAAATGGTCAGCAGCAGCCGCAGCAATCATGGCAGCATTATCGGTACATAGTTTTAAAGGAGGAAAATTAACTGATATGCCGTATTCCGAAGCGGCTTCAAAAAGATTTTTTCTAAGGCCACTATTGGCCGCAACTCCTCCACCAACAACAATGGTTTTGAGATCGTAATCTAAAGCGCATTTAATGGTTTTTTTAGTTAAAGAGCGTGCCACAGTTTCTTGAAAACTCGCAGCTAGATCGTTTACTGGTAAAGGTTGGATTCCTTCTTGTTCTAATTTTTCCACTAAACGTAACACTGCCGTTTTTAAGCCACTAAAACTCGAATCATAAGGATGATAACCGCCTTCTGGTAAAGAAATGCGTCCCTCTGGAAACTTAAAGGCCAAACTATCCCCAGTTTGAGCCATTTTATCAATAATTGGCCCCCCCGGATAACCCAGTTTTAATAATCTAGCTACCTTATCAAAGGCTTCTCCGGCTGCATCATCCCTAGTTGAACCTAGCATCTCATATTTACCGCAGTCTCGAACATAAATTAAACTTGTGTGTCCTCCTGAAACTAATAAACATAAAAAAGGGGGCTCTAAAGCTGGATCGTTGAGATAACTAGCGTAAATATGTCCTTCTAGATGGTGAACCCCTAAAAAAGGTTTATTATGTACCATAGCCAATGTTTTAGCTGCCGTTACTCCCACAAGTAAAGCCCCTACTAATCCGGGTGCAACGGTAGCTGCAACAGCGTCAATCTCTGACCAATCAATCTCTGCCTGAGTTAATGCTTCAGTTATCAAAGGGTTAATCGTTTCTAAGTGTTGCCTTGAAGCAACTTCAGGTACTACCCCCCCATATTGACGATGAATCTCAATTTGAGAAGCGACAACACTGCTTAAAATGTTACGATTTTTTACAATTGCCACTGCCGTTTCATCACAACTTGTCTCTACTGCTAAAATCGTTGCCATTAATCCGATAAGTTTATTCCAAAAAAATACTACTTTTTAAAGGATAAAACTTTACTGGATTTCCCGCTCGAAGTAGTATGAATTTAACTGTACAAATGAACTTTTAATCTTTTGTACAAAAAAAAAACTTATTATTTTGTTACAAAAGGAAACAAATCAATGAAACGATTGTTTGCATTAATTCTGGTTTTTACACTTTGGTTTAATTTTGCACCTTCTGCCAAAGCTGATTCTTTATCCCATTTAACTCCTTGTAGTGAGTCTGCTGCTTATCAAGCAAAAGCAAAAAATTTCCGTAATACCACAAGTGATCCCACATCTGGTAAACAACGTGCAGAGCGTTATTCTGAGGCTCTTTGTGGCGCTGATGGCTTACCTCACTTAATCGTAGATGGTCGTTTAAGTCATGCTGGCGATTTCCTCATTCCTAGTGTGTTATTTTTATACATCACTGGTTGGATTGGTTGGGTAGGTCGTGCTTACTTAATTGATATTAAGAAGGGCAAAAATCCTGAGATGAAAGAGGTTGTCATTGATGTACCTTTAGCTATCAGTAAAATGATTTTAGGTTTTGCTTGGCCTGCGGCTGCTGTAGGAGAATTTTTATCTGGTAATTTAATCGCTAAAGATAGCGAAGTTACTATTTCCCCTCGATAGTTCATTTGTAATAACAATTTGGAGCATAAGTTAATGAAAGATTTAACAAGTTTTCTATCTACTGCACCAGTATTAATCACAGCTTTATTAGTGTTTACTGCTGGTATGTTAATTGAGTTTAACCGTTTTTACCCCGATCTACTTTTCCATCCTTTAGGATAATTTAATTTAATGTTGGGTGAGAAAATCTCTCCCCTAAAAGATTTTAATTTGCGGTTGTCTTTAGATATTTTAAGGGCAATCGCAACTTTTTTTGTAATTAATTATTGGTTATTTGTGTGGAATTAATTAGTGGATTTATATATAACTTTAAAGGAGAAATAGCTGCTTTATCTGCTGCTTTTTTTTGGGCAGTTTCTTCGGCAATTTATAGTATTTTAGGAGCAAAAATATCTCCTCTTAAACTTAATTTATATAAAGGTATAATTGCAATTATACTAATTATAATAACACTGGTTTTTAGCCAAGAAATAAAGACTGAAATTTCGGCTTTTTCTTTAATTTTACTCTTTCTCTCTGGTGTTATCGGTATTGGTTTAGGAGATACTGCTTATTTTACTGCCCTTAATTATCTTGGTGCTAGACGTACTTTATTATTAGAAACTTTAGCACCGCCCTTATCGGCTTTCCTTGCTTTAATATTTTTGGGAGAAAATTTATCTATTCATTCTTGGATTGGTATTTTTTTAACGATTATAGGTATTACTTGGGTTATCACTGAAAGAACTATAGAAATTAGCATTAATTCTTCTAATTTTAAAATGGGAATTATTTGGGCTTTACTAGCTGCTTTTACTCAAGCTACTGGTGGGGTGTTATCTCGTTCTGCTTTATTAGAATCTAATTTTAATACACTATGGAGTGCTTTAATTAGATTAGTTGGCGGTACAATTATTGTCTTAATTTTATTATTTTTTAGAAAAGATAATCTTGATAAAAATACTGAATTTTTAATATCTTTTAAGCTGGTATTTACTATTATTATTACTGCTTTTATGAGTACCTATTTGGGTATTTGGCTACAACAAATTTCTTTTAAATATGTGGCTGCGGGAGTGGCTCAAACTTTACTAGCAACTAGCCCTCTTTTTGTTATTCCCATTGCTGCTTTTATGGGAGATAAAATCACAATTAGAGCTATTTTGGGAGTATTAATAGTCTTAATTGGTATTAAGTTTTTATTTATTTAGAACAGGTATTCTCTCTAAAATTCCTTCTTCAAATACTTTATCTAATTCTAAATAATCTAAGTGAACATAACCAATATGACAATGACAAGTTTCGTTGGTACAAAGACGTGCGCCTAAAGCACTTTCCCAGTTAGAATCATAAATGTTACCTATGGGTTGTTTGATAAAATGACAGCGACGCATATTTCCTTTACCATCTACAGAAATAACAGATTTACCTGCTTTACAAGGGCGATCGCGGGAAGGATAATGGTGGGTATTGAGGGGAAATAATGGATCTATCGTTTCAAAAAATTCTAAGTCAGCTTGACTCATGTTAGGTAGTTCTTTTTTGACCGCATTAATCCATAAATAAACGTTATCTGGCAATTCTTGACGTAAGGCTGCAATTTCTTGCTTAAAATGGGGAAAACCTACCACACCTGCACTAAAAGCTATATTAAGTCTATTTAATTCTAAACATTGTTGCAAATAGCGATCGCGGGATACCCATTCTGGATGAAATGTCGCCCATAATGCTAGTTTATCTTTATTACAGTCTTCTACCCAATCTAATTTACAGGATAGGTTAGTCTGAATTGCGGCTTTATTAACATTAGGTAAATTGGTTAATTTTACTAATCCTTGTTGATACCAAGAATGAATTAATGCTTCTCCCCAAGGAGTAAATAAAATCGAAAAGTTATGCTGTTGATTTTGTTCAATCCAGTCAATAAATTTACTTAATTCTTGTTTGTCTTTGGCTAATTATATAGTATTATTTAGCTTAATTTTTGTAAGATTTGCTCCTTGGAAATCCGTATCACCAAGATAGGCATTAGTTAAGTTAGCTTTACTAAGATTAGCTTTTTTTAGTGTGGCAAACTCTAAATAAGCTTTTTCAAGATTTGCTTCACTTAAGTTAGCTTCATTAAGATTAGTTCCACCTAAATTTGCTCTTTGAAAATTAGCTTTATGAAAATTAATTTTACTAAGATTAACTTCTATCAAATCGATTCCACTTAAATTTATTTCAATATGTAAATTATTTTTACGCCAATTATTCCAGTCATAATCTTTGAATAATTTGCTTAAAGATGTGATTAATTTTTCTTGTCTATCTTTGTCAAATAATTTCCACAAATAGTTTAAAACACCCCACAATCTATTATGATTTTTAGTTTCAATAATTTCAAATAATAAATCTTCCCCTTCTTTGCCATATTTAATCGCATCAGTTAATGCTGCTTTAACTATTTCTATGTTGTTACTCTCTAATCTTTTTTTTACTCCTTCTATTCCTCCTAATACTAATCCATCTACAGGAAGCGGATTGTTACCACCTAAAACTAAATCGTATTCTCTTGGCTTATTTTCTTTATTCATTCCTCATCCTTCATCCCTCATAATTCATAATTCATAATATTATTTTAACTTGGCGATCGCACTGTTTTTAACTAATATTTTTCCTGTTAATAAATCCTTAACTGTTGCTAACAATACTCGATTATTATCTGCCGCAAAATTAACCGCAATGCGATCGATTCCTACTTCTTGTTTTTATTGGGTGCATTTACCCCGACATGATATTACCCCTGTTGCGTTTGGATACGGGTAGGTTATTTGGGGGCATTGTTGGAGAAAGTGAAAGTCGAGTTAGACAAATGATTCAAATTGCTGAGGCGATCGCACCTTGTGTATTATGGATCGATGAAATTGATAAGGCTTTTGGTAATATAGTAGCGGTATAGATGGGGATTCTGGTACATCAAGAAGGGTGTTTGGTTCATTAATCACATGGATGCAAGAGAAAAGCAGCCCCGTATTTATTGTGGCGACGGCTAATAATGTCAAAATTCTTCCGGCTGAATTATTACGAAAAGGACGTTTTGATGAAATATTTTTTCTCAATTTGCCTACGGAAAAAGAAAGAGAAGAAATATTTAAAGTTCACCTATTGAGATTGCGCCCTAGTCGTTTGAGAGATTTTAATTTAACTCAATTAGCTATCTCTGCCAATAATTTTAGCGGTGCAGAAATCGAACAAGTGGTAATAGATGGAGTGTATCGGGTATTTGGCGAAAGAAGGGATTTTAGCACCGAAGATATTTTACAAGGTATCAAAGAAACTGTACCACTCACTGCGATCACCCATCAACAAATTGAAGACTTGAAACAATGGGCAGCCGAAGCCGGAGCGCGCACTGCTTCTGATAATGTTGAGTTAATTCAAGAGTTAAAACAATATACTTTACCCCAAAGTATTAGCCCCTTGGAAGTAGATTAAATTATGAATTATGAAGTGTGAATTATGAAGGATGAATTGGGAAAGATGAGGTATGAATGATGAAGATAAAAAACCCAGAGAATACGATTTAGTGCTTGGTGGCAATAATCCCCCTTTAAATGCTTTAGTTTTAGGTGGAATAGAAGGAGTTAAACTTAGATTTTCTAAAGCTAAATCAGATGAAGATAAAATTGCTGCTCTAAAAGATGCGCTTAAATATGGGGAAGCAACTGATATTAGAAATGCTAATTTTTCGTAAGCGTTAATCTTTCTGTTATTTGTCTGTGTTGTTTATTCTTTAAATCAGTTATCAGTATTTTAGTGAATAATATTTCTCTGTTTTTCAGAAAATTATTGCTTTCAAGATAATCAATGACGTGATTGTATTTAGGACAAGAGTCTAATTCTACTGTTTCATTTTCTTCTAAGTCAAAATAATCGTTTGGTAACAAAAATAACTTATTAATTTTATTATTTTTGCTGGTTATATATTGAATTTCTATGGTTAAAATTGGCATTTTCGTTAATAATCTATCATACTTAGTCTAGTAAAATCTTAGTTATTTTCTTTAGGTAACTAAATGCTATGATGCACCTTAAATTTCAAAAAATCCCCTCATATCTATATTTGTTGATTATCCTAGCTATTGCTACTTTGGTGAGAGTATATTTACTCGATTCTATACCCGGAGGTTTCAATTGTGATGAAGCGGCCAATGGTTATGAATCATACTCAATTTTAGAGACTTTACGCGATCGATATGGTAAATTGCTACCTCCATTTATTAATCCTTTAAAAAATGATGCTAAGGAAGCTCTATATTTTTATTTGACAATCCCTTTTATTAAAATTTTTGGTCTTAACGAATTTTCTACTAGACTTCCTGCTGCTGTTATAGGTGTCCTTACTGTTTTAACCATATATTTTCTTGTTGAGGAATTGTTTAATAAAAGAGTAGCCTTAACAGCAGCTTTAGAAAGACCTTTTCCTGTCTGTTTGTATGTTGTGGAAATTGTGTTAA
>CAYPSO010000073.1:9090-23878 GCA_964413275.1 uncultured bacterium | reverse complement strand
ATCATTCCATCTACGAGCATATTGTAAAGCAATGGGAACTACTTCTTCGATTTGCTCGTTTTGTATGTGATTATGAATTTTTTCAGGATTATTCCAACTAAGAATCATACTTTTAATCACATCAAAAGGATCTCGTACTGAAAAAATGATTAAAGAATCAGGAAATAACTCCAGCCACATATCTAAAGCTCGATCGCTTTTAGTATATCTAATTTCTTTAAAACCAAAATGAATTTGATTAATATTTATATCTCCTTTAGCATTTAAAATACCAATAACTAAATTACGATACCTGTTACGTACAATTTTTTGATCGAAAGAATTAAGCCAACTAATATCTTGGGTATAGTCAGTCAAAGAATTTAAAACCATAGAATAATCTAAATGTCTTTGATAGTAATTTCTAACAATACCTTCGCTTTTCGTCAAAGCTTCATAGGATTGCGCCAAAGGAACTAAAAAACCAGCATGCTCTCCCCAAACAACAATTTCTGGTGAGACATTAACAATACGTTGAATTAATGTACTACCACATCTGCCAGGTCCTAAAATAATAATGGGGGATTTCATTTATACCTATATCTTTTTTTAAAAACAGTTAAAATTAAAACAATTAAAGATTATCATACAATTCTATATGTTTTTTTGCACAAGCCTCTATGGAGAATCTTGGCTTAATGTTGTGCATTAAATTTTCCCATAACTCAGGATTGCTACAAGCTTTTTTGATAGTTTCTGCTAAACTAATATAGTCTCTAACGCGAAAATGTAAGCCCGTCACCCCATTCTCAACTTTTTCTGCCATACCTCCAATATTGCTGGCAATAATAGGGCGTTTATGCATAAACACTTCTTGTATTACCAGAGGAGAATTTTCCCACCAAGTTGAAGGTACAATTACCCAATCTACATCTTGAATCAACTCAGGAATTTCCTCTTGTTCATATCTTCCATAATAAGTAACATTACCTTCACACTCTTCTAAAAGTTCATTAAATTCTTCAGCAAAACCGGCTGAGGTGGCAATATTTCCAAATAACTCCAGACGAAAATCAGTAAATTCTTGCTTAATTAGATATTTAACTGCTTGGAGAACTAATAAAACTCCTTTATGACGATTTAACTGTCCAAAAAAACCAAATACGTTACGTTTGTCCCCTTTAGATAATATTCGGTGCGCAGATGCTTGAGTAATAATCCTTCCGTTTTCTTGAACAATCATCTTTTCTTCTGGAATACCCCAATTTATTAAGCGTTTAGCCAAGAAGTGACTTGGAGCCATAAACAAATCAACTAACTCCAAATGTGACTTAATAAAAGTCTCACGCATTTTAAACTGTTGAGGGGATATTTCGGGAAAGCATTGATGACAACGATGGGAAGATGCTTCCTCACATAATTCCCTATTCTGACGACGAATCATTTGCCCTTCTTGATGACACATCAGCCAAAATTCATGAAGGGTAATCACTATTTTTACCTCAGGTAAAACCTGACGGGCAATTTGAATAGCTTCTAAGCCAAAGCGAAAATAATGTTGAAAATGAATTACATTTGGTTGTAATTCACGGAGAAAATCTTTAAAATCCCCATACATAAAATCTAAAACTCTTTGGGAATGATAAAAAATATCATAGGTATCGCCCCAAAAAAGTAATTCATCTGATGTATCGACTAAGGTTTGGAACATTGTACCACCATGAAGATGTCGATTTACTTCACTTGTCGCAGCAGCAAGAAAAAAGGGTTGATAATCAGTACATTTTTTTATTGCCTTAAATAAATCATAAGCAAATATCTCAGCGCCACCGGGGGTAAGATTGGGATGATTATGGGAAATAATTAAGACTTTTTTGAGTTTATTTTGAATTTGCTTTGGTGATTTTTCAATTACTGAGTTTAAGTTCATATTTTTCCTAAAATGTTCTAATTTTTTGTTGAGCTCTCTTGAAAAGATTATCAGTTGTTATTGATGATATTTAGACATTACTTGGGTAATTAATTTTTTCCATTTATTAGCATGAATACGGGCATTACATTGCCAAGCTAAACTACCAGAATAAATATTACTTAATGGTACTGATTGACGTTCTAAATGATACAATTCTGCATCGGCATAATACCAATTTTCATAACCTAAATCTGCACATTTTAAACATAAATCGGAGTCCTCAAAATCACCAATAATATACTCAGTGGATAAACCTCCTACTTGATGGTAGAGGTCTTTTTTGATCATTAAACAAGCTCCAGTTACCGCAGGTACACAGCGAGTTTTTTTGACTTCTCCATAATTGCGAGAAAATCCCTTAAAGTAATGTAAATTTTGCCAGAAAGGAAACTTCGTTTTAGCAAAATACATCCCAGCGTGTTGCACTGATTCATCTTCATAAAGTAATTTAGGAGCTAATGTCCCAATTTTAGGATTTTGCTCGTAAAAATCAGCCATTTTGACTGCCCAACCTTTAGTTTTCAGGAAAACATCTGAATTTAAGAGGATTAAATATTTACCATTTCCATTAGCTGCCCCTGCATTATTAGCACTAGCATAGCCACTATTACGCTGCATGATCACTAATTTAACGGGTATTTCATAGAGAGAACTATAGGCAAATAATAAATCTTTTACTCCCTTTTCTAATTCTGGTGAATCTAAAACATAAATTAATTCACATTTCTTTTTAATAGCAGGATCATTGGCAAAAGTTGCAAATTGTATCTTAATAAATTCCAATTGTTTATATAAAGGTATGATGATAGAAATCAAAGGATTTTCAATCAATTTACCAATAATTTTCACTTCCTCAATTTTTACTTCTTTCATGCATAGTTTTTGTAGTTTAGAAGCAGCCGGAAGAATACAATTTTCAATTATTTCATCGGCAATTATTGGTGCAGAAGTAAATGTAATAGGAGTTAAAACTAACTTTCTAGCCGCATCAATATCTTGATACTTAATTGAAGGTACTATTTCAATTTCAATACCACCCTGAAGATAAATCTTGAATCTGCAATTATGCATTTGTGCAAATTCAGAATATGTTTGAGTGATTTCTAAAGGGACTTCTATATAGCTACAAAATCCTAATTTGCGATGAAAATTGCCATAGGCCGTATTTTCTAAATGCTTACTAACGTCATTACGTTCAAGGGAATAAATTTGTTTGGGATAAATTTTCAGAGTAAATCCTAAACTAGAAATTAATTCTATTTTTTCTAGACTGTTATAGGGATCGTGCATCCATCCTATTAACAAAAAACTATCATTATTAATCGGAATTATATGATCGAAATGGATTTTAAAAGGACATTGAGACTCAGCAAAACCTAATAATTTAACTTGAAGAAAATAGTCTAATTTTCGACTTAATTCTGAAGCATCTTTTTTTTGTTGTGGATTAATGAAATTTCTGAGAGTTAAGTTGATATTTTCCCTAACTAAATGTATTTGATAGTCGGGCTTTTTGTTGAGATAATTAATGAATTGCAGATTGTATGCTTTTTCAGTGCTGCTTCCTTCAAATAAAACAGGGGTATTAGTATCGAAACAATTAAACTTAAAAAACTCAAAAATTTGACGATAAACTGCTCGCTCAAAAACGACAAATCCTGCAACTTGCTCGTGATCAATTTGAAAAAAGTTAGCATTTCCTATAATAAATTGATCTTCTGAAGTAGCTAAAACTTGTTTTTTACCTAATAACCAATAATCGAGAATTTTACCTTCCAAATAAACCATACTAGAATTTAACCAAAAAGACTTTTCTAGGATAATTTTGGGTAAATTGAGATTATTACAAACTGATTGGTAAATTTGATACAAAGGTAAAACCAAAGAACTATCTATTTCAGCTTTTATTGCTTGATAAATAAGCTTACAAATATCTTGAATATAAGGGGTAGATGGTTGAAGAATAAAGGCAGTTTTATAAGCTTTAACCGCTTCTTCATAGGCTTTTGTTTTAACTAAAACTCTAGCTAATTCATAATGAGCATAAGCAGAATTTGGTACATTTTTAATTGTTTGTTTAAGATAATCAATTGATTTTTCTAAATATCCCAAATTACCTAAAGCAACTCCTAAATTACAGGTATATTTGCTAACTTCAGAATTAAATTTAACTAAACGTACCAGAATATTACTTGCTTGTTGCCATTGTTCTTGTTGAAATAAAACATCTGCTAATCGATCTTGGATTTTCCAGTCAACGAAATTATTTTCCCAAAAACTCTCATCTAAACTATCTATTTTTTGGTAACAATCATAGACTTTTTCCCATTTTTCTTGCTGAGTAAAAATTTCGCCTAATTTATAATAAGCTTCACTTAATTTGTCATTTTTTTCTATAGCTTGATCAAAATAGGTAGCTGCCTCGTCTAATTTTTTCTGATTTAATAGGGTTAATCCTAAATTGTAATAAGCTTCACAAGAATTGGGATTACTCATTATTAATTGTCGATATAATTCTTCAGCTTCTTGCCATTTTTTTTCTTCTAAAAGTGATGTTTCTCGATCTAAAAAATTAGTAGAAAAAATTTGCTTTTCTTCATCAGTAATAGAATTAGAGTCTATTTTTAAAGCTTGATGATAATATGTTTGAGCTTCTTGTTGTTTTCCTTGTTGTTGTAAAGCTTTCGCTAAATTAAGATAACCTTTAGAAAAATTAGGATTAATACTAATTATTTTTTCCCAACAAACAATTGCTTCTTCTAATCTTTGATTAGCCAATAAAGCATTTCCTAAACCTATTTGCAGCTCCCAGTTTTCTGGTTTAATTTCTAAGGCTTGATAATAGGTTTCAACATCGTTGGGATTTTCTTGAATTGCCTCTAAATATGATTTAAAAGCTGCTTCTAAATCTGAGTGAACCTGTTGTTGAAGGACATAATCAATCTTTTGTTCGATATTGGGCAAATCTCCTTTTATGCCCATTGCCTGATTATAGGAATCTGCTGCCTCTTCCCATTCTTCTAATTTTACTAATGCTTCAGCTAAATTATAATAAGACCAATGAAAATTAGGATTTATTTCTATAGCCTTTTGCAAGGCTTCTTTGGCTTTTTGCCACAGTTTTAATTTAAGATAAGCCTCTCCTAAATTATGATAAGACCAAGAAAAAGCAGGATTTATTTGAATAGCTTGAAGATAATAGTTAACAGCTTTTTCCCAATCTTGTTCTTCCTTGAGATAAATATCTCCTAAATGATGATAGGCTTGCCAATTATTCGGATTAAGTTGGCAAACATGAAGATAACAGGCAATCGCTTCTTGCCAATTACCTTCTTTACCTAAAATTTCTGCTAATAAAATATAAGACTCCCCATCTTGAGGATTTTGTTTAATAGCCTCCTCATAGCAATGTTTGGCTTCATCCTCTTTGCCTTGTTGCACTAAAATTTTTCCCATACCATGATAAGCAGGAGAAAAATCAGGTTTTAATTGTATTAAATTCTGATAACAGTTAAAAGCTTCAGTTATTTTTCCTTTTTCAGCAAAAAGTTGACCTAAATTATGGTAATTTTCAAGTACATTAGCATTTGGCTCTAATTTATAAGCTTGATACCAATATTGAGCAGAAGATTCCTCTTGCTCGATTTGGCTATAAATTCTGGCTAGATTGCGATAAACTCCAGCAAACTTAGGATTAATTTTTAGAGCTTTTTGATAGGCACTAATTGCTTCTTGCCATTGTTTTTTTTGAGCATACATACTCCCTAAATTAGCGAAAGATTCGGCTGAGTTTGACTCACTTAAACTAGGGATATTTGCAGGTGTTGATTGTGGCTTTACTACATCTAAGTTTGGTGGTGTTTTTTCTATATTTAATTGAGATATATTACCTTTAATTTGATCGGGCAAGGTTTCTGGTGAAGTTTTTAATTGTTGTTGAACTGGATTATTAACCCCTTGGGATTGTAACTCTATAATTTTACGGTAATAACTACCAGCTTCTTGCCATTCACCTTGTTGTTGAGCGATTTCTGCTAATTGTTGATAAGCTTGAATATAATTAGGATTATTTTCTATGGCACGACGAAAACAGTTAATAGCTTGACTTGTTTGTCCTTGTTGTAATAATTCATTACCTATGGTGTAATATTCTTGGAATGTTGCTTTTTCTGGTTCAATATTTAAAGCCTGATAAGTTGCTTGAGTTGCTTGCTCATTTTGTCCAACTTCTCGAAAAATTTTAGCAATGTTACGATATACCGCAGCTAAGTTAGGATTAATATTAACAGCTTTTTGATAATAACTAAGAGCTTGTTGCCAGTTTTTTTGTCGGGCATAAATGCTACCTACATTGGCATATACTTCAGCAAAATCAGGATTAATAGTTAATGCTTTACTATATAAAGCTAATGCTTGGTCATGTTGTCCTAATTGTTGTAAGGCATTGCCCCAAATTTTATAAGCTTGGGCTAAACTCGGATTAATTTGTAATGCTTGTTGACAGAGATTTATCGCTTCCTGCCAGTTTTTCTGCTCGTAAGATAGCTGTGCTTGTTGGGAAAATTGTTCTTCATTTACTATTTTAGTTACATTCATCTGATGCTCTCCCATATTCTGTTTTATAGAAATTTCTTCGTTTTGATCTGTGTGAGAAGATAAGGTATTGGGTGCCACAGCTTGTTGATAATAAAAAACCGCCTCTGTTAACTTACCCTGTTTTTTTAGTGCTTCTGCTAATTTTTGATTAGCTTGAGTATGATTAGGAGCTAAATTAACGGCTTGACGATAACAGTCCATCGCCTCATCTAGTTTTCCCCTATTTTCTAGAAGATTTCCTTGGTTAATAAGATTTAAGATTTGTTGTTGTTGTTGAGGTATCTTGGGACTACTAGGGTTATACATAATAGGGTTATCGAGCATCAGTTTTGGAATCTTGGCAATAGTATAAGCTAAATATTAAATTCATATTAAGTTTAAAGGTCAGCTTTGTCCACCCAATAAGCCAAGGCAACTAATAAACCCGACAATACCGTTACTCCCAATAAAATATAAACTAGAAATGTCATCCCTGCTGAATAAATAGCAAATAATAAGGCACAATAAGGGATTATAAGAATAGATAGAGCAAAAACATAATTTTTAGTTGTCCATTGACTAACATCATATCTCTGAGCTTTTATCGAGCCTCTACCTCTACCTACTTTTTCTAAAAAAGCGGAGGGCATACGAGTTGTTTTCATTTTCATGCCAGGGCCTCTGCCTGACTTTTGTTGTTTACCAATTCCTGATTTATCTGCCATGAATATTTACCTATTGATTTATTTAATTAAACAAAAAAGCGGGACAGGGATTCTTCCTGTCCTACTTTCTAATATTAATATTAAAGAATGCTAATTAAGCGTTTTTCTGTAATAATCGATCGCCTCTGATTCCTTACCTTGTTTTAAAGCAATATCTCCTAAAGAGCGATAAACGGATAAATTATCAGGCTTAAGTTCTAAAATTTTCTGATAAAACTTCATCGCAGGGTCTAATTGTCCTTTTTGTTCTAATATTTGGGCAATATTTTTATAAGATGCGATAAAATCAGGTTTAAGTTCAATAGCTTTACGATAACTATTAATAGCCTCGTCTAAGTTGCCTTTTTCTGCTTGAACATTACCTAATTGAAAATAATATTTATCAGAATCAGATTTTAACTCAATGGCTTTTTGATAACATTCAATTGCTCGATCCCAAAGTTTCTTTTGCTGTAAAAGTTTGCCAAACTGGAAATAAAACTTATCATCCCAATCTGATTTTAATTCTGTGGCTTTTTGATAAGCAGCAATAGCTTCATCTAGGGGCTTTTCTTGTTTAACTAGAGTATCACCTAAAGTTTTATAGGTTAAAGCCGGTTGTTGCTCGTCTATTTCAATAGCTTGTTGATAGGCAAAAATTGCTCCAGAAATTTTATTTTGTTTTCTTAATGCTCTAGCTAGTTTAGTATATCCTTTGGCATTTTTGGGGTTCAAAGCCACTAATGTTTGATAACATTTAACTGCTTCTGTCCAATTTTTTTGAGATTCATAAATACCAGCTAATCTGAGTAAAGGACGTGGAGAATTAGGTTTTATCTTGAGTGCTTGTTGATAACTAGCAATGGATTCTTCTATTTTTCCTTCTTTTTGTAATTCGTTACCCTGCTGAACTTTAACTTTAACTTTTTCTAATGTCTTTTGTTTTGGCATTCTTAAAACCCGAAAACTAAACCCTATATAATTCGCCATTATAATTTTAAGTTGAGTAAACAGCAAGGTTTAAAGGTATGGAAATTAAATTAGATGCAATTTTAAGTGATATTCACTTGGATGTAGATCAAACTAACAGTCAACGTCAATTATCAATTTCTCTAACAGCTAGTCCTAGTGAAGAAAATAGTAATTTACCGATAAATTTATGTTTGATTTTAGATCATAGCGGTTCTATGCAGGGAAAACCATTAGAAAAGGTAAAACAAGCAACTATTAAGATAATAGAAAAACTCAGTTCAAAGGATTATCTTTCGATGGTTGCCTTCGATCATCGGGCTAAAGTATTATTGCCCAATCAGCTTATTACTGATAAATCAGATATTATTAAAAGGCTACAATTGTTAGAAGCAGACGGAGGCACAGCCATTGATGAGGGATTAAAATTAGGTATTAAAGAAATAGCTAAAGCTCCCAAAAATAGTATTACCCAGATTTTATTACTCACTGACGGAGAAAATGAACACGGCAATAACGATAGATGTCTTCAGTTAGCTCAACTCGCTTCAGAATATAACATTACCATTAATACACTGGGTTTTGGTCATCACTGGAATCAGGATATTTTGGAAAAAATTGCTGATTCGGGAGGAGGAAATTTATCTTATATTGAAAGTCCTTCTGAGGCTACGGCAAAATTTAAACAGTTATTTAGTCGGATTCAATCAGTGGGCTTAACTAATGCTTATTTAGTCTTAGAATTAGGCTCTCAAGTCCGTTTAGCTGAAATAAAACCGATTGCTCAAGTTGCCCCAGAAACCATAGAATTAAATTTCAGCCAAGAAAACGATAATTATTTGGTACGTTTAGGAGATTTAATGAAAGAAACTCCCAAAAATGTGCTAGTTAATCTTTACATTGGTCAATTACCTCTGGGAAATCAAACTATTGCTAGGGTACAGGTTAAATATGACGATCCTGCTCTCAATCAGCAAAGTTTATTATCAGATACAATTCCCGTAACAGTGGAAGTTCAAAAAAATTATCAACCAAAATCCAATTCTGAGGTACAAAAATCTATTTTAGCTTTAGGAAAATATCGGCAAACTCAAATCGCTGAAGCTAAATTAGCCCAAGGAGATACCAAAGGAGCAGCTACCATGTTACAAACTGCGGCGAAAACAGCCCTGCAACTTGGGGATAAAAGCGGTGCTACGGTTTTACAACAAAGTGCAACTCGTTTGCAAGCAGGAGCAGAACTTTCAGAGGCAGAAAAGAAAAAAACTAGAATTGCCTCTAAAACCATCATTGCCGATTAAAAAAATAGATTTAATAATCATGAAACGATTGAGCAAGACTCCCAGTAATCAAGATATAATTTGTTACGGAAGTTATTAAGAAATATTGCGATGAGTAATCCTGTAATTGAAGCATTTTTTTTCGGTAGAGCTTTAGCCGAGGTATTAACTGAAAAACTAGAAAGCAATTTAACCAATACTTTAAGCGAGTTAGGTAAACTAGATGCAGAACTAAGAGAAAACCTGAGACATTTAATCGCTGAAGTGGAAGCGAGGGCGCAAAAAGATTCTCAAGAGGGAACTACAGTAACGCCTAATAGCACCGGTGAATCATCTGAGGATTTACAAGAGATGATTGATGAGTTGAGGGCTGAAATTGCCCGTTTGCGTGCGGAATTAAAAAAATATCGCACAGACTAATAAAAAAAGTTTAATTTGAGTTGTCAAAGTGATGACAACTGTTTTTTTATTCTAGATCGAAATATTTTTTAGTAAAATCAAGTAAAAAGTAGTGTCATCCCTGTCTCAAAACATTAAAAAAACCGAAGAATATGCATCACCAATGGACGAGATAGAAAGTAATTTGCGGCCACAAGCGGGTAAAAAAGCTTATCGTTGGAATCGAGATAATTATTCTAAAACTCGTCGTCGTCTTGACATTTGGTATTTTGTCTTAACCCTCTTATTCAAATTTTGGCGTAATGGCAAAAAATGGACTTACTCAGGAGGTTATAGCGAAGAAAAACTTAAAGCTCGTCAAAAAATACAAGCTGTTTGGATTAGGGAAAGTTTATTAGAATTAGGGCCAACTTTTATTAAAGTGGGACAATTATTTTCTACCCGTGCCGATTTATTTCCCATCGCATATGTAGAAGAATTGTCGAAACTTCAAGATCGAGTTCCCGCTTTTAGTTATGAACAAAGCAAAGCAATTATTGAAGAAGATTTAAGTAAAAGCCTACAGGAACTTTTCTATAGTTTCGATCCTACCCCTTTGGCCGCAGCTTCTTTAGGACAAGTACACAAAGCTAAATTACACAGTGGCGATGAAGTAGTAGTCAAGATTCAGCGTCCCGGACTCAAGCAACTATTTACCATAGATTTAGCTATTTTGAAAAAAATAGCTTTTTATTTCCAAAATCATCCTCGTTGGGGAAAGGGTCGAGATTGGTTAGGAATCTATGATGAATGTTGTCGTATTCTTTGGGAAGAGACAGATTACTTGAACGAAGGTCACAATGCCGATACTTTTCGCCGTCATTTTCGTAAGGAAGATTGGGTCAAAGTACCTAGAGTTTATTGGCGTTATACCTCTCCAAGGGTAGTGACACTGGAGTATTTACCCGGTATTAAAATTAGTCACTATGAATCTTTAGAAGTAGCTGGTTTAGATCGTAAAATATTGGCTAGATTGGGAGCAAAAGCCTATTTACAACAATTGTTAAATCATGGTTTTTTCCATGCCGATCCTCATCCGGGTAATATTGCGGTTGACACTGACGGTGCTTTAATTTTTTATGATTTTGGCATGATGGGCAAGATTCAAAGCAATATCAGGGAACAATTGATGGAAACCTTATTTGGTATTGCTCAAAAAAATGGCGATCGCGTAGTTGATTCTTTAATAGCTCTAGGTGCTTTAGCTCCCACAGGGGATATGGGGCCAGTCCGTCGTTCAGTACAATTTATGCTGGATAATTTTATGGATAAGCCCTTTGAAGAGCAGTCAGTATCTAAGATAACTGATGATTTATATGAAATCGCTTACGATCAACCTTTCCGCTTTCCCGCAACTTTTACCTTTGTCATGCGAGCTTTTTCGACATTAGAAGGAGTAGGAAAAGGTTTAGATCCTGAATTTAATTTTATGGAGGTGGCACAACCCTTTGCCATGCAGCTTATGACCAGTAGTAATGGTAGTAACGGTAGTAGTATTTTCGATGAATTAGGACGACAAGCCGCCCAAGTGGGCAATACAGCTTTAGGTTTGCCTCGACGTATTGAGGATACCATAGATAAATTAGAAAGGGGGGATATTCGTCTGCGAGTTCGTTCCCAAGAATCTGAGCGAGCTATTCGCCGTCTAAGTGCAATTCAATTAGCAACTAATTATACTTTGTTAACAAGTGCTTTTATTTTGTCAGCAACCATGTTATTTGTTAATGGGAATTTGTCTATTGCGATCGCAGTAATTGCTTTAGCTGCTATTTCTGGTTTTGCTTTCTTTCGTCTGATCGGGCGACTCGACCGCATAGATCGTATGTTTTAATAATTGTACATTTATTTGAGTAAGGTATATGAAAACTACTTTTGCAGGTGTAACTGATACTGGAGTTTTGAGATCGGTTAATCAAGATAATTATTATGTAGATGCTGAGGGACGTTTTTTTATCGTTGCCGATGGCATGGGAGGGCACGCCGGAGGACAAGAAGCGAGTCAAATAGCTGTTAATGAAATTAGTAATTATTTAGATGAGCATTGGGATTCAGACAAGGATTCAGATGAATTACTTAAAACTGCCATTGTTCGTGCCAATGAAGGAATACTTGAAGATCAAGCAAATAACCCTAATCGTAAGGATATGGGAACTACTGCTGTGATGATCTTATTTCGAGAACAGCCTTGGTGCGCCCATGTAGGTGATTCTCGACTTTATCGTTTATCAGACGGAAAACTAAGCCAAGTAACCTACGATCATACTTGGGTAGCTCAAGCTTTAAAAGCAGGGGAAATTAAACCAGAAAATGCCAAAGCTCATCCCTGGAGGCACGTTTTAAGTCAATGCTTAGGACGTAAAGAACAGCAAGAACCAGACATTGATATTTTAAAAGTTCAATACGGAGATATTCTTTTATTATGCAGTGATGGTCTTACCGAAGAAATCTCTGATATTCTCATTGAAGAAATTGTTAAATCAGATTTATCCCTAGAAGAAATAGGACAAAGTTTGGTGGAATCTGCTAAAGAAGCTGGAGGTTCTGATAATATTACTGTAATTCTCGTTCGTGTAGAACCCGATTCATAAAAAATGTCAAAAGTAGTTGTTATCGGTGCGGGTATTGGAGGTTTGACTACTGGAGCTTTATTAGCCCGCAAGGGTTATGAAGTTTTAATTGTAGATCGAGCTCTCGTACCGGGGGGCTGTGCTTCTACTTTTAAACGTCGTGGTTTTACCTTTGATGTGGGTGCAACTCAAGTTGCGGGATTAGAAACAGGAGGTATTCATCAGCGCATTTTTGATGAGTTGGGAATAGAGATTCCTAGGGCAAGTTTTTGCGATCCTGCTTGTGCCGTATTTCTTCCGGGGGAAAATCAACCTATTAATGTGTGGCGAGATTCTCAAAAATGGCAATTAGAAAGGAAAAGACAATTTCCGGGTAGCGAAGCTTTTTGGTTATTATTAAAAAGACTATTTGATGCTAGTTGGAAATTTCAATCCCGCGATCCTGTTTTGCCTCCCCGTAATCTGTGGGATATTGGGCAATTAATAGCTGCGGTGAGATTGGATACTTTAGTAACAGTGCCTTTTACTTTAATGACTGTGGCAGACGCATTACGTCTTTATGGTTTATCTAATGATATTCGTCTCAAAACTTTTTTAGATATGCAGTTAAAGCTTTATTCTCAAGTTGATACTGAGGAAACGGCTTTATTGTATGCGGCTACTGCTTTGGCTGTTTCTCAAGCTCCTCAAGGATTATTTCATCTTCAGGGCAGTATGCAGGTTTTGAGCGATTGCCTCGTTCAAGCTCTCAAAAAATATGGCGGTACATTGTTAATGCGTCATACTGTAACTCAAATTAACGAGGATTTGGGAAGTGTAAAAACTGTTAGTATTAAAAATAATAAAACTGGACAAGTTTGGCAAGAAAATGCCGATGTTGTAGTTGCTAATGTGACGGTACAAAATTTAGTTAATTTAGTAAATACTGAGAATAACAAATTTTTTAATTATCAGCGTCGTGTAGAAAAGTTACCTGATTCTTCTGGTGCTTTTGTCATTTATCTTGGTGTTTTACAGGAAGCTATCCCAGAATCATGTCCTCTCCATTTACAGTTTCTCTACGATTATAATGGGCCGATTGGTGAGATTAATTCTTTATTTGTTTCTGTGAGTAAACCGGGGGATGGTAGAGCGCCGGAAGGTAAAGCGACTATTATTGCTTCTTCTTTTACGGATGTAAAAAAATGGTGGTGTTATTCCGAAGCAGATTATCAACAGTTAAAATTAGAATATACCCAAAATGCGATCGCCCGTTTAAGTCAATACTTTAATTTGACAAAAGAGACGATAATTCACCAAGAAACAGCAACCCCTAGAACTTTTGCTCGTTTTACGGGTAGAGAACAAGGTATAGTTGGAGGTGTTGGTCAGCGAATTTCTACTTTTGGCCCTTTTGGTTTTGCGACTCGTACGCCTCTTAAAAATTTATGGCTAGTTGGTGATTCTACCCATCCGGGTGAAGGCACAGCAGGGGTAAGTTATTCTGCTCTAACGGCGGTAAGACAGATAATGAATGAAGGCAAAATAACAAATAACAAATAACCACGAATCACGAACTACTAATGTTTTCTATCCAAGCTAAATTATTAATCATAGCGGTTTTTCTGGGAACTTTGGTAATTTTTCTTTTACAAAATACTCAACCAATTCCTTTTATCTTGTTAAGTTATGTAATTCCTAGGGAATTATCTGTGGGAATTTTGGTCTTATTTGCAGTTTTGGCAGGAATTTTAACTAGCTTAATTTTGCAATTGCTTAATCAAGGAAAAAATAAACAAACTCCTCAATTTTCCACAACCAAAAATAAGAAAACTACCGAAACTAATTATAATTATTCTCCTTCACCTCGTTCTTATAATCAAGCTAAATCAGATATTAAAGAATCTTCTTATTCTCGTCAAGAATATTTGAAAAAAGAAAAAATAGAAGATGTAAAATCTTCAGCTAACGATAGTATAAAAGAAATTTTTGATGAAAAAATACCTAGAGAAGAAAACTCACAAGTTAATGAGCCTTTGATAAAAAAAGATAGTATTTATTCTTATAATTTTCGTCAAAATAAAGATAAAAAAAATAATCCAACTGATGATGTTTATGATGCTAATTATCGCGTTATAATACCTCCTTATCAACAAGATAAAGAGAAATCTTCAACAAATATACAAGATGATAAGGACGAGGATTGGATTTAATTAGGCTTTGTTGAATAAATATAAAGCACCTTATATAGCGTTTCTCAACCAAGTAGGATACACTTTCATCCCTGACTACTGACTCCTGTCTCCTTAGCCTAATCAGCCAACT
>CAYPSO010000073.1:0-8990 GCA_964413275.1 uncultured bacterium | reverse complement strand
CTTTTTCAGCAAACCCTAATTATTATTTGATTAAGACATCATTACTTCCCTTGATTGTTGTTTAACTACACCATTCACGGCGGCTTGTTGTAGCTTCATAAATGCTTCAAAATCTTCGTAGGTGTATTTATTTTTGAGCAAAGTCCGTAGTTTTTCCTCAGCTTCAATGGTTAAGTAACCTGTTGTTAGTGCTTGTTGTGCTAGTTCTTTAATTAAGTTCATAGTTTTAAATCCTAGGTTTATCATCAAGTGAGTTTATAAAAATATATAAAGGAAGTTTGTGTAATTTTTTATAAAGTTTACATAAATTTTATGTAATTTTACTGATTTGATTCTATCTACACAACTTAATCTACGATATTAAGATTTGTCACCTAATGAAACTTATCAATTAAGTTAACAGAAATATTAATGTTTTGCCTTATGCTTACTTTTAAAGTAAAATATAAACGATTAATGTTAATGTTATCAAGTTTAAACCATGAAGTCTATTAGTAATTATATACAAGCTGATTTTACTGTCTCTAAGGAATATTGGCAGTTAGAAAAACTATATTTAGATTTAGGCACTGTTAAAGGAAAGGCTTTAACTCCTTTAGAAAAAACATTTTTACAAGGTTTATTGTGTGGGCATTCTCCCTCAGAAATTGCTGAAAAAGTATATCAAAATAAAAATAGTAATTCTGTTAGAGTTTATTTATCAAAAGGAATATATAAATATATTCAAGAATTCTTGTCAAAAAAATACGATCGCAGCATAGCAATCAAAAATTGGAGTAGGATAACTAAATTATTAGAAGATGCAGGTTACAAAAAAAATCTAAATTTTTCAACAAAAAAACAATCAATTAATAAAGATTATCCTTCCCCTAATTGGCAAGAAAAAATAACAAATAATAATTTTATTGGCCGAGAGCAAGAATTATCTTTATTAAAAAAATGGATCATTTTAGAGCGGTGTAAAATCATTGGATTGATTGGTATGAAAGGCTTAGGCAAAACTGCTTTAGTTGGGACGTTAGTGAAAGATATTGCGGATAAATTTGAATCTATTATTTGGGAGACAATTAGTAATGATATCTCAATTGATGATTTCTTAACAAATCTAATTATGTCTATTGAGAATACTTCTCTTGTCGATTTACCTCAACATCAAGATAAAAAAATATCCTATTTAATAAATTTATTACGTTCTTTAAATTGTCTGTTAATCTTAGATTGCTTTGAGTCTATTTTTTGTGAGGGTAACTTAGCCGGATTATATCAAAAAAATCATCAAGGATATGGGAAGTTAATTCAATGTTTAGCACAAGAAAATCATAATAGTTATTGTATTTTAATTAGTAAAGATAAACCCCAAGAACTAGCTTTATTAGAAGCAGAAAACCCATCTATACGTAGTTTATATCTTGAAGGCTTAACCACTAAAGATGGAGTAAAAATACTCACTTATGACGATTTAATTGGCTCTCAAGAACATAAAGAACAACTTGTTAACTTTTGCGCTAACAATCCATTAACGATTAAAGTGGCAGCATTAACAGTTAAGAATACCTTTAATTGTAAAATTATAGATTTTCTAGCTACAAAAACAATTATTTTTGGAGATATTCGCAGATTATTAGATCAAGATTTCAAACGTCTATCTTTTATTGAAGAGCAGATTATTACAACTATAATAATTAATACTGTTATTAAAGAGTTACGAGGCCTAGGTCGAGAAATTAAGTTAAATTTATCCTCTCAACAACAATTAGAAGCTTTAGAATCTTTGCAAAGACGAGGGATAGTAGAGTCAAATTCTTTAAAATTAAGACAAGCATCTTTAATTAGAGCTTATATAATAGATAAATTAATTAATTCTGTACCTAAAGAAATTAATAATCAAGATTTTGCCTTAATAATACAACAAATACTATCTCAATTGTTTTGATCCTAGAGTGGGCTATAATCGCCCACAAAAATAAATTATTTTACAGAAACAGAGCCGTTAGCCATCTCTAATTCTTCTTTAGTTTGAGCTACTTTTGCTTCATTTTGACGGCGAATCTTAGCATAAAATTGAATAGATGCAACCATTAAAATTACTAAACTAACAACTAACCAAGTGGTTAAATCAAGGGGTAAATTACCTTTAAATGTAGCTAATAAAACAATGACTACTAATAATAAAGTAGGTGCTTCATTTAAGGCTCTAAATTGTTGCCCTGTCCATTGGCACTTACCTTGAGCCAATTTTTTCATAATGTAGCCACAGTAAAAATGATAGAATAGTAAAATTGCTACAAAGGCTAGTTTAATATGCAACCATCCTGATTTTAACACATCGGGTTCGGTGGAAATAAGACCGATTGCCATTGCCACAGTAACAATCATTCCGGGAGTGGTAATGATGTTATAGAGACGTTTCTCCATCAACTCATATTGGTCTCTTAAAATGGTTTTAGCTGGTTCAGATTTTTCTGTTGTTTCTGCATGATAAACAAATAAACGAACTAAATAGAATAATCCTGCAAACCAAACTACAATACCGATGATGTGAAATGCTCTAAACCAAGGATAAAATTGTGCCATAATTTGTTTTTTTTTATGATTTAAGATTTTTTACATTTATTTACAATACGAAGAGTTTATCATCGCATTATATTAATTAAAATACCATAAGTTACAATTAAAATTATTAAGCTCGAATCTATTTAATTATTTAGTATATAATTTGTCAATTTTTTTTCTTTGTATAATAACTAATAACTAATAACTAATAACTAATAATGTTTTCTATTCAGTCTTTACCCTTAAATGTTGTTAATTTAATTGCTGCTGGTGAGGTGATTGACTCTTTAGCCGCAGTTGTTAGAGAGTTGGTAGAAAATGCTTTAGATGCTGATGCAGATAGGATTAATATTTCTTTGTTTCCTGATATTTGGAAAATACAAGTAACAGATAATGGCCAGGGAATGAGTTATGAGGATTTAGAATTATGTACTAATCCCCATAGTACAAGTAAAATTAGGGTACTTGAAGATTTATATAAAATTACTAGCTTGGGTTTTCGTGGGGAGGCACTTCATAGTATCAGTCAGGTGGCGGATTTAGAGATTTTTAGTCGAATACAAGAAGAAAGTGAGATAGGCTGGCGTTTTGTTTATCAACAGGGAAAAGTAATTAAAAGCGAACCAAAGGCGATCGCACCCGGTACAATTGTAATGGTATCTAATCTGTTTGCAAATATGCCTGTGCGTCGTCGGGGGCTTCCTTCAATTAAGCAACAGTTAAAAGCGATACAATCAACTATACAAAATATTGCTTTAACTCATCCCCAAATTACTTGGCAAATATGGCAGGATGATAAGTTATGGTTTAAGTTTAGTCCTAGTAATAATTCTACTTCGTTGTTAACACAAATTATTAAGGGAGTTAGCTTAAGTGATTTACAATTTCTACAGAATAAAATTGAGTTAAATCAATTAAATAGTCAAGAATATTTAACCATAAATATAAAATCTATAAAAGAAAAAAAGGCAGAATTAGAGTTAGTAATTGGTTTACCAGATCGTTGTCATCGTCATAAACCAGATTGGATTAAAGTGGGAATTAATGGTCGTATTGTTAGATCTCTACCATTAGAGAATTCAATTATATCAGCATTTGCTCGGACTTTACCCCGCGATCGCTATCCTGTTTGTTTACTTCATTTAATAATTCCTCCCAGTCAAATAGATTGGAATCGACATCCTGCTAAGGCTGAGGTTTATTTACATAATTTAGAGTTTTGGCAAGAGCAAGTTAAGGAAAATATCGAACAAGCTTTAAAAATTAGTCCCGTAACTTTACCAAAATTAGAGAATCAGCGAGTTAATCAATTACTTATGGCAGCAGAAAAAAAAGGAGTATATAGTTTTAATCGAGAATTAGAAATAACTAAAACTATAGAAAATAATATTAATCATCAAGAGCAAGTTAGTTTAATTCCCTTAAAGGTAATTGCTCAAGTTAGAAATACCTATATTATTGCCGAACATCCTACAGGTTTATGGTTAATTGAACAGCATATTGCCCATGAAAGAATATTATACGAACAATTACAAGATTATTGGGAATTAGTACCTTTAAAAACACCGATTATTGTTAATAATTTAACTGATAAACAAATAGAACAATTACAGCAAATAGGATTAATAATTGAAAATTTTGGCGAGCAAATGTGGGCATTACGCAATATACCAGCTATGTTAAAAGATAGGGAAGATTGTACGGAAGCAATTATCGAATTAAGTTACGGAGGAGATTTGCAAGAAGCACAGGTTGCTATTGCCTGTCGTAGCGCAATTCGTAATGGTACAGCTTTAAGTTTATCCCGTATGCAAACCTTAATAGATAAATGGAAAATTACTAGAAATCCTCGCACTTGTCCCCACGGAAGACCAATTTATTTATCATTAGAAGAATCTGCTTTAGCTCGTTTTTTCCGTCGTAGTTGGGTTAAGGGAAAAAGTCATGGAATTTGATGATTAGTTATGATGTGACAAAAATTTATTAAAGTTTGAAAAGTTTTTAAATGTTCGGTTTCATCTTCAACTCGTTTGATTAATTCTTTTAAATAACTTTCTTCATTAGTAATTCTGGGAAATTTTTTGCTATATTTAATTCCATGTGTTGCTAAAATTGCCTTTAAATAAGCAAAATGAAAATCTGCATGATTTCTCCCATTGTAAGCCCCCATTAATTCAGGATCATGTGTAACTAAATCATAGTATTCTAGATAATCTGATAAAGGAGATTCTACTGAAGATAGATTTTTAAATCTTTCTCTATTTCCTAGCAACCAAGTCTCTATACATCTATTTTGAATAATTAAAACTAATTCTGTTATACCTATATCTATTTCTTTTTTATCAATAAAATTATAAATATATTGTTTCCTTTCATCTACAGTATCTTCATCAGCATCTATTACTATAACTAAATAATCATATTTACCTATTTCTTGAATTTTTTGAACGGCATTAGGTAATCCTTCTGTGATAGTTTGAGGATAACCATTACCACTAATTAAATAATAGTTATTCTCCTCAACTTCATCATAATATTGAACTTTTGTAAATTCAGGAAGTAAATATTTTAACCAATCACAATAATTTTTTTTCTCTGTATGTCTTCCTTCTAATAAAAAATAAATATTCATTCTAAATATTTTCTTGTTCTTCCAAAACATTAATTAAATCAATAAAAGCTTTTTGTGTTGAGGGAGAAATATGAAATTCTTGAGGATTTTTCACTTTTATTAGATTACCTTGGCGTATTACTATTTTCCAAAAGGATGGATTAATATTATTAATTACATAAGGATGATGACTGGTAATAATAAATTGATGTTTAGTATCTTCTAAAATTAGATCGGTAATACTATCTAAACAATTAACTCCTAAACTATTTTCAAATTCATCAATTAAAATAACTCCTTCCTGTGGCGATAAATATAATTCACTAATATATAGTAATGTTTTTAACATTCCTGAAGAAATATTATTTTGTTGAATCCAAGTAGGAATATTTTTTTCTTTAATTTTAATTACTGTTGTCTCCTTGAATAAGTCAATTAAAGCAATAGGAATATCGTTGGTAGTAAATGGCTCAATTTTTATATCTTCAACAGTAGGAAATATTTCTATAAATACTTCTTTGATTTTTTCAAAATCGTCTTTAAAATATCTATATACCAAAGAAAGTTTAATAATTAAAGGAAGATTACTTTCTCTAATCTCTTGTAATGTAATACTTTCATATTGTTTTACAAAAGATATAGGTAGTCTCCATATTTTATCATCATCTCTTTCAAGATTAGCTATAATAATTTTGTCTAATTCAATTTTTACTACACTAATATCATCTTCCCGATCCAACAATTCAATTAAACTTTCAAATGGTGAAAGCTTGGGAACTTTTTGTTCTTTGAAAAAAATACCATTTTCCGTGCGTTCAATTATTTTTTCTTCACCTTTACTTAAGTATTCATATTCTATTTTAAATTCATTATCATTATCTTCATTTTCAATAATTTTATTATTCTGTTGAGTTTCAAATTTACCTCGCCAATGGTAAATAATATTATTTTGTATAGAAAAAGTTAAATCCCAACAGACACCATTTAGAGAGCCACCGTTAGCTATTTTTTTGAGACTATAAATAGCTTTTAACACTTGAGTTTTGCCTGAACCAGAAATTCCAACCAATAGATTTAAGTTAGGTAGAAATTCTATTGGTTCAAAGTTTAAATTATATTCTTCATCTCGATATATTAATTTAAGTATTTTCATTATAAAAAAAATCTTTCTTAGAGAGGAAGGTATCAAAAAATAACTATCTTGTCAAGATGTATAAGTATTTAATATATAAAATTATATTGAAATCTATTGATTATTTTAGAAAACAATTAATCCCAAGTAATCTTTACCAATACCTTTTGCGCTTAAAAAATAGTTTATTTGGGCTTGATTTAATATAGACTGAACATAGGTATTGCTATTAGGTCCCGGCCAATATAAATAATAATAATTATAACGATAATTGTTAGGAGTATTTTCAATTATTTCGATCAATAACTCAGCAGTTTCGCCTTGCCATTCATATTCTACCCAACTTTTACCGTTACCAACCCCACTATCGTAAAGCATTAAATTTTTATGTAAATGTCCCCAACTAATTTTACCTACATTTCTTTTCTGCCAAATTTCCCATCTATCAATCTCAGAATTGTGAATAATTGCGAACCAATAGTGTACTGCTATAAATCCAATTAGAGGAATTTTAGCGGCTCTTAATTGTACAATTTTTTCCATAAGTAATAATTTAAGCTATTATTCACTAGGTTAGATTTATCTAAGAATAAATAATCTCTAATTAATTTTAATTTAGATACATGATGAAAGTAGTTTTTTTTGGTACACCTCAATTTGCAGTTCCTACTTTAGAAGCTTTATTAGAACATCCACAATTTAATATTATTGCTGTTATCAGTCAACCAGATAAAAAGCGAGGTAGGGGCAATCAGATGATGCCCTCAGCCGTTAAAAAAGTCGCTTTAGAACATAATTTACCAGTCTGGACACCAAAAAGAATCAAAAAAGATCGAGAAACCTTAGACAACCTAAAAAATATAGAAGCTGATGTTTTTGTCGTTGCTGCTTATGGACAAATTCTTTCTTCAGAAATTTTGAATATGCCAAAATTAGGTTGTATTAATGTTCATGGTTCGATTTTGCCTAAATATCGTGGTGCTGCTCCTATTCAGTGGAGTATTTATCATGGTGAGCGGGAAACAGGTATTACTACTATGTTGATGGATGAGGGATTGGATACGGGGGAAATGTTACTCAAATCATCTCTGAAGATAGGATTATTGGAGAATGCCGAACAATTAGCCATTAAATTATCTCAAAATGGGGCAGATTTATTAATAGAAACTCTCTTAAATTTTCAAAATATTACTCCTATTAATCAAGATGATAGTAAAGCAACCTATGCACCTCTAATTAAAAAATCAGATTTTGCCATTAATTGGTCAAATTCTGCGATCGCAATTCATAATCAAATTAGGGCTTTTTATCCTAACTGTTTTACCACTTTTCGAGAAAACAATTTAAAAATTTTAGCTACTATTCCCCTAGAAGAAAATTATTTTGCAGAATTACCAGATGAATTTAATAATTTAAAACAAAGATGGCCAGAATTATCTCAACTTTCAGGCAAACAAGGAGAAGTAGTAATTAATCTTAAAAAACTTGGTTCAGTAATACAAACTGGTGAAGGATTATTATTAATTTATCAAGTCCAACTAGCAGGAAAACGCCCTCAATCTGGTTGGGATTTTGTTAATGGGATGAGAGTAAATGTAGGTGAAACTTTTTCTAGGGAATAACCATGATGAATTTAGATATTTTCCTAAATAATGGATTATTAGAAATAGTTTTTTTTATTGTTATTTGGTTAATTCTTTGGTTGCCTATGGCAATTCCCCTTGCTATCCTGGTTAAATGGTCTCCTTGGCAACCATTTTCTATGCAACAAAAATTAACTTTTGTTGGTTCTTTATATTTAATAGCACCTTTTCTTATCTGGTTTATTGGTAAATATTTAGGATTATCTTTAACAAATTACGGTTTATTGTGGAGCCTAGATTTAGGATTTGATATTATTCTGGGATTGGCTTTAGGAATACTAGGATTAATTATAGTATTTTCCTTAGAGTATTCTTTAGATTTTATTGAGTTTAACTTAAAAAATATCAATAAATTTTTGTTAATCTCATTCCCAATTTTATGGCTAGGATTATTTATCGGCTTTGCCGAAGAATTAATATTTAGAGGTTTTTTCTTAACAGAATTAACTAATGATTTTAATATGTGTTTAGCAGCCATATTTTCTAGTCTAATTTTTGCCATATTACATTTAGTTTGGGAACAAAAACAAACCTTACCGCAATTACCCGGATTATTTTTAATGGGCATGGTTTTAGTAATGGCAAGACTTGTTAATGACGGTTATTTAGGTTTAGCTTGGGGCTTACATAGTGGTTGGATTTTTGGCTTATCGTGTTTAGATGCTATGGGATTAATTGTATATAAAAACACTGCACCTGAATGGTTTGTGGGTATAAACAAGCAACCTTTAGCTGGTTTATCTGGAATAATTTGTTTATTATTAACTTATTTAAGTTTATTTTTAATTAAAATTTAATAAGTCAATTATCCTAAAAGCTAATATTTTTATTTTGTAAAATTTGGTCGAGTATTTTCAGCAATTTTTGCCGTATTTTCTGCTGTTCTAATACCTGCCACTAATCCTTCTAAACCAAGGCGAATACTAATTAAATAAATTACAAAAATTAAAGGAGAAAGGATTATAGCACCTAAACCTGCTCCAAAACCTTTACTAAAACTTCCTACAATAATTGCCAGACAAATTATAGTGATTGCTAAAATACCAAGGCC
>CAYPSO010000072.1:4706-24134 GCA_964413275.1 uncultured bacterium | reverse complement strand
TTCCTCACCTTGGGAACGCGCGAGTTAAACATTGCTAACAGCTAACCGCTAAAAGCTAATCGCTAAAAGCCAAGACTCTATGCAAAAATAAAATAGGCAATACTTAGGAGAGTTAATAATGGCAATTAAGGAATCAAATATCGATCTGAGTAGATATATAGATCATGCTATATTGCATCCGACAACTACAGAGGAAGAGATAAAACAGGGATGTACTATCGCTTCTAGGTACAATTTTCCCACTGTTTGCCTTTATCCAACGGCAGTGCGTCAAGCTGCTGAATTATTACATAATCAAAAAACTCAAGTTTGTGCGGTAATCGGTTTTCCGACAGGTATGACGACAACAGCAACCAAACTCCATGAAGCAGAAGAAGCGGTGGAATGTGGCGCACAAGAGTTAGATGTGATGATAAACTTAGGATGGTTAAAATCTGGAAAATCAGAGGCAGTTTACCATGAAATAGCAGCTATTTGTAATGAAACTGGTAAACTGGTCAAAGCGATTATCGAAACTCATTTATTAACGAATACAGAGAAAAGATTAGCCGCCGAAATAGCTATGGATGCAGGTGTGGCTTTCATCAAAACTAATACTGGTTGGTTTGGCGGAGCAACCCTAGAAGATGTACGTTTGTTGCAGAAAATAACCAAAGGACAAATAGGAATTAAAGCATCTGGGGGGATTCACACCTTAGAACAAGCTATTAGTTTAATTGAAGCGGGGGCAACCAGATTAGGAACATCCCATGGTGCAGAATTAATCCGTCAAAGGGATAATTTAACAACTAAACAGGAAGAAAATGAATAAAACCTATCAAGCTACAGGAATTATTATCAAAAAAAAACCTTTGGGAGAAGCTGATAATTTAGTTACTATTTTAACTTCCGAATATGGTTTAGTACAAGCTGTTGCAACAGGCGCAAGAAAATATAAATCTAAATTACGGGGGAGAAGTGAATTATTAATAGTTAATCAAATGTTGTTAGTTAAAGGGCGCAGCCTTGATAGAATAAGCGAATTAGAAACCATTGCTACTTATCCTAACTTAAGTAAGGATTTGGCAAAATTTTCAGCAGGTCAATATTTAGCAGAATTAGTATTATCTTTAGCGGTTAAAGAGCAGCCACAATCAGAATTGTATGAATTATTTAACGAACATTTACGTCGTTTAAATAATTTAGAAAATAACTCAATAACTTCATTATCTGCCTATCTATCTCAAGCGGTATTTCACCTTTTGGCTATAGCAGGGATTGCACCCCAACTTCACACTTGTTGCTTAACTAATACTCAGATTAACCCAGATTTAACTAATCCCCAATGGCAAATAGGATTTAGTTTTGAAGCAGGAGGAATTATTAATCGTCTAGCCAATCATCAGATAAATTTTACCTTAACTGCTTTAGAATTAAGTTTAATGCAACACTTGGGACAAAAATCTTTAGTTGAAACTAAAGAAATTATACCCCAAGAATTAGATAATTTATCTTTAGAACTTGCTTGGCTGAAAATAGAACATAGTTTACGTAATTATACAAGTTATAACTTAGGTCATTCTTTTAAATCCTCAGCCTTGATAGATAGCTTATTCGCTGTACAATAGTAAAAAAAATGCAATTATTTGAAGAACATACAGAAGAAAATATATCTGAAGAAAACAACAAAGATGAATCATTAACTCATGAACGTGGTTTTGTTCCAATTATTAAGAATAAAGGTTTTTTAGCTCTGTGGAGCGGCCAAATTTTTTCTCAATTAGCAGACAAAATTTACCTAGTTTTAATGATTGCCATTGTTGCTAGTCAGTTTCAAGAAGCCAATCAAACTATTAGTGGTTGGGTATCAGCAATTATGATTGCTTTTACAATTCCAGCAATTTTATTTGGTTCATTAGCTGGAGTATTTGTTGACCGTTGGCCGAAAAAAGAAGTGTTAGTATTATCTAATTTAGGACGAGGTATTTTAGTTTTAAGTTTACCAATACTATTTTCTTTTAATAATATACAAACTGAATTTTATGCTTTACCAATTGGGTTTTGGCTTTTATTAATTGTTACTTTCTTAGTTTCTACTTTAACCCAGTTTTTTGCCCCCGCAGAACAAGCTGCTATTCCCTTAATTATAGAACATCGTTATTTACTCGCTGCTAATTCCCTTTATACCACAACAATGATGGCTTTATTAATTGTTGGTTTTGCCATTGGTGAACCTTTATTAGTATTAGCAGATACCCTTGTTAATAGTTTAGGATTATCTTGGAGTTTCGGTAAAGAATTAGTAGTGGGAGGTTCTTATGCGATCGCCGGACTTTTGCTACTATTATTAAAAACTGGAGAAAAGCGGGAAAATCTCGCCTCAGAAAAACCTCACGTTTTGACTGATATTTGGGAAGGAATTTTATATTTAAGGGATAATCACAGAGTACGTAATGCTTTAATTCAATTAGTAATTTTATTTTCCGTATTTGCTGCTTTAGCTGTTTTAGCCGTGCGTTTAGCCGAAACCATTCCGGGCATGAAAGCCGAACAATTTGGCTTTTTATTAGCTTCAGCCGGAGTTGGTATGGGTATTTCTGCAGCTATTTTAGGACATTGGGGACAAAAATTCTCTAATGTACAGCTTAGTTTATATGGCTCGATGGGTTTTGCTAGTTCCTTATTCGGTTTAAGTTTATTCACCCATAATTTATGGTTAGAGTTGCTCATGACTGCTTTACTCGGTTGCTTTGCTGCTTTAGTGGGTGTACCCATGCAAACCATTATTCAAGGCGAAACTCCTCCTGCCATGCGTGGCAAAGTATTTGGCTTACAAAATAATGCAGTAAACATCGCCTTAAGTCTTCCTTTAGCCTTAGCAGGTATAGCTGAAACTCAATTTGGCTTGCAACCTGTATTATTTAGCTTATCAATTTTAGCCTTAATCGGTGGTGTCTTAAACTGGTTATTAGCTAGAAGAAGTTTACAAAAAAATAACAAAATCATGTATAACTAATGAATAATTAACAAAAACCAATAATAAATAACTAATAACTAATAACTAATAATTTTCAATGCACATAGCTTGGTTAGGAAAAAAATCTCCTTTTTGTGGTAACGTAACCTACGGTCGAGAAATTACTAATTCATTATTAGATCGTGGATATAAGGTTAGTTTTCTTCATTTTGCGGAGGCAGAAACCTGTCCCCAAGGTTGGTCAGAATGTCAAGAAGTAGCTTTGCCATTTTTATATAAATCCCAAATATATACTATACCAACTTTACAATCTAGTAAAGTTTTTACGCGCTCTCTCCAAGAATTAAAACCAGATATAGTACACGCTTCTTTAACTCTTTCTACCTTAGATTTTCGTTTACCGGAAATTTGTGAAGAATTAAATTTACCTTTAATTGCCACTTTTCATCCTCCTTTTGATAATAAAATTAGAAATCTAACCTCTAGTACCCAATATTTAAGTTATCAACTTTACGCTCCTTTTCTTGCTAATTACGATCGCGTAATTGTTTTTTCTCAAATTCAAAAAGATTTATTAGTAAAATTAGGAGTACCTAATCATAAGGTTGCCATTATTCCTAATGGCGTAAATGTCGAGAAATATTCTCCGGGTTATTCAAATATAAAATATCAAATTAAAGCAAAAAGATTATTTGTTTATCAGGGTAGAATTGCCACAGAAAAAAATGTAGAAGCTCTTTTAAAAGCATGGAAACTTTGTAATTTAGGTAAAGATTGTAAATTATTAATCTTAGGTGATGGCCCTTTGAAAGCATCATTAAGGCAGATATATTCCGAAGAAGATGAAATAATTTGGTTAGGCTTTATTGGAGATGAAGAACAAAGAATTAAAATACTACGTGGCTGTGATGTCTTTATTTTACCCTCTTTAGTTGAAGGTTTATCTTTATCTTTATTAGAGGCAATGGCCTGCGGATTAGCTTGTATTGCAACAGATGCAGGAGCAGATGGTGAAGTGTTAGAAAATGGTGCAGGTATAGTAATAGAAACTCAAGGAGTAACTACTCAACTAAAAACTTTATTACCCCTATTTAAAGATCATCCTGAAATTAGTAAATTATTAGGAGAAAAAGCAAGGGATAGAGTATTAGAAAAATATACCTTAAAAGATAATATTACTCTTTTAGAACAACTTTACGCAGATGTTTTGCAAACAGGAAAAATTTATTTAGGTTCAGTTAATTAGGGGTTACTGAACAAGTTTTTTGGTCATTATTAAGTATTCAGGAGCTTAAAATAAACTTAATTTTTTGTGGTTAATAATATTTCAATTAAAATACCTATAAATTTAGACGTGACTGTAAGTCAATAGACTGTGAGTCACTACTAAAAGATAATTCAGTATTATGGATAAATCTTTTAATATAGAACTTGGATTAGAAATTAAACAGGCAAGATTAAATTCTGGGCTATCACAGGAACAACTTGCTGAACTTATAAATGTTGATAGAACTTATATTAGTTTTCTTGAAAGTGGCAAAAGAAGTCCTTCATTAGAGACATTTTATCTGTTATTACATCATCTTGACATTAAGTTAAGCTTTCTGCCTTATAAATGGCTTAAAAAGTTATATAAAGTTTGTAGTGAATACAATTTAGAAATAGAAACACTTGCAGATACTATTAACGATCCAAAAGTTATCCCAATGCTTAGAGGAAAAGCTTTTGAGTTTACAGCAGGCAATATAATTAGTCAAAACTTGCCTTCAAATAGATATAAGGCATCAAATCCTAGATTAAATGCACAATCAACAATGAAAGATGTAGATATAGAATTAGAAGACTTAATAGCAAAAAAAAAATATTCAATAGAATGTAAGCTTTCTGCAAAAGGTAGCTTTAGAAATAGCATTAGAGGAAATGAAAACTTAGTTTCTATGAGAGTAAAATGTATGCGATCGCGAACATTAGGAGAAGTAGCAGCAAAGAAAAAAGCGCAAGATATAGGTATAGATCAGAATATTTTGATGATTCACAATGATCAATATATAGCAACTGATTTTGATTTTGTGATTACATCAATAGCTAATGCTTTTTATGAAACAGAAAAAGAAACTGGATTATATTATTGGTTCCCTTCAAAAGAAGCAGAAAAATTTCTAGAATTAATAAATGTAAATAGTAAAGAAGAAGCATTCTATAAAACATATATTGCTAGAAGCAAAGATTTAGCCGTACGCCAACAAAATTATCACTCAAAATGTAGTAGAAAAAAATGTACCAATCAAAATAACTGTGGTTTTATTCCAAATTATCCCTATATTTACTTCAACAAAACAACTGGAGAAGTAATAAAACCTTGGGTCAAAATTGAGGATTTTCATCTCTTATTAGAAGATTAAAATAAAGCTAATTGCTCATTTATAACCAAAGGTTTAATGCCGGAAACTTTGTTTATATCGTAATTAGTAATAAAAACTTCTTTTCCTTTATAACGTTCACTTTTATAACCATCACAAAGTTTTTTGTTATTTTTTTGATCGTCTGTGCGGCTAATAGTGTAATTCCATTCGTTATCTTGAATGGAATTACACCAATTATACATTTCTCTAATTTCTGAAATATTATCATAAGTAATTAAAAACTTAAATCTCGAAGAATTTTTTTTTAAAACTTTACATAAACGATAATGATCTTCTAAATTAAAACTACATGAATAAAACTTATCTTGATCGGCTCTAAAATATGGCGGATCGACAAATAAGAAAAAATCATCATCTAATGAATCTATTAAATATTCAAAATCTAATGATGTAAACTGAACATTTTGTAATCTTTCCGAAGTGGTTCTTAAATGATGAGGCCAATTTTCAGGACGCATTGAATATTTTTCACCATATCCCCAGTAACAATTTGCTTGTTTCATTATTCCTGAGTAAGAGGTTCTATTCAGATAAAACCATCTCATAGCACGTTCTAGATTATTAGATGGCGAATACTCCAATTTATAATATTTATGAAGTTCTTTTGTGGCAGGAATACCATCCAAAAGTTCTATTAAACTGTCAACATTATCTTTAATTTGAATGTATGTATTAATAAGTTCAAAATCTTTATCATTTAGAATATTTATTCTCGTATTAGGCTTTGCAAAAAAAATAGAACCTCCTCCCACAAAAGGTTCGCAATATTTACAATGATTCGGAATACAGGGTAAAATTAGTTTTCGTGCATAAAATTTACCGCCTGGATACCTAAAAGGAGAATTACTTAATTTTTTAACTTTTTTTCTAACCATAATAAATAAAAAAATTATTTCTATTACACAATACAGAAAACGTGACTCAAAGTCAATGTCATGAACTAAAAGTCATTTAGTATCTTAATAAAACTTTGCAATATTATAAAAAAAGCTCATTTTTAGAAAAACTTCTTGAAAATAAAGCATAGCTATTGTAAAGTTCTTGTGTAAAGAAATAATTATTTTAATAAATGATTAATTATAATTTTTTCTATCCTATTTTTGACAAATACAATAACAACACTATTAATTACATAATAACTGATAACTTCTAATAAATTATGGACTCCTTGCTTAATTCTTTCCAATATCTTGAACCCGCCAGTCCTATTCTTCTTTATAGGAATGATAGCGGTTTTTCTTAAATCTGATTTAGATATTCCTCAACCTTTACCCAAATTATTTTCCCTTTATCTGTTATTTGCCATTGGGTTTAAAGGCGGACACGAAATTCATGAAAGTGGGATTAATGGCGAAATTGCCGTAACTTTAATAGCAGCAATTCTTTTAGCTGGTATTGTTCCGATTTATTCATTTTTTTTTATTCTCAAAATAAAATTAGATGCCTATAATGCAGCAGCCTATGGTTCAATTAGTGCAGTAACCTTTGTTACCGCTACGACTGTACCTGAAGCTAATCCTAGTTTATATATTTCCATGGCTTTAGCATTAACTTTCCCCTTTAACATTATTATCGGCATTCCAATTTATTTACAAATTATCAACCGTGTTTGGGGATAAAAAAATATGATTGTTATTTTTTCAACAATTATAAATAATAAATGTGCAGTAAAGTCTTGGTTAGTTCAACAGCGATCTAATTTTTATGCAATTAGTTAATGGTTTACATTTGAAAAATATTAGGGGCGACTTTTTTGGGGGTATAACTGCTGCCGTTGTTGCTTTGCCTTTAGCTCTAGCTTTTGGGGTATCTTCTGGTGCAGGTGCGATCGCAGGGCTGTATGGAGCAATTTTTGTGGGCTTTTTTGCAGCCCTTTTTGGTGGTACTCCTGCGCAAATTTCTGGGCCTACAGGCCCCATGACAGTAGTTATAGCTACTGTTTTTTCAGCCTTAACAGCTAACAATCCTGAAAATGGCTTAGCTATGGCTTTTACCGTGATTATGTTAGGGGGCATCTTCCAAATAATTTTTGGACTGATGCGATTAGGTCAATATATTACCCTGATGCCCTATACAGTGATTTCCGGTTTTATGTCAGGCATCGGTGTTATTATTGTTTTCCTAGAAATTGCTCCTTTTTTGGGACATCCTGTTTCAGCCAATGTGGTTGAATCTGTCATTAAAATTCCTTATTTTCTGAGTAATGCTAATCCTGCGGCGGCGGGTTTAGGTATTTTAACTTTGGCGATCGTTTTTGGTACGCCTCCTAAGGTAACTCGGTTAATTCCTTCTCCTTTAATTGCCTTAATTATCGGAACTTTAGTTGCTGTTTTTGCTTTCCCCGATAGTGGTTTGCGCTTAATTGGAGATATACCCAGTGGATTGCCCACCTTGCACTTACCAACATTTAATGTAGCTCAATCTAGAAACATAATTGGTTATGGCTTAATGTTAGCGGTGTTAGGTGCTATTGACTCCTTGCTTACTTCTCTCGTAGCCGATAACATCACTCGTACAAGCCATGATTCTGATCGCGAATTAATCGGTCAAGGCATTGGTAATCTACTGTCTGGCTTGTTTGGCGGGCTTCCGGGGGCAGGTGCAACCATGCGAACTGTTATTAACGTCAAAACAGGAGGAAAAACCCCTATTTCTGGGATGATTCATGCTTTAGTTTTACTCGTAATTGTACTTAAGGCAGGAGAGTTAACCGAAAATATTCCCCATGCAGTTTTAGCGGGAATTTTAATCAAGGTTGGCATTGATATTATTGATTGGAGTTTCTTAAGGCGAGCCCATCAAATCTCCCTAAAAGCCACAGGATTAATGTATATAGTTCTATTTTTGACGGTATTCGTCGATCTAATTACCGCAGTAGCTGTAGGGGTATTTTTTGCTAATCTGTTAACAGTTAAAAGTTTAAGCGATATTCAAAGTGATAAAGTAAAAGCCATTACTCATCCCGAAGATGACCATGCTTTGACATCAATTATGTTATGCATATTTAGTAATTTTAAATAAAATTGATTTAGTCAATAAAGAAAAATTAAAGCAATTAGAAGTATTTATTTTAGAAGAAAAAATCGGAGCAAGAATTTTAAGAAGTCAATATGGTCAAGTTCCTTTACCTTTAATTTTAGATATTAATTTAACCCAAGAAAATAACTATAAATCTCAAATAAATTCCTTTTAAAAAAAACATAAAAATTATAGCAATCACTTAGATAATGATGGTTTTATTTATGTATCTTTCAAGAGCGATCGCCCTTTTAAACTCAAAAAATTCGAGAAATTTATTACAGAAAAAATGCCCCTTCAAGTATTTCGTGCTAAAGGAATACTTTGGTTTGAAGTCAGTGAATTAAGGCATATTTTTCAATTAAGTGGTTCTCGATACGATTTAAAAGTAGATAAATTATTTATGGTAGAGGCAATTCATGAATTGCCACCACAGCCATGATTTCAGCCTTAATTACACTAATTTTCAGTTTTAAGGCGCAAAAGCCGTGTAATTCCCCCCTAATCCCTCGACAATAGTCTGAGTATTAGCAATTAACATTTTCTGATAAGTTGCACCTTCTGTTTCTTTCTCTCCCAAACCATCAGCAAACAATTCTCTTGTGGAAACTTTAACCTGTGCTTCCTTAGCCACAGTCTCAATTAATTTGGGATTTACAGAGCTTTCAGCAAAAATAGTCAAAACGTTAGTTTTTTTTATCTCTTTAACCAGTTCGCTAATTTTTGCTGCTGTTGGCGATTCTTCTGTACTAAATCCTCCGATCGCTCCCTCAAATTTTAACCCATAGGCACGAACGTAGTAGCCTAAAGCATCATGGGTAGTAACTAATTTACGTTTTTCTGGGGGAATAGTAGCAATTTGAGTAGAAATCCAGTTATCAATTGCTGTTATTTCTTCCTGAAGAGACTTCGCATTTTCTTGATACTGTTGCGTTTCAACAGGTTGCAATTTTTGTAGTTCTTGGGAAATTACCTTAATCATTGCGATCCCATTCTCAGGATCGTGCCACACATGGGGATCTGGGACGGTTTCATTGACTTCATGTTCGTGGTTGTCTTCTTCTGAGTGTTCATGTTCATCTTCATGTTCGTGTTCGTGAGAATTTCCCATTAATGGTTGAGGTACAGCTTGTTCGTGTACGGGGATTTTAGGAGCAGAATTACTGGTTGCTTTGACTAATTTAATTAAACTTTCGTCAAAATTGTAGCCTCCATAGAAAATCAACCCAGCTGCATCTATAGCTTGTCTATCCTCTGGTGTCGGTTGATAAACATGAGGGTCGATCCCTGCTCCCACTAAACATTTAAGATTAACACTTTCTTGAGCAATTTGTTCTGTTAAATCGCACAAAATACTCGTAGTAGCCACCACTAAAGGGCGATTATCCGAGTTAGTAGTTGATGGTGTATTATCTGATTCTTGTGCGGTGGTGCAACTGATTAATCCTATTAACAAGGTAGAACTAATAAATGATTTAGATAATGAACGAATTAACATAGTCTTAATTTGTTAATGTTATGATAATGATTATCATTATTATAAAGAAACTGATGCTAAAAGTCCAACATCTCGCTGTTAACTACCGAGGGGTTATGGTTGTAGAAGATATTAGTTTTTCCCTAACACCGGGGGAAATTGTCGGAATTATTGGACCCAATGGAGCGGGTAAAAGCTCATTAATTAAGGCAATGTTAGGTTTAGTTCCTGTAGAGCGAGGGAAAGTTACTTTTCAGTCTAATAGCTTATCTCGACAATTAGCTCAAGTGGCATATATTCCTCAAAGAGCGCAAATTGACTGGGATTATCCCATCAGCGTGCAAAATGTAGTGATGATGGCACGGATTCATCATACAGGTTTATTTCGCTCTCCTTCACGGCAATCCTTAGCTATTGTCAAAACCGCATTAGAACGAGTGGGAATGTGGGAATTGCGACATCGCCAAATAGGTCAATTATCAGGAGGACAACAACAAAGGGTATTTCTGGCCCAAGCATTAGCCCAAGAAGCCGATTTATTCCTGTTTGATGAGCCTTTTGTAGGGGTAGATAAAAAAACGGAAGGGATGATTTTTGAGGTTTTTGATGAATTAAAAGCAGAGGGAAAAATTTTATTAGTTGTGGGACATGAATTAAAGGAAACTTCACGGGAATATGATCGCTTTTTATTAATTAATAAAAAACTGATTGCCAATGGTTCTCGCTCAGAAGTAATTACTCCAGAAAATATACAAAAAGCTTATGGAGATAATGTAATTTTATTAACTCGTACTATGGATGAATTTAATAAATATGATTAACTTATTACTCGAACCTTTATCCCTTGAATTTATGAGAAATGCCCTAATTACCATCGTTTTATTAGGGATTCTTTGTGCTGTTACTGGGAGTTATTTAATAGTACAAAAAATGGGATTATTAGGAGATGTAATTGCCCATGCCGTCTTACCCGGATTGGCGATCGCCTTTTATTTTGGAATAGATATTTTCTTAGGAGCATTTATTTCAGGAATGTTCAGTACCTTAGTAATTTCTTGGATTCAATCCCAATCAAAGGTTAAAGTAGATGTAGCTATGGCCTTAGTTTTTTCAGGATTTTTAGCATTAGGAATTTTGTTAATTACTTTACTCAAAAGTCGCATCGATCTGCACAGTTTTTTATTCGGCGATATTTTGAGTATAACTAGTTCTGATGTAATTAGAACTTTATTAATAACTTTATTCTTAGTATTATTTGTAAAATTATTTTATTCCTATCTTTTATTTTATACCTTTAACTCTTTAGGAGCGCAAGCTATAGGATTACCTGTTCATTGGATTCATTTAGGCTTAGTTTCAGCTATTACCTTAACCATTATTGCCAGTATGCAAGCAGTAGGAGTTGTTTTAGTGGTTTCTCTTTTAGTTGGCCCTAGTATTACCGCTTATTTATTAGTTAAAGAACTACATCAAATGATGGAATTAGGAGCAATTATTGGCAGTTTAAGTGGAATAATTGGCATCTATTTTAGTTATTACTTCAATGTCCCTTCAGGAGCAGCAATAGTATTAATAGTAACGGCTTTTTTCTTATTAGCTTTATTATTAAGTCCCAGTCAAGGTATTTTAACTCGTCCTCAAGTAATTAATCAAAGCACCAAAACCTTCCAAAGATTAAAAATATTCAAAAAATAAAGTTGTAGGGTGAGCAAAATGATTAACTTTTATAATTAGATATTATAGTTAACAAGTTTTTTTAGAAAAAACAAAACTTAAACTTGTTAAAATAACAATAAAATCAAGTAATCAAGGACTTAGAGTTGATGAAAAAGCCACAAACAGTAGAAAATACTTCATCTCTTGAGCAAAGAGTCGTAATCCTCGAAAACGAATTAGCCAAAATCCAAGATCAATTAGCCAAGCAACCCTTATCCCATTGGTGGTTAAAAGTAGCAGGAAGTATGGAAGCCGATCCTACTTTTGAAGAAGCAATGAAACTAGGACAAGAATGGCGTAAATCCCAATAACAGGAGTTTCTACCTTTGACAAAATATATACTCGATACGGATCATCTTAGTTTAATTCAACGTAAAGGAATAGAAGGACAATTGATATTAGCAAAAATATCAACCCTTGATGACTCTGAAATTGCCGTGACAGTGATTACTTACGAAGAACAAATTAGAGGTAGACTTCTCTATTTAGCTAAAGCGAAAAGTATTGAGGAACAGCTAAAGGCATATAGTGGTTTACAGATTATCGCTCAATCCCGATTATAGCTTACGATCGCCCCGCCGTTTTAGAATATGAACGTTTACGGAAACAATATTCACGTTTGGGGAAATTGACGACTCCCACCGTTAAACGCTAGCGCGCTATAACGGGGGATTCTTGAAGGACATTAACCCTTACTGGCTGCGTCAAGCAGACCCTAGACACTCGCTCAAAGAGTTTGTGCTTACTTGTTTTAAACCCTATATTTAACGATCCATTAGCATCAGCAGAAATTAGATGACCAGCCTTTGTTTTGTACAACCCACGTTTAACTCTCCTACCAGAGAATTTTCTCTTGCTAGGATTGTCGGCGTTGTATATTGGCATGGAATCTCTATCAAGACTAGATGCTTTACTGGTATAAGATTCTTCTTGCTCAAGATAGTTCAACCCGTATCGTTCACAGAGGCTTTCCAGCTTGGCACGAAGGGTAAAGATTGGAATTTGAACGAAATTCTGATTGTTGCGTTTGCCCATATTGCTGTTTTGTTTCAGCGTTGGGTTGTAGCCCACAACAATCGTTCCAATCTTTCTAGTCAAACAGAAGTTAATTATGTATCTAGCAGCTTTGTTCAAATAATCATTAACTTGGTTTTTGCGACGATAAGAAAGCAATGCTTCTTGCTTCGTCAAATACTTGATCCCTTGCTTGTCTTTATGATGAACAAGTTTGGCACGGCGTTTATTAAACCATTGGTTTTTAGACTTCAGCCAACGTCCATCAATAATAAAAGACTCATCAGTAGTGCTAACCACTGTAGCAAGATTATTCAACCCCAAGTCGATCGATATTGCTTCATTCCCCCCGCCTTCAGCACCCCCCTTAATCCTCCCTTGATAAGGGGGGTAGGCAGGGGGGATTTCATCATCAGATTCATAAACAAATGCAGCATCCAAAAATCTCCCCTTTTGCTTGGGCAGTATTCGGATTTCCTTAATTCGATATTCTCTCAAGTTCGGAGGTACTACTATGTAAACAGAACCATGTTCTCTGGTATATTGCCGAGATGTTGGAATTTTGAACCTCCAATCGTCTTTAGCAAAATCATGTCTGGCTCGAATTGGGATAATCAAAGGGAAGTATCCATCTTTAGGCAAATATCGAGGAAGATTAACTTTTTCCTGATATGTTCCTTGTCGAATCATCGAGAGCAGCTTAAAAAATACCTTGAAACATCTATCTACATATTTCAGAGTTTGCTGACCGCAATCAGTAGCCAAGAGTTGATAGTTTTCATTCTCTTTACACAGATGATAATTCGATTCATAGCTGAGATATTTCTGTTCTTGAAAGAAATACTGACGCACCGTGTAAAGTCCAACGTTAAACAAATTTTTGGACAGATGACACAAGTTAATCAAGACATCTTTCTCAGAGCTATTCAGTTTCAATCGAATTGTTTGAGTCAACAACATAAGCTTCGCCCGCTAGATAAATATCATTATAGCGGATTTAATTATTTTGTAAACATAATTAGAGGCGCGCATTCCTCTCCTGTTAAGCACATTGAGCGCAACAGCTTCACTGTCTTGAATCGCTCTCGTTCTTTAACGGGAGTCCCCTGCGCGAAATACAGATGGCATCTTTTCGAGATATTCTCGGTTACTATCACAAATATAGAGCGATCGCATTTTTTAGCATTGCTGCATCTAGTTTATTTGAAATTATCGATTTAGTTGTTCCCTATGTTATCGGACAAATTCTCAATGTTTTATCTAATCAAACTTTAGACACTCCAGTTCAAATTTTAATTAATCAGGTAGCTCAGATTGCTAATTTAGCTGAAGGTAAATTTTTATCTTTAGGAGTATTATTGAGCCTAATTTTTGTTGTTACGGTAGTTAGAGCACCGATTCAGCCTTGGATTGGTTCGTGGTTTCACTGGGAAATCTCTCTAAGGGCACGTAGAGATCATTTACGCCAAGTAATTAATAAAATTCTTACTCTTCCTATAGGATTTTATGACGAACATAATCCGGGTAGAATTGCGGGTAAAATTTCCAGAGGCATCGAAAATCATACTTGGAGTTATCCTGAAATTGCTGGACAATTAATTCCAAAATTAGGGAGAATAATCGGTATATTTGTGATTATTTGGTTAATTGAGCCTTGGATTGCCCTAGTTTTTTTATGTTCTTTTATCTTTATTCTGGCTTTGAGTCTCAAACATTTAAAGACTCTAATTAAACTAGAAGAAATTATTGATAAATACATCGAAAATACTGAGAGTCGTACCTCAGAAATTATTACCAATATCAAAACAGTCAAAGCTTTTGCGGGGGAAGCTCAAGAGTTAGAAAGGCAAAGACAAAGATTTGAGAGGGAATACAAAGTTATTACTTTTCGCATCCATAAAGGTTATGTTGTTTTGCAGACTTGGGAGCGGACATTAATTCAAGCTTGTGTTTTCTTGATTCTGTTGTTAACTCTGATAGCTACGGTGAAAGGTGAAATTTCTTTGGGACATTTTATTACTACCCTTACTATTTCTAGTATGGCCTATGCAGAACTTGAACCTATTAGTCAATTAGCTGAAGTTTTTGCCCGTCGTTATGCCTCGATGCAGGGTTTTCACGAATTTATGCAATTACCAAGAGGAAAGGATGCTGCTAATTTAGGATCGGAAGATTTGACGACTAAGGCTTACAAATTTACCGGAAAATTAGAATTTGAACAGCTTACTTTTGGTTACGATGCTAATCGTCCGATTTTAGAAGATATTAATTTTCTCATTAAACCTTATCAAACTGTAGCCTTAGTTGGACGCTCTGGATCGGGTAAATCCACTTTGGTTAAATTGTTATTCCGTTATTTTGAACCCAATAAGGGCAGAATCTTAATAGACGGTGAAGATATTAACACTTTAGATATTACTCAATATCGTCGTCGATTGGCGATTGTGCATCAAGATGTAGATATTTTCAACGGTACTGTTTTGGATAACTTAACCTATGGTAATCCTAAAATCAGTTTTTCTAAAGTAGAAGAAGCTTGTCATATTGCTAAAGTTGATGAAGTTATTCACGAATTACCCCAAGGTTATTACACTACTGTGGGTGAGCGAGGAGTACGTCTTTCTGGGGGACAAAAACAGCGTTTGGGTATTGCCAGAGCTTTAATTGTCAATCCTGATATTTTAATATTTGATGAGGCTACCTCTAGTTTGGATTATGAATCAGAGCGAGCGATTCAATTAGCCATGCGATCGATTTTAGGTACTCGTACTACTCTGGTTATTGCCCATCGTCTTAGCACTATCCGAGAAGCGGATCAAATTGTGGTATTAGATAAAGGGAGAATTGTCGAAGTCGGTAATCATCAGGATTTATTAGAGCATGGCGGTATTTATCATCGCCTTCATTCTTTACAAGAAACGGGAGAGTTATTAGCCTAAAACTTTGGCTCTCAGTGTATTTGTGGTGTACTGCGCTCTGTGCAGCACTTCGCTACAAATAAAACTTATTAGAAGATGGGAAACCGAGTCAGTGTAGGGGCAGCAATAATATTGCTGCCTTTACGATATATTGCGCTTATATAGTAATGAATCTAGCTTTTTTTTATTTCACAACAAGTATATTATTTAAAATTGAGATAAAATTGTATCAACCATTGAAATTATATTAGTAACTAAGTAAATACACAAAATTAACTATACAAAAATCTTTTGGTGGGCATTGCCCATCATAATCTCCCTGATAAGAGTTGCAGACGAGTGGTTGGCTATATCTCGCCCTCAATTTAATTTTGTTTAGATATTTGTTAATAGATTGCTCACCCATAAGATTATGAAATTATGAAAAAAATATTCCTATCTTTGTTATTTACCATAGGTATTGTATTCGCAATATCCAATTTCCAAGGTTTAGCAACTCAAGGAGAATTTGACTCGATTGTCGTTAATTTTCGAGAGGATGTTAATCTTACAGAAGGTTTAAGTTTTCTGAATCAAAAATTTCAACAAACACCTAGATTAAATAGTGAATTTTCTGAGACAGATCATGTATATCTTTTGGAAGGAAATAAGCAATTATTAAAAGCTTTAAAAAAATCTTCTTTAAAAGAATATACAGAATATATCGAACCTAACTATATTTACCATGCTTTTGATGTTCCCAATGACCCTTTATATAGTCAACAATGGAATTTACAAAACATTAATATTTCTACCGCATGGGATGAGACAAAAGGAGAAGGAATAACTGTCGCAGTTATTGATACTGGAGTTACTCAAGTACCAGATTTAAAAGAGACAAAAATGGTCGCTGGATATGATTTTGTCAATGATAAAATTAATGCTACTGATGATGTCGGACATGGTACTCATGTTGCTGGTACAATTGCCCAATCAACTAATAATAATTATGGTGTGGCTGGTGTTGCTTATCAAGCTAAAATTATGCCCATTAAAGTATTAGCAGCAAGTGGTGGAGGTACAATTTCAGATATTGCCGAAGGTATTCGTTTTGCTGCCGATCATGATGCGGATGTAATTAATATGAGTTTAGGTGGTGGAGGTGCTAGTAAATTATTAGAAGATGCGATTAATTATGCCTACGAAAAAGGAGTAGTAATTATTGCTGCTGCTGGTAATTCAAATCAAAATTCTTCTGCTTATCCCGCTCGTTATCCCAGGGTAATAAGTGTATCAGCTTTGGACGCTGCGGGAGAAAAAGCACCTTATTCTAATTTTGGCGCAGGAGTAGATATTTCTGCACCGGGGGGAAGTGAGACGGGAAAAATATTACAAAATACCATCGATCCTAGCACTGGTGAAGCTGTTTTTGTCGGTTATCAAGGTACGAGCATGGCTTCACCTCATGTAGCAGGTGTGGCTGCTTTAATTAAGTCTGCTGGAGTCAATAATCCTGAAGAAGTTTTAAGTATTTTAAAACAATCTGCAAGGCCAATTAATGAAGATCCTTTAAATCATTTTGGTGCTGGTCATTTAGATGCAGGAGAAGCAGTAAAATTAGCTTTAAAAGGACAAATTACCTTTAAAGATTTCTTTCGTTGGTTAAGAGATAATGGTTATCTCAATCCTCGTTTTTGGATTGATGGTGGAGCAGTAGCTTTATTACCTAAAGTTGCTATGGTTTTAGGTTCTTATTTATTAGCATTTTTATTAAGGAATTATTTACCTTTCAATTGGTCTTTAAATTGGGGTTTAGTTGCTGGTAGCTCTGGCTTATTTTTCTTGCGGAGTTTTTATATTTTTGATTTACCTCAATGGCCATTTAGAGTGATGGGTAGTTCTATCCCTGAATTGGGTAATTCTCTTAATGGTAGTGTGATGTTAAATCCTATTTTTGCCAGTGCATTAATTCCTGTAATATTGATGGTTTTACTATTGGGTAATCAGAGCAGTAAATCTTTTGCTATTGGCGCTAGTTTAGGAGTAGCTTCTTGTTTATTAATTAGTGCTTTTATACATCCTTTAGTATGGGGTTTAGGCAGTGGTTTGATGGCAAAAAGTTTCTTAATAGTTAATGCTGTTTTATGTTTTGGTTTAGCTAGTTTTGTAAGTCAAGGAGAGAAGTTTAGCTAACATTATTTTTATAGAAGTTTAGGAGTTTCCCATTTACTTCTAAACTTCTACAATCCAGTAAATTTTTTATATCGAAATAATTTTAGTGACTTACCATGTAACTTTATCTCGTAATTTTTCTACTGATTTCGATCCAATTCCTGAAACTCTTTCATCTACATCTTCTAAAGAAGTAAAAGATTTTTCTTGACGTGCTTTGATAATATTATCGGCAATAGTTGAACCAATACCGGGTAGGGTTTCTAATTCTGATTTAGAGGCTGTATTAAGATTAATAATTGTTGAGTTTTGAGTGCTAGATTTATTTTCATTTGTAATGGTACAATTTTGTTTATCTTGTTCTATTTTCCCTTGAATTGAAGTTGGTACTCCCAATATCGCTTTACTATATAAATTATTAAATTCTCGCTGATAATGGGCAGCAATAACAGGGTTTTTAATTATTAATAAGGTTTCATCGTTAATATTATTAGCTGAAGCTGACCAATTATGAGAACCTGTAATTACTATTTCTTGGTCAATAACCGCAAATTTATGGTGTAATACATCACCTTGAGGTAAGTTAGGAATACCAACACTTTGTATGGGAAATTGCCAAGGTTTATTATCTTTTTCATATTTACATTTATTAGTAAGTTCAACTCCTAACATATCTAAACCTTCGCTATAGTAACGAAAGGCAAAACTAGGATCGATTAATGTTTTTATTTCTACTCCTTGAGTAGAAAGATTTTCTAAAGTATTAGCTATTCGTTGTTCTGTAAAAACAAATAAAGCTAAATCTACGGAGTTTTTAGCTTTTTGTAGATTTTTGGCAATTAATCCATTACTGGTTAATGTCCAGGGTATATTATTATTTGCAGGAGAAAATTGGATAGTAATACTGGTATTTTCTAGGTTAATTGTAACAGGATTGCGCCAAGGTTTTTTAGTACCAAATTTACTATCTGTTTTACCTTTAGGCCCATCTCCCCACATTAAATTAAATTCTTCAGTAAATAATTGCGCTATTTCTGGGCTAATAATTTTAAGTAAATTGTTAGTATTTCCTCGACTTTCTACGGATAAAAAATCACCATGAACTTCACTGGTGGTAAAATTAGCTGAACCAGTGATAATAATTTTATTATCAATAATCACAAACTTATGATGCATTAATCCACTACCTTTTGAACCATCTGCGGTATCATCAATTAAAGGTATTTGACCATTTTTTAAAATAATTAAGGCATCTCGTTGATTTATTTCTGTGTCACTAATCTGACCATTTTTATCTATATCTGCTAAGGCAAAAAACTCATCATAACGAGATTTTTCCCTTGATTCTAATTCATTAATATTTTGAGTAGTTAATTGACTTAAAGGTTGACTATATTGATTTTCGATAATGACTCTAACTTGAACACCTTGTTGATGTTGCTTAACTAAGGCTTGAGCTATATGTGGTAAACGCAATTCTTGTACGGCAATATCAATTGAAGTTTGAGCAGAATTTATATTATCAATTAATATTTGTTCTAGATTATCTCCAGAGCGTTTTATTTTACGATAAGGCTCAGTATAATCTGCTTGTTGGGCTAAATTATGATTAAAATATACTTGAATATTAGGGTCTTGTTTCAGTGGTTTAACTCTAGGAATACTCGATGTTTTATTGACACAAGAAGTTAATAAAAATAAGATAATAAATAAAGAAAAAATAGATAAAGGTAGTGGTTTCATGGGGCAATTAGA
>CAYPSO010000072.1:0-4606 GCA_964413275.1 uncultured bacterium | reverse complement strand
AATCGCTAATCGCTAAAGGCTACTAACTCAAACAGCGAATTGCTTCGAGAAGAGCGCGAGCTTTATTTAAAGTCTCTTCATACTCTTTTTCGGGAATAGAATCAGCAACTAATCCTGCTCCTGCTTGTACTGAAACTTCAAGTTTATTGGTTTCGGGGCGCACTATCATAGTTCTAATGGTAATAGCACTATTAAGCTGCCCTTCAAAATCATAGTAACCATAAACCCCCGAATACGGGCCACGACGGCAAGGCTCAAGCTCTTGTATAATTTCCATAGCTCTAATTTTAGGAGCACCGCTAACTGTACCTGCGGGAAAACAAGCTTTTAATAAATCCCATGCGGTTTTATCTGGGGCTAACTCACCAACCACATTAGAAACTATGTGCATGACATGGGAATAACGCTCAATAACCATTAACTCATCAACTGTAACGCTACCTTTAACGCAGACTCGTCCTAAATCATTGCGCCCAAGGTCAACCAACATGACGTGCTCAGCAATTTCTTTGGGGTCTTTTAATAAATCCTTGGCTAATTCTTCATCTTCTTGATGATTTTTCCCTCTAGGTCTTGTACCCGCAATTGGTCTTACTGTCGCTTTAATTTTACCTGTTTCATTTTTTTCAGCTTTAACCATCACTTCTGGAGATGAGCCAATCATTTGCCAATCGCCAAAATTATAATAAGCCATATAGGGCGAAGGATTCACTACCCGTAAGGAGCGATACAAATCAAAAGGATGACCACTGTAACAAGTTGATAAACGTTGGGAGAGAACTACCTGAAAAATATCTCCTGCTTTAATATAATCTTTAGCCTTGTTAACATTGTCACAAAATTGATTTTTTTCTGTATTACTACGATAAACTAATTCAACATTTTCTTGATCCTTACTGGCAATGGAAACCCATTCTAAAGGTTTTGCTTGTACAGGAGCAGGAAGTTGTAATTTAATTACTAATTTGGTGACTTGATCGCAGGCTTTTTGATAAGCTTCTTCTAAAGTTGTATTAGGCTCTTGTAAATCTGCGTAGGCGATTACCCAAATTTTGCGTTGTACTTGATCGAAAACCATCAAGTTATCTATCTGCATCCAGATGCCATCGGGTAAATCATTTTCTGTGAGGGGATGCACGGGAACTTTTGGCTCAATCCAATTAATCAATTCATAACCCCAAAATCCGAATAAGCCACCTATGCCAGAGGGTAATTGGGGTAAATCAACGGGATTGATTTTATCTAAACAATTAGCAAGAATATCAAAGGGATTACCTTCAAAATTTTTAACTGAACCATCTCGATGAGTTTGAGTGGTAATATTTCCTTTAGCTTCTAATACCCATACAGGATCGCACCCTAAAAAACTATAACGACCTATATTTTCTCCTCCTTCAACGGATTCGAGAAGAAAATTATAAGGACTATTGCCACAAACCTTATACCAAGCAGAGACAGGGGTTTCTAAATCAGCGATCCATTCCTTATAAACTGGAATAAAATTACCTTGTTTAGCTAAAAGAGAAAACTGTTCAAAATCAGGAAAAATCATTTCAGTTATAAATTACAAATTCTTGCTAATGACGAATAACAAATGACCAATGACCAATAACTATGTACTGAAATTTGGTAATCAGTGAACCAAAAATAGCCACCGATTACCGATATAAATTAAACCTGATAAGGAGCTTTACCAGAAAACTTCAAAGTTGCTGGCTCAGGATTTTTGCCGATGTTTCTATCAACCTTACCGTTGAAGGCACGACCTTCGTTAACTTTTTCAGGGAATACTCCATCAGCAGGGTGAAGATATTGAATTTCACCACTGGGATAAATACGATAGATTTTGTAATCTTGAATTTTTGGTTTAAATTTGGTTCTTAATTGAGTTCCTAAAGCTAAACATTGCTCTTTACGAGCCAAATAAAGTAAATTTTCACCTTGATTCATGATAGCTGCGCCACCAGTGGGCATTTCAAAAACTTGTTCTTTTGAACTAGTCCAGGTGATAGCGTATTTCTCTTCTCTATCGGCTTTAGATAATAAGCCGCCAGTGCTACCTCCAAATTGAGGCATTTTTCCAGTAAGCTCTTCTGCCATAATTAAATGTCTCTCAAAAAATATATTTAGAGAATAATTTGTTTTAGTAAAGCTATTTTAACCTTACTGTGGCTATATTATCTTGAGCTTATCTCTATATGTCATTCCTGTGAAGAACTGTAACAGTTTGTTATACTTAGTTATTGAAGTAGCATAAAAATTCCTCAATTTTTAAGGCAAAAGGATAATTATTACTAAGCTGTCACGCACTTAAATTAGTGGTTAAGAGAGTATTCAGTATTCAGTATTCAGGAGAGGGAGTTGAGTCTAATAATGGTTTTATCTGTATTCAGCAAACCCTAATTATTACAACTCCTGCCTTCTTTAGGTGAAATTCAGAAAAGATTTTACCAGATTTCACAATGGTAGTGGACTGTTTCAACTAAAATAGGGCAATAGAATTTTGATTGTCTTTATAATTTGGTGGGCATTGCCCACCCTACTAATGCACACTTTTAACTGAAACAGTCCAGTAGGGTGTCGTTAGCCAAGCGCGTAACGCACCGTTACTGAAGTCTGCTGGGATATTTATTCTAAGAAATCACCTTAAGCCATTGTTTTAATAATCCGATCTAAAGCTTCTAGCAAAAGAACAACATTTTCACGACGGCTATTAAAACCCATTAAGCCAATACGCCACACTTTACCACCCAAATCGCCAAGCCCTCCACCAATTTCAATATTGTAATCATTCAATAATTGACGGCTAACTGATTTACCATCAATGCCTTCTGGAATACGAACAGTAGTTAAAGTGGGTAAACGAAATTCCTTTTCAACGTGACAAGCTAAATTAATATCTGCCAAGCCTTCCCATAATAATTCCGCCATTTCTTGGTGTCTTTGCCAACGAGCTGCTAATCCTTCCTCTGCCACTAAACGTAAGGCTTCACGGAGAGCATAATTCATATTAATTGGTGCGGTGTGGTGATAGGTGCGATCGTTTCCCCAATATTTGCTGATTAATGACATATCCAAATACCAGTTTGTCACTGGAGTTTTTCGATTATGTAATTTCTCAATAGCACGAGGACTCATGGTAAAGGGAGAAGCCCCCGGAGGACAAGCCAAACCTTTTTGAGAGCAACTATAGGCTAAGTCAATACCCCATTCGTCTATAAACAGGGGAACACCTCCTAAGCTGGTAACTGTGTCAACCAATAATAAACAATCATAGTCTCGACATATTTTGCCAATTTCTTCAATGGGTTGACATACCCCTGTGGAAGTTTCGGCATGAACTAAGGCTAAAATTGCTGGACGATGGGTTTCTAAACCTTGCTTAATTTCTTCTAAGGAAAATGCTTCTCCCCAAGGCTTGATCATTTTACGAACATCCCCGCCATAGCGAGTAGCCATATCAACTAAACGATGGCCAAAATAGCCCTTAACCCCAATTAATACTATATCTCCGGGTTCAACTGAATTAGCGATGGTTGCTTCCATTGCGGCACTTCCAGTACCACTAACGGGGATTGTTAAGAAGTTTTCTGTTTGCCAAGCATAGCGTAATAAATTTTGAATTTCATCCATTAAATTGAGGAAGCATGGATCTAAATGACCCACTTGTCGCATTCCTAAAGCTCCTAAGACACGGGGATGAGCATTTGATGGGCCAGGGCCAAGAAGAAGACGGGGAGGAACTTCTAACTGTGAAGTTTCTAGGCGATAACGTTCGTTAATGGTAATAGAGGAAGTCATTAGATTTAGTTTTTAAGAATTTAATTTATTGTTATTTTTGTCTAGGTACTCATATATTTGACATTGATTTTGTGTTTCTTTTTAGAACAGATTAAGTATAATATATAGTAATTTTTCATGGATCGAGAGGACTTTTTACTCCTTTACCACCCCGATTTAAAACATGAGTATAAATCATTGTTGTTGATACGTCTTTATGTCCTAACAATTCTTGAACTGTACGAATGTCATAACCATCTTCTAGTAAATGAGTAGCAAAACTATGTCTTAAAGTATGAGGACTAGCATTTTTGGTGATCTTTGCAACTTTTAGAGCTTTTTTCATGGCTCTTTGAATTCGATCTTCAGAAAGATGATGTCTTCCCTTAGGTTTTGTCTCTGGATGTAAGGATCTCGTTAATGAAGGGAAAACATATTGCCATTCCCAACTCTTAGATTAATCGGCAGCACAATAATTTTTTTGATAAAAGCTCAATATTTTGGTGTTGAGTGCTTCGACTAATCTTATCGCTGCAACCGACAACCAAAAGCCAAGATAAATAAGCTAACCGTGCCACGTAGTGGCTGCGGTTGAGCTTAATCGTTATACCAAACCCGACCAACCCAATAAAGTTATCTATTTTCAGTCACAACTAAGCACTCAAAAATGATTTGTTTCGTTGATAAGTTCCGAAAGATTATCGGCGATCGCAAAGATAAATAATAATTAAGCGATCGGGGCATAAAATAACATTGGATATGACAATACTGGTAAGCGTTCAGGGGGGGACAAAATATGGTAGTTTAGGGAAATGCAACAAAAGCA
>CAYPSO010000071.1:0-24446 GCA_964413275.1 uncultured bacterium | reverse complement strand
AAATCCCCGTCCAATGCCTTTACTGTTGCCTGTTGCCTGTTCCCTATTGCCTTTATTTATTTTCTAAAGGAGGAATTTCATCTGCGGATAAGATAACAACTTGGTTGTTTTGCGAAACTGCGATAGATTGTCCTAGCTTACGATGTTTTTCAATAGCTTCTGCGATGGCTTTTTGTACACCTTGGTCTATTTTTTGGTGTAAACTGCTGAGTTGTTGATTATCCATAATTAATTGTTTGTATGTTCTTAAATGTTTCTGGTTGATAAATAGTGACTTGTTGGTCTGAGGTGTAGGTAGCAACCAATTGAGTGTTTAAATTAGAGTTATCATAGATAACCCAAGTATGACATAGAGAAAAGTAAGATTCAATTAAGTTCTTTTGACCTCGATAATAACGCCTAATAATAACATTTTTAGGAATGTTATGTCCTCCGTTTGCAACTCTTTGCTTAACTCTAGCGATGGCAAGCTCAGGACTATTTAGCCAAAAATAAATTAGGTTAATTTTATAGTTTTGAGTTCGGCATTTGTGAAGAAAGCGAATATAATTTAAACCAGATAAAGTTGTTTCAAAAGCAAAGTTGATGTGGTTATCAGAAAGATATTTCAGTCTTTTAATCATCAATTTTCCTGATTGAATTGCCACTGTTTCAGGGCGAAATGGAGATAACCCAGAAGCAATTTCATCGGCATTGACGTATTCATAAACGTCTAAAAAATAAGGTAACAGTTGTTTCGCCGTAGTGGTTTTTCCTGAACCGTTGCATCCACTAATAATAAATAACTCTGGCATAATAGTAACCGTTATTTTTTGCTTTTTGTTTTTACTTTATTAGTATCATTAATTTGTGGGATTTGTATGTTTTCAAAAGTGGGGAGTTGATAATAAATTTCTCCTTGTTCTGTACATTCTACTTTTCCCCCAATTTCTGCGATAAAGTCATTAAGAAATTTTTTGCACTCTTGAGGAGATATTTTTGATTTTAAGGATAAATCAACTGGAGTAACGATTCCCTGATTATGATTGATGCAAAACTCAGTCCACCTGATTAGATTTTGATATGTTTCTCCTTCTTTGAGTTTTAATTTATCAGATTCCTTAAGTTCTAGATTCTTGCTAACAGGAAATTGGTAATACAGTTTTCCTGCCTCAGTATAATCAACATCAGCGTTTAACTCAATTACTAATCGCTCTAATAATTTTTGGCATTCTTTGGGAGAATAACCGCTTTCTAGAACCAAATCAGCCAATGTTACTACTGATTTTTGGGAATTAGTTAGATATTTGATATGTTTGGTTAAGTCTTTCTGCTTTTGTTTTTTATTATCAAAGAATTGGCCAAAACTTATCACGAATAAGCAGCCGAATAAACCTCCTGCAAAAGACGAAATTACAAAAGCATCATAAGCATCTACACCCGACATTGCCATTGTTTTTTACTATTTTGACTATATTCTAGATTGTAAAAGATTTTTTGATTTTCTCCGCTATTTGACAAATAATCTCTGGGTGATTAGAGGCAATAGCATTCACCACCAACTCCAATCTATCTTTGGTTAATTGCTGAATGTTGCTGGTTAGTACCACACAAATATCGTCAGAGTCACCGACCTTCGGTCGAGGGAACAGGGAACAGGGAACGGGCAACAGTAAAGATTTTTGGTGAGATGGGGAAATTGTTGTCTGTTTTCTCGACCAACCAAAGGGTCAGAAGCCCCGCCCCCTTGGGGCGATTGCCTTGGGCGGGGTTGAATGAAATCCCCGTCCAATGCCTTTACTGTTGCCTGTTGCCTGTTCCCTATTGCCTTTAATTAGTTCCGGTAAATCAAACAAGGAATCAAAATTTGTAACTTGGCGGAATTGATCCAATATAATGTCTAACTTCTATAATATAATTTATTTCTTTCTCTTCCAAAAATTTATCAACTGAAATCTTTTCAACCATAAAGGTTGTATCCAAGAATGATAAAACTTCACCTATTTTTGGTAGTCTTTGAACTTTCGTATGCCATAGATAATCGCAAGGGGCAGTTTCGTGATTTTCAGGGAATTTTCCCCAAATCGATATTCTGTATTGTTTCTTGACGAAATTTTTCATATTAATAAGGTGATGAACTACTTGTTGATATAAAACATCAGGAATTTGTGTGTTTAGTTTCATAATTTTATTTCTGTTAAAGTAGATAAAATAATTAACTATTCATAATTTAGTATTGATAAGATAAATACTAATATTCATAAATATTAGATATTATGAATTATACAAAAATTTTGATTATTGTTTTATTATTATTCGTGAATAAAATAGCTATAGCTAGACCATTATCTGATTTGATAGGGATTTGTTATTTGTTTAAAAATGATGAAAATAACAAAATTGAGCCTTGTGTAATTGGAAGAGGATGGGGAGCGGGCGGACATTACAGGGTTTTATATTGGCTTGATGGTAAAAAGGATATTATATCACTTATAAATTATTGTCCTAATCAAGACATTGATTCTGAGGGCTTTTGTGAATATACAATAAATGAAAAAAAAGCTATTTTGTATTATAGAAATGTTTTTAAATTGTCAACAGATGAAAAAAGTAATGAGAGTATTGAATGTTATCAAATTGTTAATACTTCTCAATCTATCTGCTATAAAATACCCGATGAGGAAGATTACAATCAAAATCTAGATGATAAGTAGAAAAGATAATTAATGATGCACATACCAATGGAATTATTGCTTTTTAAAATAGGAAAAATTAATATCATTCTTTAGCTATTAATATTGTCAAAAAATATCAAATTAATACAATACTCTACTATAAGTTTTTTACAAACATTTTTATGTTTGTTTCTCAATCATAAATAAGGTAAAATAGTTGTTAAAGGTTAAAAAAGGAATTGAACAAATGAAAGCATACGAATTTGAGACAAAAATAAATAAGGGGATTGTTAAAATTCCTTCTAACTATCTTAATGAGATAGAAAAAGGTAGAAAGGTTCGAGTTATTATTTTGACAGAAGAAGCAAAACCTATGCCAACTAATAAAAAAGAAAAATCTAAATTATCTTCTTTTTTATTACTTTCTGAATTAGAAGAAAACGAATTTTTATTTGAAAGAAATGACGATACAGGAAGAGATATTAGTTTATGAATTATTTGTTAGATACTTGCGTTCTTTCTGAATATGTAAAAAAGAAACCAAATTTACAAGTTATTCAATGGTTAGATGAACAAAATGAAGATGCTTTATTTATTAGCATTTTAACCATAGCTGAACTAAGAAAAGGAATTATTAAAATCAAAAATTCTCAAGCTTCACGTTATCAAAAACTAAACAATTGGCTGCTAAAAATCGAACAAAGATTTACCGATAGGATTTTAACATTAGATAAAAATATACTTGATACTTGGGCAGTCATTTGTGGTGAATCTGAAGCTATAGGTAAAAAATTACCGATTATGGATAGTTTAATTGCTTCTACCGCTTCTCAACATAATTTGATTATTGTTACTCGTAATATTGATGATTTTCAATTCTTCTCAAACCAGCTTTTTAACCCTTGGGATTCTGGATTGTCTTCGAGAGAATAATAATCAGGCTTTGTCTAACCCTTTGCAGATCTTTAAGCAATCGTATTCTGTTTTTTTTGATTGCCAGTCAATGATCTGATTAATATTGTATAAAAAAAATTTCCACCTTACTTAATATTCCATAAATTGATAGTTAAACCACTTATATTTGTTGTAATCAATAAGCTTTGAGGGTTGCCATGTTTTTGTCCAATGAACATCAGTTTTAACATGGGATTTGCGTACTAGCTTAAAGATATTATTAAATTCATTTTCGGTAACTTGAATTATTCCCTGATTCGTTGAAAAACCTTGTTTATTCCTAATTACAAAACCTTCAGAACAACTATTTCCATTTTCTGGGGAATATCCCCCTAGTTTTCCTTCTGTTTCCACACTTTGCGTCCAAGGAATACCTAAATTAATGGTTAACCAATCGGCCAAAATATCATTTTCATTTTTAGTTTTACAGGTTTGAAAATAATCTTTAAGAGAAGTTTTAATTGTGATTTCAGGTACAGTGGGAAATTCAAAAAAATCAGCTAAAAATTTAACTTCTTCCCAAGATAACCATTGTTCTTTTTCTCTAACCGCAAAAACGTAAAAATATGATTCTAATTTACTATAGGCGATTGAGTGAATAGCGTACATATTTTCACCAAATATTTCTAAATCGTTTAAGTCATTTTTCAATAATTCCCATCTTTCTTTTAAGGGTTTATCCCAAGGATGAACAGAAGGTGTAGAATGCGACCGAGCAAATACTCCATATTTATTAAAACAATTATTTTGACCATCCAGTTTTTCAGTGATAACTAAATCCTCCATGTCTGCAAATGCCTTGAGATAGCCAGTGGGCATAAATCTGTCGTCGTTCGTAGTTCCTAAACTGATGGGTGCGTGTAAAGTGCGACAATATTTTTGTGATTCATTCATTCGATAGCTTTATTTTTTTCCTCTAATTTTCTCAGCTATTTGACAAATAATCTCTGGATAATTAGAGGCAATAGCATTCACAACTAACTTTAATCTATCCTTAGTTAATTGTTGAATATTACTGGTCAAAGCTACACAAATATCATCAGAGTTAACAATTTTATCTTCTTCTAAGACTTGTTTGAGCGCAGAATCAACGGTAGCAGTATTAATTTTCTGCTGATATTCCTTGAGTTTTTGATAAGTGTCTTCCTGAACTTCAACGTACCAATGACAGGGGTTTGAGTAGCAACGAAACAGAAAACCACGCTAAGCCCGAAACTCAGTCATAACAAGACTTTAGGGTAAGTACATAATTACTGATCGGGCGGGGAGTCTTGAAATCTGAATGAGATCTTGAAGGCTGAAACCCTACTAAATTCGTTAACTTGACTCGGCTAAAAGTCCTTAGCGTCACTTTCTGCACAGATGCTACTCAGACCCCTATTCCTCCTCATCCTCTTCCTCTTCATCATAATCTTCATCAAATTCATTTTGAGTTTCCTTGTACTCGTAATCATTTTGTTGTTTTTGTTGTTCTATTTCAGGAGTAGAATTATTTATCTGTTTTCTTTTCCTGTTATGTTCGCTCAAACATTCAGTTGGATTTTCTTCTTCTCTTACTATCGCCAATAAGAAACTATACTCATGTTTTAATTCTTTAGCCAAACCTTCTAATAATCTTTGTTTTTTCTCATAATCAAAATGTAAATATTGTTCATTTAACAATAATTTTTTCTGGCTAAGTTTGGCTAAATTCTCTCTATTGCCAGATTGACTTATTAAAGATTTATATGAATATTTTAAATCGAGATATTCAATTATCATATTCCCCAATATTTGCTGCTCTGCTACACAATAATCGTAAACTTCTACCAGTTTTTCTGGTAAAGATACTCTCACTCTTTTCGGGATAGTATTCATCAGGATTTTTCAGATAAGATTACTTACTATTATTATAGTATTATTATAGATATTTTCAATAACAACGTCGAAAAAGTTTAAAATAAATACACATTAATTAAGTGTAACAAAAACTACTTTTTTTAGGTTTAATTATCTCCTCATACTACTTGGATAAATAGATATATTTGAGAACAACCTAACGGTTTAATTAAATGAAATTACTGCTCTCGACACCAAAGTAATAATATGATTCTCTACATAACTCTTTTCGTTATTTATTTCTGTTTTACTTCCTGCTTATTCAAGTAATAAGTAATAGCGGTTGAGGGGTGGCGAGGTGTCCTCGCCATACCCAATCAACCAAGACGGTAATAAGTAATAAGTAAGAAAAAGTCTTCACTTATTACTTGTTACTTGTTACTTATTACTTAAGGAAAAGCTATCGCTTCAACAAAACTGACAGTATTTAAGGACAATCAGTCTATGAACATTCAAACAGCTCATGTCAATGGCAATCCCCGTCGCGTAAACACCAAATATGGTGAGCGCTCTGTAATCGATGTCAGATTAGATGACGGTACAACAGGTACTATATGGGGAAGTTCTAATTGTTCTGATATTCTCAATCGCTGCAATGGAGAGAGAGTACAGGTGGCAATTGATTCTAAGGGTAAATACCATGTTGTTGAACATGGTAGCTCTGGACTCTCAGCTACACCTGAACCTGTTATCAGTTCTGAATCACAGCCAGAATACAATGCCCATAATGGACGCTCGTCAGAAATAGCTGATTATATAGCGAGATTAGGTAAACTTTACAGCCACTGTTACAAAACAGCTAAATGCTCTTTAGCTGATGAGAATATGACCACTGAAGATTATCGAGCTATTGCAACCACGTTATTCTTGAGTACGACCAAACATTTTGATTTGTAACCATTAATAGAACTATTCGTTTTGTGATTACAGGGAAAATTTAGAACAACATCGGTGGGGTTACTTGCTTGGTTAATTAAATCAATGCAGTAACCTCACAAACTAAATTCATTCATCGGGGGGTTGACTAACACAAACAATCAGTTTCGGAAATAAACTAGCAGAAATTTTTCGTGTCCTGTTTTTTACCTTATCTAAGCATAAATACTTAGCTATTTTCTGTACCCACTTTGTACCCGTTTTGCACCCACAACGTACCCGTCTTGTACCCGTTGTGTCCCCATTCTGTACCTATTTGTAATTTCTTATCTGGGTATATTTGGCTTTATTTTGCCCATAATGGTAACGGCTGGTACTGAATCAGTACCAGTTGTTTACTTCAACAAGAAGGTTGTTCTAAGTATTTCTACCTGATTTTGCCTCTATTTCTGGGGGTAGATTTGATAAACAATCCCCAGAGAACTTATTGAGATTTAGTAGCGATAAGGATGGTAAAACCTATGTTATCCCTTAAGCTCATAAATCTATATTATACTGTGAGAATATACTGCCTTTTATTGCGAAAATATAGGCAATTTTTAACTTTAAGTATCACCTCTAAATTTACCATTATTGATGATGAACTGCAAAAAATACACTACTTTACCTTGAATGGTAGTTCAAAACATATTCTAGTTAACTTATGATTGGAAAAATTAATCAAACAATCAGTTTCAACAATACCATCAGTTATGTTTTAAGTAAGGACAAAACTCCTGAACTGTTAGAGAATAATTTAGTATCTGAACCTAACCACCTCAACAAGCAGGAAATAATCAGCTTATTTGAAAGTACGGTTACTAAGTGGAAGAATGCAGGTAAGGTTAACAGGTTAACTAAACCCTGTTGTCATATATCTTTGAGTTTTGCCCCAACGGATAGAGTAAGCAATCGCACGATAGGAGAAATTGGAGTTGAAATAGTCAAACGCATGGGTTTTATTGACAATCAATACATTGTCGTCAAGCATGATCCTGAAAATCTTGGAGGATTGACGACTAACCATAAACACCCTCATTGCCATATTGTCATCAACCGAGTTCAAAATAACAACGGAATAGTAACGAACAAAGATTTCAATTACTATAAAATCTGCAATGTCCTCAGAAAACTGGAATTAGAATATGATTTAACCCCAGTTAATAATCCTAGAGAAATGGCATTCAAAAATTGTGACAGACAGTACAAAAAATACTTAGATTCTGGGAAAACCAGTAATATTATAAAATTTCATATTCAAAATCATATTTATAGTAATTTACTGTTAGCTAGGAAAAAGAAGAAACCAAACTTTAAAAAATTTCTAGATAACTTACAATCTCCAGATTGGTTAGAAGTTAAATTTTGGAATAAGAGCGGAGAAAATATTAGTCGAGAAGAAGTTAATAGCTTAATTAATAATGGGGAAGCTCATAATGTAGGTATTTCTTATGGTGCTTGGGATGAGAAGAATCAAAAAATGGTTACTATCCCCGGTCACAAAATAGGTAAATTAGGTAAAGTTTACGGAATGCAGAAATTTGTAGAAGGCGATGAAAACTATCTTAATTTGAAAGTACCTACTACCTTACAATTCTATACTGATGAAAATTTTTATAACTCCCAAATTCACACAGATAAAATTGAAGCCTTACCCCCTATTCCATTACAATTCGCTTACTTTCAATATCTCAATCATATGAACAAACAAGTTTTAGAATTAGATGATGATGAAGAAGAAATAGATGATGAAGTGTTTTATCAATCTTTGCGAATCGGACACAGCAGCGCCCCCGGTTGCCTACCTCTAATCTTTAACCAGTTTTCAAGATAAACAATTGCTGATTGTGGTAAATAAACCGTCCTATCTTTTCCCCCTTTGCCAGATAGCACCTCCAACGCACCTGTTTCAGGATTAAAGTCTTGTAGTTTCAGTTTAGCAACCTCAGCCCTTCTTAAACCTGCACCTCTTAAAATACCAATTAGAGCAGCATCCCTGACTCCTTGTAAGGTTTGGTCTAAGGCACAAACCTCCATTAAAGCACTAATTTCCGACTGAGTTAATGCCCTACCCCTAAGCTTTCTACTATCTTTAATACTTGGTAAATCAACAGCAATTGCATATGCTTCTACACTCATCAATCCCAATTTCATCGCCTCCCTTAGCACTCTTCTTAACGCACACATCATTTTTTGAGCAGTAGCAGGAGCATAATTTTCCAACAACGCGGCTTGTATAGCTGATGTATGTTGATATTTTAAAGCAGCCCAGTTGAGGGTATAAGCATCGCTTTTTCCATTAGTTAGTCTTGAAGCGATCGCATTTAAGGATTGCTCCATAGTGGGACGTGAACCAGCTCTCAAACTACGGAGATAAACGCTCGCCGGATGAGTTGTAAGCGGGAGCGGTTGTGTGAGAACTAGATTGGGTTCTGGGGAATTGAGTATAAGCATTTACTTATCAGAACTGGTCTTCTAGAAAGTAATTAAATCACCTTTTTGACTCCCTCAACTCAGGTTAATGTAGAAAAATTTAACAACATTAGGGCGTATGGGTGATATTAATAAATATATAAAAAAGAATTCTGCCGTATCTAAACTAAAACTAAGAGCATCGCCATCGGGATCTGTGGTTTTAATACTATAATTGACTATTTTTTACTATTTCTTCGTCTAATTCTAGTCGTTTAGCTATTTGTTCGATGCTCAATCCTAATTCTTTTAATAAGGGAATTGTTGCTATTTTTCCTTTTAATTCTCCTTCTTTGAGTCCTTCTAATTTGCCTTCTTGTAAAGCCTCTTGATAAACTCTAGTTTCTTTGATTTCTGGTAGATTTAACATGGTTTCTATCTCCTTAGTTGTTAGTTGGGGAAATTTATAAATAACTATGGTTTCTATTAGTTTGATGAGTTTTTTTTGGCGAGCGCTATCTTCTAGTTCGTTTTTTGTCCTAGCGATTAGGTTTTTAGCTAATTGTTCGGCTTCTGTTTCTGGTTCGACTACTAATTTTAATATACCTAACCCTAGAGCAATTTGCTCGCTGTTTTCTATTTCGTCGAGGTAAATTCTTATTAGTCTGTGCTGGGCTATTTCTCGATACCGTTGAGGAATGATTACATCGCTGCTACGACTGTCAAAAATCACGGTTAAATACCAATCATCATTGACGGGTTGATATTGACTAAAGTAAAGGAAAATACTGGGAATAATACGGTCGTAAAATTCTTTTTGTTGGTAAAATTGGACTTCGACAAAATATAAGGGTTCGTTATCAAAGTTTTCTTTTGTATTAAATAATCCATCTAGACGGAAGGAGCGTTGTTTAATTTCTGGAGCGATAAATTCATAGGCATTAAGATTGGTTTCGGGTTTATTAATTAGTTCAAAGAATATCCAAGGAAATTCAAGTAATAGTTGATAGAAGAGGGTGTCGGTTTTCACAAATGGTGATAATTATGGTATTTGTTATCTAATTAACTATAATAATTTAAGTAAAAAATTGCTAATGAGCGCTCTTTAAATCTTGATTCCTAAATTCTGTTTTTTTGGGTTTCACTAACGTTCAACCCAACCTACGAGATCGGAGATCGAGCTAATATACCTAATTCGTTGCTTCGTAATATTCAAAGCAAGTGGTATTGTTTATCGATATTGTTTTGGAATTTGCTCAAGTTGCTTTTCCAAAGACCAATCATCTGGTCTTTCTCTCGGCTCAAACCATTTTGCACCAGTTTCTAACCATTTTTTTCTATAACGTTGAATTCCTAATAAATTTGAGTCTTCATATCCAAATTCTACTCCACAACAAGGACAAATCTCTCTAGAAGGATTATCGTTATTTTCTCCCCAAGGAAGATTATAGTATCTAAAACCACAGATTCTGCAAAAGTAAAGTTCTTCATTGTTGACCATGAAAATAAGCCTCATTAGTTGGATAAGGATGTTTGTTTATATCTGGTTTAAACATTGTTTGTGGCACAAACTGACCATTTATCATTTTCTTTGTAGCAAAAACATCGCTTACGGGATCGTATATTACTACTTCACCAGTATTAAGGGTTTTGACCAGAGCAGTAGATGGAGGATTATCGACAAATTTTTGAGCCTCTTTGACAAATTCTACTGAATTTTTTAAATGAGGAAAATCTGCTTTATGTTTATTCCAATGTTTTAGTGCATTTTGTGGAGATGTTAGCCTTCTATTATGCGACCAGATAATTCCAAGGAATGGGGCATAATGAAGATCGAAAAGCGAGTTGACAATATCTCTAATACTATCGGAAAGACCTAGATTTGACAAAGGATCGTCTGCTATTAAATCAATACCACCAATATCGAATGGGTTAATAGCACCCCATAGTACATTAAGTACAACTAATCCAATTAGTGCTTGTTGTACGCTAACATTACCACTAGGATCTACATAAACAACAGGATTAGCATTAGCATATAAATACTTATGCAAAGTTATCGGTTCATTAATTCTTCCCTCATAAGTATCTCTCCTCGTAAACCTTCCAATCCCTTGGTCGTAATACCTCTGTCTTAAATAATACTCATCCAAATCTCCATCAAACTGCTCCCCTGCAAACAAATAACTATTATCTGTATCTCCACTAGAATCAATTAAACCTCCAAAAGCCTCATAATCATACTCATTAACCACATTTCCCGATATATCAGTTAAAACCCTCGTACTACCCAAACCATCAACTAAATAAATAGTAATCTTTTCATTTCTCTCCTGATAAATTAAATCCAAACCATAAACATAACTAACAGCAACCTCTCCATCAACATACTCAGCTAAAACCTGAGCGTAAGCCCTATTTTTATCCACCAAATACTCAGTAACTACATCATTAACTTCCTTTAGGAAAATGAGTGCTAATTAAATTACTCACACCATCATAGAAATAAGTTGTTAAATTATCCCCATCCCTAACAGTTTGTAAACGATTCCATGCCTGCTGCATCAATAACCTTAGTGACATTACCACGACTATCGTATTGGAAATAAGAAAAGTTACCCTCTGCATCGCTAAAGGAGGTAAGATTACCCCGACTGTCATAGCCATAGTAAGTAGTATATTCCTCTCCATCAGCAATAACAGTCTCGCTTAACATATTATTCCTATCGTCATAAGTTCTTGACGTAACCAAGCCCACAGTATCTATTTCCGTCAGCACATTACCCCGCTCGTCATAAACATAAGTCGTCTCATTACCGAATACATCAGATACAGTCTGCACATCATTGGAAGTATCGTAAACCAGTTCAACCGCTTCCCCATTGACATCAATTACCCTAGATAATCTGCCATTTTGGTCGTATTCAGTTCTTACCGCTTCCCTACCCAGAGGGTCAATAATCTCATCTAAATAATGCGCCCTTGCTTCGTGATACTCAAAGCGAGTAGTATTATTTTCTCTATCCGTAACCGCAACCAAATCCCCCCTCGCATCGTACTGATATTGAATCTCATTGCCCTCTGGGTCAATAACTCTAGTAATCCTACCGCTTGCATCTCGACCAAACCTAACCTCAACACCCGTATCCGAAACAATACCCGCATCATTAAAAGTTAACTTATTGCCATTAGTATCAGTAGCCGTTAATAAATCTCCAGATTTAGCATCAATTTCATAAACAATACCCTCCCCTGTCGTCAGAGTATATTTACCGCCATAATAAGGATCTGCCGGATTGTAGAGAACTCCACCGCCAAAGCCCATAAACATCCCCGACGGACTCCTAACCAACAGAAAATCATCATCTACTGTCAACTTATAGTTAGAATCGCCCTCTGAGACAAAAGTAGGACGATATAACCCCGTATCTTCCTCAATATTGAGATCGCTGGCCTTAGCCATCAGAAAAGCACCCAATAAATCTAACTCCGGCTTAAAAGTAAAAGTTTCCCGCTTACCTCCAGGGAGAGTAATATAGACCTTATCTCCCTCGCTAAATCCTTTACTAGTGATGTCAAAAATCTCCTTAGACTCATCCCTACCGAGACTAGTTCTTAAATTAGTATCACGAAACTCCAATCTCCAGCCATAGCCAAAATCATCCTTATTATTAGACTGTAAGCTATCGTAGCTACGAGTAACGCTCACTGGAATCCCCGAAACCGGAATAGATAAATCAGTAAAAGATAATTGGAAATTACCTAACTTCAAATCCCCTTCAACATTAATAATCTCCTCAAAAAAGACCTCATTACCGCCACCATCTACCGCAGTTAAGCGTAAAGTATAGCTATCATTAAGGAAAATACTGGGGTCAAAAGTGCCTAACACTCCATCCACCACAGGCTCGCTGCTGCGGAAAATTTCTGTAAAATTATCGCTATCTAAAAGTGCTACCGAGAGACTGTAATAATCCAAGTTATCGTCATTAGCCGTACCGATAATCTCCGTAGTAGTAGTAACATTTTTTAGGTTCGCAAATTCCACCACTGGATCGTCAACATCGCTATAGTCTAAAACCGATAAAGTTATTTCTTGGCTGGTTAAATTACCTGCTTTATCCTTAACAATAGCTACCACCTCAATATCTCCAGTGCTGGTGGGAGTAAAGCTATAATTGCCCCTAGCATCTAGAGGTACGGGTACTCCATCAACAGTAAGAGTTCTTGAAGCAATACCCACATTATCGTTGGCGTTAGTAAATAGAGTCACAGTTTGCCCTAAGTCCACCGGTTCGACACTGGGGAACAGTTCTAAAGTGGGATAAATATTATCCACCGTCACATTGAGCTCGAAACTTTGAGTAACCGCAGCACCACTGCCATCCCTAATTTCCACAGACACCGGATTAACACCTAGAGAGTCATAATTAGGTAGCCAACGCAAACGACCCAATTCATCAATAGTCATACCTTCCGGGGCAGTAATTAATTGATAACTAAGCCTTTCTCCAGGAGCATCAGAAGCCTTGAGGTCATAGCGATAGGTTTGTCCCACCACCACATTGGTATCGACAGGCATTGACAGGATAACCGGAGGATTGTTAGGCGCTACGGAGAGATTAAACTGTTGAGCAACACCTGCGCCAAAGCTATCCACTGCACCCACCACAATGCTATAAGTTCCCTGGTCATCGCTAGTGGGATACCATTGGATTAAACCCGTTAACCCATCAATTTCCATAGCTTCAGGAGCTTCTATCAGGGTATAGGATATAGCATCGCCCTCTGGGTCAACAGCACTGACTTGATATTGATAAAGAGCTTCTGTAGCGGAGGTTACTTGAGGTAGAGAGATAATAGTGGGAGCCGAATTATTGGCTGGAGTCCCGTCAAGCACGGGTTCGCCAACTTCAATAGTATAGGTTTGAATATCCTTTCTACCCAAGGCATCTGTTACTTCTACACTCACTTCTACGCTACCTTGGTGACTAGCATCGGGCAGCCATTGAATTTCCCCACTTTCAGAATTAATTTCCATGCCTTCTGGGGCATCAATTAAACGATAGCTCAGGGTATCTGCTTCTAGATCTTGGGCTACTACAGTATGGGTGTAGATTTGCTCGACTTTCGCCTCAGTTTTGGGATTGGTAATTATTTGAGGCGCTAGGTTAGTGCCTCTGACAGTAAGGGTAAAGGCTTGACCTCGGAAACTACCTTGACTATCGGCTAGGCGTAGGGCTACCTCATGGCTGCCAATTTGAGAGGTGGTAGGAGTCCAGCGTAAAGCTCCGGTTTCTGGGTCAATCACCATACCCGTTGGGGCGCTATCTAAACTCCAAAAGAGAAGATCTCCATCACTATCTATACCAGTGGGATTATAGCTATAGGTTTGACCCACCGTAGCTGCCAAAGATTTAGGGGTAGAGCTAATGGCTGGAGTAGTATTAGTGCTATTCGCCACCACTTCTACAGCGAAGTTTTGTTGAACTACTCCACCTCGTCCGTCCTTAACTTCTAGACTAATTAAATTGCGACCAAACTGTGCTGCTGTGGGCTGCCAGAAAACTTCTCCTGATGAGTTCATGACTAAACCTTGAGGAGCATTCTTAAGGGAATAGCTCAGGGGGTCGCCGTCAGGGTCAATAGCTTGGAGATTGTAGAAATAAGGGCTATCTAGTTTAGCGAGCGCACGGGGAGTAGAGGTAATTACTGGTTGGCTATTGCCAGGAGTAGTAGCTAGTACCGCCAAGTCAAAAGATTGACTTGTTTTCCCGCCCCTTTGATCCACCGCAGTGACGGTAAAAGGAAAAGTCCCGTCGGGGGTATAGGGATAAAAGCTGCTCTGGGGAGTCCAACTCATTAAGCCCGTTTGCGGGTTAATGGTAGCCCGTTCGTCAGCACTATCAAGTTGCCATTGAATAGCTTCCCCGTCTAGCTCCACTCCCTGCCATTGATATTGCCAAGGCTGGTTAATTACAGGAGTAGTGGTGGGTGCGTCAGTGGTGATGACAGGAAGCTGATTACCTGGTTCGACTACTATCTGCCATGATTCTAAGGCTATACCTTCAAATTTATCTTTGACTCTGACAATAACATCGTGGCTTCCCACTTGATTACTACTGGGTCGCCAGCCGATTAAGCCCGTTACCGGGTCAATGACCATGCCTTCGGGTTTCACCACTAATTCGTAGAGCAGTACATCTGCTTCAGCATCACTGGCTTCGGTTTGATAGATAAATCTATCTGCGGCAGCTATGGTGCTATCCTCTATGGGGGCGATAGTGGGGTTCGTATTAGCACTACTGCCGTCAGTTCGGGCCGAGGCTGCTTGAAAATCTAGGTTAGTTACAGTTTGATTGCAAGGTAGGCTAAGTTTGTACCTGAATCGGATTCAGTAATACTAATATCTGATAGGGAAATAGTTGGAGGATTATCGTTATCAAGAATCGTTACTGCTGACTCATTATCGAGTAAATTAACATTACTAGGATTGCTTAAATTAATAATAAATGCTTCATCTATTTCGTCTAAACTATCTCCGATAATTGGTACTTCTATAGTTTTAGTCGTTTCCCCTGGATTGAATGTTAATGTTCCACTTACTGCTTGATAATCAATACCAGAATTAGCTGTACCATACTACCATTGACTGTAATAGTTCCCATGGCCATTACGGCAAAATTTTCTGTTACTTGCTGATCTGGCGTTGCTTCAATTAATAATTCATCTAATTCATTAAAAGGTTCTGTAAATGCTGATGTGGTTTGTGGAATATTGAGTAAGGGGTTTTCTGGAACTGAGAAAATAGCTCCGGTGTGCTCAGTTGACCAGGGCAAGTTATTATCTAAATCTAAGCTATTGTCGTTCATTACTCATTGACCTCAACTAATTAATATAATTAATAAATTTTCAAATAATAATAATTTTTATTCACAGGTTTTTTGACCGCTAATCAAATAACTAGCTGTCGGATAAATCTTAAATTTAATCTTTTTTATTCTTTAGTTAATCAAAATTGGAGACTATAATAAATAAATAACCTTTTAAAAGGTTTTTAACTTTTTGAGCTTGACAAGCGTCTGTTAACCAACAGACTGCTTTTTTTTTGCTTAAATATATTTTGCCACAATTTCCAGGTTTTACCTTCAGTAAATCTACTGATTTAATTGCCCATAAAAAAAGAATTAGACAAAGTTGTCCAATTCTGTCCATCCTTAATAGGTTTGATTTTAAATTCTTGCAATAGTTATTGGCATTTTTTCTTCTACTTATCTGGTTATCTGGTTATTTGGCAAGCCAAATTTCTGGCTCAAGGCTTCACTAATCACTTCAGTCATCGTAATTCCCTGTCGTTTAGCTTCGGCTGCCCAATGACGACGTTGAGACTCAGGTACTCTAATACAGAGATTAACCATTTTCTCTTCTGGTTGACTGGCTATCTGGTTATCTGGTTTGCTGGTTTGCTGGTTTGCTGGCTTGTTGCCTTCTTGGTTTTCTTTAGCCTTTCTAATAACCTCACCAAATTTTCCGTTCATCTTTCCGCCCTCTTGAAGACTCTCACTATACCTGTACTCAAGTTAGTGATGAGAGGAAAAGAGGGGCAGGGTCTATATTGCATAGTTATATCCGTCCTTTTTCTGTATATGTTGACAATATTTGTAGTTAACGCCTTGAATTAAGCCGTTTTTGGTAGAAATATTAAAACTACCACTAGAGCGAATTGCTACTCGTCCCGTATAAGTTCCAATCTTTTTACCTTTAGTGACAACCGCTTTAACTAGATCCCCTGTTTGAAACCCTTTATTGAATTTAAAACGAGGTACATAACGAGACGGAAAACCATACTTATCGGTACGACAGGATTGTCTAGTGCCATGTCCATTAGCAGTAATTAATAAAGGTTTAACACCTTTATTAATTAACAAAGGTGTCGATTTACCGACACAAGCAGCATCTAGCCAATGAGTTTTAGGCAGATTTTGTTGACTACGATTAAACTTAGTTAATCCGCCACTGCCTGTTTCAACAGCTAATCCTGTTTCTTTTAACACAGAAAATAACGCCCATCTTGTAATTGGGTCTAACGATCTTTTTTCTGAATCAATTACAAATACTTTGGACATAAAGTCCCTCCTTTCGGGTTAAGTTAGCTTCGATAAGGTTAGTGGTCGGTACTTTTCCAAGAACACTGGCTTAACCCTTTAAACCTGTTTAATCCTTAGATTTTAGAGCTACAGACTAGCTTCGCATCTGTAGGTAAGACTTTAACTCTTGCCACTAACATAGGATTTCTCCTGAATCTGGTCAACTTAAGATGAGTAGGTCACAACCTTTTGCCAACTCCTTCAAATCATCGCTATTGGGACGAGCAGGAGTGTCAATAATTACGAAGTCAGAGCCGGAGATTAACTTCATCGCCTGACGTTCATCAGCCACAATAAACGGAAGATTACCCCGCTCGCTCCAGTTAACGGCGGTGCGATTTGGATCTCCATCCACTAAAATAGTTTTGCCCACATCGCTGAAGTAAGTGGCAATATGAATGGCTGTTGTTGACTTGCCTACCCCTCCTTTATACCCAGTAACGGTAATAATCTGCATATCTGGTAATCTGTATATCTGGTAATCTGGTAATTAGGTAATCTGGTTTAACAGATAGCTTAATTATACTGCAATCGAGATAAATCGAGTTAAACACGGTCAACCTTTACCTTCCTCACGAACTAACTTATGCTAAAGTTAATGTACAGAATAACTGTACATTACCCCCCCAATCAGATGTTTAACTTACAAACCAGCTACACTCAGGCACGGGAAAATTTAGCTACCCTGCTTGACCAAATTGAAAATGAAAACACCATTGCGGTGATTAAACGTCGCGGTCATAAGGATATAGCGATGTTGGGAGCAGATGAACTAGAGAGTCTATTAGAGACTGTCTATCTGTTGCGCTCACCCGCTAATGCGCGCCGGTTATTAGACGCTCTAGAACAGTCCCAAAAATGGGACACAGAACCACCTCCTCCCCCTCACAGCATTGATGAATTATGTGAGGAGCTAGGCATTGAAAGGTAAAAAGAAGAAGAACAAGAAACAACCTGATGAGCTCCCGGTGAAATCCGATTCATCTCAGATTTTGAGGTATCCAGTCTTCTCAGACACTTGGAGAGAAGACCTGGGTTGGTGGTACAGAACAGATAAGCAAAAAGCATATAAAATTCTTGATTTGGTCTCTGAGGTGATGAAAGAGCCTTTTTCAGGAATTGGTAAACCAGAGCCACTCAAATTCTTAGATCCTGATACTTGGTCTCGCCGAATCGATTTAGAACATCGACTGGTTTATCGAGTAAGAGCCGAACGAATTGATTTTTTAAAAGCTCGTTATCACTACACAGATTAACCCACTTTGATGTCCTATGGACTTTCTGTTAAACTCAAAGATGAATTATTACCCATAGATAAAAAAATAAATCCGACAACTCTACGCAATAATGTACAGTCAATAGCTGAACGCACACGAAAGCCCTCTTTTTAGTTTAGTGGCAACCCAACTCTGCTTCCATCTAATCAATGTCTATGACCATTTACTAAAAGTAGGTTTTGAAAACGGAGAATTGCTTGACCAAGGATTTTCTCATCTTTTACTCATTTTTGACAAAGAAGAGAATTTTCTAGACATCAGATTAAACCTCAGTGAGCAAGGGATTGAAGATGTCATTATCGTCCTGATGCGGAACCTCTGCACCCGCATGAGGATGAACTACAAAGGGGATGTAGCTCAATAAGATTTATTCAAACTGGGTAATATCTATAGACGGACAGAAAGACCGTCAACGCAGCCAGCTATTAGGCCACGCTGGCCGCCAAACTAAAAAAACCTTACCTCCATCATAATATGAATAACGCAGAATATACCAACATCAATTTTTCCGCCTCCGTTGAAATAGAGAACAATCGTATTTATTCAGGCGATCGCTTTTTCGGAGAGATTATCAAAAAGAAAGAGAAATTAGACCACGTGGCACCAGGCAACAGCAATAAACCTCAAACTTATTACACCATATTCAACGGCTCTAAATACCTGAGTGAATCTGGAAAGTGGGTAGAGTACGCTCTCGCTAAGGTGTTTGACTTTAAAAAAGATATTAAGCTTTGGCTAGAGAATTACTTTACTGGTACTCCCACACCCGAACTCAATTTATTCCCAGAGTTTACGGTTGGCACTGAATCGGAACAACCACCACCAAAATTACGAACTGACCACTGGCAGAAAGTAATTGATGAGTTTTTAGCGGATGGTATTCCGGCTGAAGTTACCCGAAGTTGTGTTGATGTTTATCCCCAAGGCGACGAGACATTAGCCAAACGGCTACTAAAGCGAAAGCTTAAAGCTGATGGTTCGATTACTGAAGCAGAGCGCACCTACTGGAAAAATTACTTCGATGGTGGATGGTGTGCTAGAAATTCGTCGTTAGATGGCTCATTAAATGATTTCACCTGTGCCAAACTAAATAACCCTACCATTGACAAAGACAAAAATGAACCTCGTAAATATGAAAATCCTACAGGAATCAAAACTACCTCCGAAAACAATTATTATTTCTTACCCAATTTTAACGACAAAGATGTTTTAGGCTATCTGATTCAGGGGATTATTGATAAGAATAATTTATCCTTAAAAGCCGAAGATTTTAATAGTTATGCCGAGTTTTTTAATGAAGCTAAAAAACATACTGAAATTCAAGCTACAGAAGGATTTAAGAAAACAGTAAAATCAATTTATGAGGGTATTTTGTGCTTTGGCTTTACCTCTACCACCACTTGGGGATATAAAGAGAACGGCGAATCAGTAACTGATAATGAGGGATTTAAGAAACTTCATCCCCAGATTAAAAAACTACTCTCAGGTGCAGTTGGCATCATCTTAAACTTTGATTCGGACAAAAGCCGAACCACCATCAAAAACGTTACCGAACAATGCAACGCCTTAGCTTATGCTATCTCGAGCGAACTCGGTATTTCAGTTGAACGACGGGTTTGGGATTATAAATTAGGAAAAGGGATAGATGACCTTTTTGCCAATGGTTATGACCTAGACAACACCCAATTAATAGAGATTGATACCGAGAATTATAGATTAGCCAAATCAACCAGAACTCAAAAGCAACAGCAACAGCAACAGCAGCAGAACAAAAAACCACCATCCTCCGACGAGATGGCGGGAATTATCAAACAATTAAACCCTGATTTATCCTACTGCCATGAACTCAAAAGCTTCATGGTTTATGGTGATGAAAAAGAGGGGATGTGGTCGCCATTGGAAGATGTGTTTATCTATCGCCAGATTGACCAATGGTTACTTCAAAACGAGAAAACAAATTATTCTGACTCCTACCTTAAATCAGCAACCGAGATATTAAAGCTTAGAGTATTGGTTAAAAAGTGGCCAGGGCATAAAAACTTAATCCCATTTAAGGATGGAGTTTTAGACATCAAAACTAATAAATTTTTAGCTCACTCCAAAGAAAATTATTTATTGTGGCAGCTTCCACGAACCTATAACGTAGTTGAGAAAAATTGGTCATCCATTGATAATTGGTTGAACGAAGCGACCAGTGGTAATGGATTAGCTAAAAAACAGATACTAGCATTCTTAGCAGCCACCCTCAGACAGCGTTCTGATTTGCAACAATTTCTCCATTTAATAGGTACAGGTGGCTCAGGAAAATCTACCCTAACCTCTTTAGCTATGGCTTTAGTAGGAGAGGAAAATACCATAGCTTTAAGCTTTGAGGATTTAACCCAGAGAGATGCTGTTGCAGATTTATTCGGTAAAACTCTAGTTCTATTTCCAGATCAAGAGACTTGTCCTAAAGCATCCCAAGAAATTTTTAAGCGCCTCACTGGGGAAGATCCGCTTAGAGGTAGAAGGCTATTCAAGGATGGGTTTCAGTTCAAATTTGGGGGAATGTCTATCGTTACCAGCAATAAGCCCACATTTACAGGTGGCTCGCTGAGATGGCTAACTCGCCGTCAAGTTGCGCTCGCCTTTAACAACCCTCCCAAGAAAACTAGAAATTTAATGAGAGAATTTGAACCTGAGTTGTCCGCTTTTACCAGCTTCTTGTTGTCTTTACCTGAGCAATTTATAGAAAATGCTCTTAAAGGCGACATTGACGGAATTGAATTTAGTAATGTATTGTGGGCTTCTCAGGTTGAGGCTGATGGCTTGACCTCATGGATTAACGACCATATCATTTACGACACTGAATCTATTACCCATATAGGCTCTAACTCTAACGAATGGGCCAATCTCAAGGAATACCAGCCCGAACTCTCATCGCTTTATGGTAGTTATGCGGTTTATTGTCGCTCTACCAATCGCTCTCAAGTCACGTTGGTTAAATTCAGCAGCCAACTACTAGAAATACTCAATCAACTTAAGTTTGACTCGGTAAAAGGTAAAAACCGTAATGGTGCTTTTATTTCCAATATTAGGTTGAGAAGACAAAGCACAGATTTTGATAAACCCACCATAGAAGAACTGTTAAATGAGAGTGTGATGGGTTTAATTTCTTCCCAAAACTCGGAAAGCCTTGCCGTGACTGACTGTGACGGGTTAAATCCGAGTGTGACGGGTAGTGTGACGGCTGAAAGCTCTGCTGTGACTGACTGTGACGGGTGTGACGGGTTAAATGACAATATCGCGCGAGAAAAAATGGATGATAAAAAATTAGATATGGTTAATCAAATCAACACTAACCCACCTCCACCATCCCCCCATCCCCCCTTAATAAGGGGGGTAGGGGGGATGGAGGGATATGAGGGATGTTGTGTTGAAGAACTAACGTCTAAAAATGAAACTGAAAATGTAAAAAATATAAAAAGTGGAAATAACCCATCACACCCATCACAGCCTTACGAGGCAAAGGTTTCACCCATCACACCAACCCATCACAACCCATCACACCACCAGAAAAACCAACAAAAATTGATGCACTATTAAGCGAAAAACAGCCAACCGAAGATGAGATTTTATCTGCTCTAAAAGCTTCTGGGAACTGGACAGATAAACTAATTCTTTCTGGAGCTTATCTTGATTCCTGCGATGTTGGCAAATTGGGCAGCAAATTGAATGAGATGGCAGATTCTGGATTAATCCAGAAAAAAGACGATGAATATCGGATTTTTATGGAGGACTAAAAAATGAAAACTCTTGACCACTTCAAGCTAAAAATTGAAGTTTTGAACAGAGTGAGCTGATTAAATGTTTAAATAAAAATTAGGAGAGAAATTTATTAATGAATGCTAATACTAATAACACTATAGAAGATCTAACAAGCAAAATCGAGACCATCAAACAGAGATTAGAAGCCTCTAAAGGGACACCCGCAGAGGCAGTATTTCGTGACGTTTTAGCTCAATTAGAAGCCCAATTACCTCAACCATCCTCACCATCAAAACCATCCTTACCCCTAAACGCTGAAAACAGCGAACCTGAACCTAATCTAGATTCATCATCTGAAGAAAAAACCTCTAAACCCGAAAGATTTAAAAGCTATACCCACGAAGAAATAATCGAAAAATTTGGCTTAGAAATTGAACCTCAAACCCTCTCCAAGTGGATTAACACCAGTCAACCACGAAAGAATCATATTGATTTTTGGCAGAAATTAAACGCTGAATATAAGTATGTTAATGGCAAATGGAGAACCCATGATAGTTTATACAGTGCCTATGGTTGGATTCGAGGCCAAATCAAGGAAACTAGAGATGAAGAAGGAAAATTTGTCGATAAAAAACTTATTTATAAAGGGAAAGAATACCCCTGTAAGTACAATAAAGAAGCAGCTAAGGTTTATGACATCAGAAAATTTTCTGAACATGCTGCTAATGTTCCAGGGCAAATATTGAGAGTATTCCCAGTTTGGACCCATTTTCCAGAGCGAGATAAAGAACCACGATTTAGATTTGATATTGCAGGTTGGGGAATAAAGCCCTTGCATATCGAAATAGAGCAATTCCATCTTCGGGGAATTTGGCAATTTATTCCAGTGTGCAGAAGACCAGTAATTTCAGTGTACAGAAACGATAGTTTTGGTGAGGAAGATAAACTAAAAGCCAATCACTGTAATGTGTTGTGGAAAGACTCTCCCATCAAACCATTTAGGTATAATCCCAAAGCTGAAACCCAAGGTGATAAATATTTTGTAGATGTTACAGCTAACTGGGATTCTAATAGAAATTGTTTGTACATTAATAAGTTGAATTTTGCTACCAAATGGATTCCTAAATATCTTAAGCCTATCAAATCCGTTGCTAAAAAAAATTGATTTATATTTTCATCTTTCCGCCCTCATGGAGACCTGCGATTTATCGCCTTGAGAAAATGAGGGGCAAAGTCTATGCTGCATAAGAATAACCATCTTTTTTGTGAATAGGTTGACAATATTTGTGGCTAATGCCTTGAACTAAGCACTTAGCCGTTGAGATGTTGAAGTTTCCTGTAGAACGTACAGCTACTCGACCAACATAATTTCCAACTTTTTTACCTTTGGTGACAACTGCTTTAACGATGTCGCCAGTCTGATAGCCTTTGACATACTTGAATCGAGGAACATACCGAGAAGGAAAACCATACTTATCGGTTCTACACATTTGTCTTGTTCCAGATCCAGTTGCTTTAATTAAAAGCGGTTTGCTAACTAAAACTTCCAACTCAGGAGTATCACCAACACAAGCAGCATCTAACCAATGGGTTTTTTGAAGTCCTAACCTAGTTCGGTTAAACTTTGTCTTACTGCCTGAGCCAGTAGTTACAATTAATCCTGTTTCCTTTAATCGGTTGAACAAAGCCCAACGAGTCGAGTTAACTGCTGCTGCTTTAACCCTTTAAGGCTGTTTAACAGTTTGGTTTTAGGGCTACGGACTAGCTACGCATCCGTAGGTAAGAACTTTAACTCTTGCCCTGAACGTAGTGCTATAAATTACTTAGGCTGGTCAACTTAGGCTCTTGCAAGCCCCCGATTTATCGGTGGGTTGTTGACCTATTCAGCATTTAAACTTTTGAGGATTTTTTTAGCCAAAAATTCTTTGATTTCCGTATGTCGCGGAACAGCTTCCACAATACCAGTTTGAGGATTAATCCAAAGAGAATGAGAAGCACCTTCTCTTTTCAGATAGCAGCCAGCTTTTCGCAACTTTTTTTCTAATTCTTTACGTTTCATGGAATTGAAATAGTTTCCTCGATCGCCTCAGAGGGTAATCCTCTTCGGATATCTGCCAAACGATCTTCAAGAATTAGTTGAATGGCATTTTTTAAACTGTCTTTGGCTTCTTCAATGGTTTCCCCTTGACCATTTGCACCAGGAATTTCAGGACAAATAGCCCAATATCCTCCTTCCGTTGCTGCCTCAATAATTGCTGTTAATTCTGCCTTCATAAAAATTTCCGAAAATATTTATTTGATTATTAACTATAATAATGTTTCTAAATTTAAAACTTAGCCAAACATTAGCTTATAAAAATAATAAGGATCTAGCCAACGATAAAGATTAATATGAGGATAATCATTACAGAATCCCATATCCATATCTTTTTCGGGAAGGCTGAAGTTTTCTGGCAACTTAA
>CAYPSO010000070.1:6836-25697 GCA_964413275.1 uncultured bacterium | reverse complement strand
TTTCAGTTAAAAGTGTGCATTAGTAGGGTGGGCAATGCCCACCAAATCATAAAGACAATCAAAATTCTATTGCCCTATTTTAGTTGAAACAGTCCAGTAGGGTGTCGTTAGCAGCAGCATAATGCACCACTACTGAAGTCTGCTGGGATATTTATTCCTATGACACAACCCCTGAAGAAAACTCCGAATTCAGAACGCAAAACTCTGAATATTCCTATAATGTCATGTAAGGAGATATTTCATGTTTAAACTAAAAAATTCCATCTTAGGTACAAGTTTTTTAACTGCAACACTACTCAGTATCATTTCTCCGGTTTAAGCAGCTCTCATAAACAAATTTTCATTTACCAATACCACTAAATACCTTTCCAAAGCAATGAGAGTCCTATGGCCAGAAATATCCTGAATATGGCAAAGGGTTGGCAAATATTTTTAGATTTTGTTTATGAGCAATTATCATGAATAATTTGCCCACCCTTCCAATTTTATTTCTGGTTCATTTCTAAACTTCCACAGGTCAATTAATAGTCGGTTTCTTCTTCATATTCTCTTTTTTTCTCAGGAATATTAATTTTAGGTGGGTTATAAGGTTCTGGTTTAACATCATCATCCCAGACATCTTCTTCAAACTCGTCATCTTCATATTGATAATCATCTTCATCAATAGGAGGTTGTGGCTCATAACTTACTACAGGAATATCTTCTCTAGCTTCACTCCAGTTATCTTCTTCGTCATCGTCATATTCTGGATAACGGATACTTTCTGCTTGACGGCGAGGAGGTGGTGTTATGCGTGTTTCTTCCCATTGATCTTCATCCCAAGCAGGCTCACGTACAGGAGTACGGGTTTCAATCACCGGAGGAGCAACAGGAATACCAGTACCGAGTTGATTTTCTGGTTTAGCCGTTGGAGGATAATACATTTCCTCTTCTTCTCTTTCCCAAGGAGGCCTTCCAATGCCTAAACGTTCTAAAAGACCAACACTAAGTTGAGTAATGCGGTCTTCTGCGCCTTCAAAGACAATCAAACGATTAGGCCCACTGCTGATAATTTCTTCTATGGGTAATTGATAAGTGCTGAGAATTTGTTCTGGTATTTGGGGAATGCCAAGAGAGGCAATTATTAAAGAGGAAACCGTACCATCTTCTAGGTTAAATTGAAAATCCCGAACTCTGCCTAGTGGTTCTCCTGTTTCGGTAATAACTTCACAATTAATTAAACTGCTATAACGCTCAATATCTATATCTTCTAAGGCATCTTCATCTTCGACAAGAATCACATCTCCAGTTTGTCTAACACTTTCAAGATACATATATTTGGGCATTCCAGAAAGGGCTAAAATATTATCTCGTAAACCAAAAGCTACTACCTGTCTGCGATCTATATCTACTAAAATTTCTTTCACTACTCCCAAACGTTTTCCTGTACTGCGAGTAATAACTTGGGTATTGAGAAATTCGCTACGTAAACGGATTAAGTCTGTTGTCATTTTTGTTGTACTTACTTTAAATTATTTCTATCTGAAGGAAAGATAAAAAGTCATGTAATCATCAGGGTTTGATAGATAATTAACCCAATCAAATTAATTTAAGAGGTTTTTTTATACTACACATTACTATAATTTGTCCACTGATTCTTATTTTATTCTAACTGTGGAATAACCTATTGTGATGAACTAACCTAAGACGGCTCTAAAAATTACTGATCATTCTGCATTGTTCCATTTTTAGAAAACTCAAAAAAGTAAACGTGGTTTAGCAATACCATAACCTTGAGCATAATCGATTCCCAAAGTTTTTAATAGTTGCATAATTTCATCGTTTTCTACAAATTCAGCAATGGTTTTAATTCCCATTACATGACCAATAAGGTTAATGGAATCCACCATAGCACGATCAATAGGATCGCTGATTATATCCTTGATAAAATGACCGTCTATTTTTAAGTAATCTACAGGTAAATTTTTTAAATAAGCAAAAGAACTCATGCCACTACCAAAATCATCTAAAGCAAAGCTACAACCAATTTTTTTTAATTCATTAATAAAATGCACTGCTTTACTTAAATTTGCAATTGCCGCCGTTTCGGTAATCTCAAAACAAATTATTTCTGGAGGAATTTGAAAAATGGCAAATTGTTCCTGTAAAAAATCCAGAAATTGATCGTTAGTAAGAGTTGCACCAGAAAGATTTATGGTGTAAATAGCTTCTCTATCTTCACCAACTAATTTATGATAGTTAGAAAAAAAACTATTAATAATCCAACGATCTAAGGCTGGCATTAATCCATAACGCTCTGCTGCGGGAATAAAAGCCATAGGAGGAATAAGTTTACCCATTTCATCCTTCATTCTTACTAAAATTTCATAGTGATATTTATGCAAGGAAGTATTTGATTTGTCGATGGGAACAATAGCTTGAGAATATAAACAAAAACGATTTTCTTCTAAGGCTTCTTGAATAAAAATTCTAAGTTTTTCAGCAATATCTAAACCAGTTTCCATGGGACATTGATGAAGCAAAACACCAAATTCATCTCCTCCTAAGCGAGCTAAAGTATCACTACCACGAATTTGATCTTTAAGTAAGATTGATAACTGTCGTAAAAGTTCATCTCCAGCTACATGACCACAGGTATCATTTACTATTTTAAATTGCTCTGTTAATTGCTCATCAATGTTCGGATACGAGAATATGGCAAAAATCAGAAATCGATTTCTTATCTGAGTTAGCCACTCAAATCGAATATGCCTTAGATCATATTACTTTTATCGAACAATTAGAACAGGCACGGAAAAAGGCAGAAATTGCTTCCCAAGAACAAAGAGAGCAAAAAGAGGCTATTCAAAATCAGTTAGATGATTTATTAGAGGATGTACATGGCGCTTTCCAAGGAGATTTGACAGTTAGAGCTAAAGTTGTGGAAGGTGAAATTGCTCCGGTGGCAGAATTTTTAAATGATGCTCTTAAGAGTTTACAGGGTCTTGTTCTAAAAATTCAAGCAGCTTCCCGTGCCGTGATTGAAACTGCTCATCATAGTTCACAAGATATTCAAACCCTTTCCCATGAGGCAAAACAGGCTTCTGAAACTGTTAGCATTTCCCTTGAGCATATTCAAAAAATGACTGATTCGATTCAGAAAGTTGCGGCTAATGCGAAAGAAGCTAAATTAAGAGTAGAACAAGCCGATCGCACTTTGCAAGAGGGAGATGAGGCCATGAATCAAACCGTTGATGGTATTTTAACGATTCAGGATACAGTAGAAGAAACCGCCGAGAAAATTAAACGATTAGGGGAAGCATCTCAAAAAATCTCCAGAGTAGTCAGTTTAATTCGGGATTTAGCCAATCAAACTCAGGTACTTGCTTTAAATGCTTCCATTGAAGCTGATAGTATGGGTAATAATGACAAAGGATTTGCCGTTGTTGCTGAAGAAGTGCGATCGCTTTCTGAACGTTCTACCACTGCGGCCGAAGAAATCGAACAAATTGTCGAAGAAATTCAAACAGAAACCAATCAAGTGGTAACAGCGATGGAAACAGGCAGAGAACAAGTAATTAATGGTACTCAGTTAGTAGAAACTACTCGTCAAAAACTTATTTCAATTGCTAATGTGAGCAGTCAAATTCGGGAATTAGTTCAAGAAATGGCTCAAGCTGCGATCGAACAGGCTAATACTTCTGCTTCTGTTTCAAGTACCATGCAGGAAGTGGAGATTATTGCCCAAAAAACCTCTGAACAATCCATAGCTGGTGCAAAATCTTTTACACGATTATTAGGAGTTGCCAAAGAATTACAAAAAAGTGTCACCCAGTTTAAGGTTAAATAGAACTTAAATTAATTATTGACGTTACGCAAAAGGTATTAGGTGTTAGCAATTAGCGATTAGCTGTTAGCGGTTAGCTTTCATCCTTTAGCATTTACCATTTATCAATGTTTAACTCGCGCGTTCCCAAGGTGAGGAAGCGAAGGAAGCCCGCGCCGCCGTAAGGCGCAAGGGAACGTCCTTCAAGACAACCTCACCGGGTTCGCTCGTCAATGTTCAATGAAAAAACTGACTACTGACTACTGACTTGCGTAACATCAGTTATATATAAATAAAATAGGGGTAACTCACAAATTACCCCTAGAGAAATTAATTTTAATTTTGATAATTTATACAGCAGCTTTGGCAGGAAGATAGCCTAATTCTTCTAATTTGGCAAAAACCTTGCCCACACTTTCTTCTAACGTTTCTAAGTCTGTACGACATTCTAATTCAGGATTGAGGGGAGCTTCATAGGGATCGTCAATACCAGTGAAAGACTTGATTTCTCCTGCTCTAGCACGTTTGTAAAGGCCTTTTACATCTCTACCTTCACAAACTGATAAAGGTGCATTAACAAATACTTCAAGAAAATCACCAACAGTAGCTTTAACTTCTTCGCGAATAGCACGATAAGGAGAAATTGCTGAAACTAATACAATTACGCCATTGCGAGTCAGCAGATGAGCAACAAAACCGATACGACGAATATTAGTATCTCTGTCTTCTTTGCTAAAACCCAAGCCTTTGGTGAGATTTTCTCTGACAATGTCACCATCTAAAATTTCAAATTTACAACCATCGGCGCGTAATTTTTCAGCTACTGCTTGAGTGATAGTGGTTTTTCCTGCACCACTAAGCCCGGTAAACCAAAGTGTTACTCCACGCTGCTCCATTATTATTCTTTTTCCTTTAACTATTTTTAAACGAGTTTACAATACTTTACATCTTTTGTCCAAATTTGTTGTAATTTGATCGATAGATAATAAAAATTAACCTTAAATAACTTTAAAATACATTATCTATTTTTTTATATTTCAGATAATATTTGATTCCACTTTTGTTTATGAATAATTTTAATTTCTGAATCAATTTCAATCAAGCTTGAATATTTTTCTAGAAATGTGTTAGGAGATTGAATCAATCTTAAATAGTATTTTAAAGTGGGAATTATGCCATTAATGATAATTTGACAACCATACAATACGAGTTTTATACTTATAATCAAAGTGCTGATTTAAACAAGTAATTATTGTTTTTATATCAATTTTTTCACTATTATATGGTTTAATAATTTGGATGTTATTAGTTTTTGTTTTTTTACTTATACTATTCAAAAGTATTTGTAAAATGACTTCTGATTGTTGATGATTATGCTGAATAAAGTCAATAATTTCAAGAAAAGCTTGTTTAACTTTTTGCTTACTTATTTTTCCTTCATAAGATAGAGTATAAGGATATGGTTGTTCTAAAGACCTAGTTAACCAGCCACTTTCAGCCATTGATGGTAATCCTAATTCTTTTAAAGTAGGTGTTATATATTCTGTATCTATAGTTCTTCCAGAAAATCCTCCTTTCATTTTTGCTTGATGGTATCTAATATCTTGTTTTGGATTAATTATTTTATGCACTATTAATGTAACTAAAACAGTATATACTCCTTTTTGGTTATAACAATTATTAGCAATAACATCTAATTTTTCTCTCAAGGTAACATCAATATTGATATTGTTTATATTCTTTGATTTTTTATAAATTTCTAATAATTTTTCTTTATGATTCATAATATTCCTGGTATTTCTAGTTGTTTAGGTTTGGTTATTTTATGTTTAGTTATATTTGTGTTCAAGCTTAAAATATGAGTATTTAAAAGTTGTTGCTTAATTTGAATTGCCAACTCATAAATAATGGGAATACAAACTGAATTACCAATTTGCTTATAACATTCTCCTATATTATTATGCAATTTAAAATCATCGGGAAAACCCATAATTCGATAACATTCTTTAATAGTAAGTTTTCTTACAACATTTTCATCTGGTAAATAGATAAAAAATCTACCCGATGTTTCTTGAGAAGGTAAAGTAGGATGAACACCTAAAACCGAGTAAATTCGATTGGGTTGACGATGAACTCTAGAGAGATGTTCGGTATTTGGTCTAATTCCTTTTTTCCAAATACTTTTATTAGTTCGATAGCCAACAAATATTAAACCAGATTGTTGTTGTCTAGGATTTTCGATTAAAGTATATTCATTTTTAGCTAAATATTCAAAATTATCATCTCTAGATAAAAAATATTTCAATTGAGGAATAGACGATTGTTTCTTTAACAACTTAAAATTAAATTGTTTATGTAACGAAGCAATAATAACTATTCTTTCTCGATTTTGTGGTAAACCAAAATCTTTAGCATTTAAGAGGGCATAATTACAAATATATCCTAAATCTTCTAAAGAATATAAAATAGTTTCTAAAGTTTTTCCTCTCTCGTGATAAAGTAAATATTTAACATTTTCTAAAACAATTACAAGAGGTTTTTTAGTGGCAATAATTTCACATATCCTAAAAAATAAAGTACCTCTGGTATCTTCAAAACCTTTTCTTTTGCCACAAATACTAAAAGGTTGACAAGGAAAACCGGCAGTCAAAACTTGAAAATCAGGAATAGTATTAATCTCAATTTCATTAATATCACCTTCAGGAATATCGCCAAAATTATGATAATAAACTTCTTGACAATTAGCGTTTATTTCTGAAGAATAAACACATTTATATTCTGCACGATCAAATGCTAATCTAAAACCACCTATACCCGCAAATAAATCAATAAAACTATAAGTCATATTTTAACAATTCATAAAAATTGCTTGATAATTATATCAAAAATCATTCTACAAGGCGAAATATCTTGGCATTTTGTTATCTCTAGCTACTGAAAACAAAAATACTGATAAAATATAAACAATAATTAATTCGATTAACATTATGAGTAAATCAGTAATATTTCATCTGGCAATTCCTATTAATGATATTGAACAGGCTAAAATTTTCTATTGTGATGGTTTAGGTTGTGAAGTTGGTCGAGAAAATTCTCAAGCTATAATTTTGAATTTTTATGGACATCAAGTAGTGTGTCATTTTACTAGAGAGCCATTAGTTAAGCAAAAAGGTATTTATCCTCGACATTTTGGTTTAATTTTTACCGAAGAAAGTGATTGGGAAACTCTTTTGAATCGCTGTCAAGACAAACAATTACAATTTTATCAAGAACCTAAATTACGGTTTTGGGAACAATTAACAGAACATCGTACTTTCTTTTTAGAAGATCCTTTTTATAATCTTTTAGAATTTAAATTTTATCGTCATTATGAAGCTATTTTTGGTGGTAGAGAATTAACAGAAATTGGCGATACTAAAGGTGCGCTGGGCGATCGCATGGTTGCATCTCATGATTTAAAATAAGAATTAAGAATTAAGTTAAAATTATTTTAACTAGATTTAAAATAGATTTTTGCTATTTTTACTATCTGAATCAACATAATTTATAAGCATTTTACCTATATCATATACATCCAGTCTAGTTCACATCTCTAAGGTAAAGCATATATAATTATATATAAGAAGAAATTATAGGGAGAGACAATAATGAATCCTAATCCCCTAATACTCAAATCTGTTGAACAGCTTGATTACCGAGTAACCGTTGGTGACGTGGCTGCACAAGCCGGTTTAGAAATTAATCTTGCACAACAGGGATTATTGGAATTAGCATCTAATGCCAACGGACATTTACAAGTATCTGATACGGGTGAAATTGTATTTCTTTTTCCTAAAAATTTTCGCAGTATTTTACAGAATAAATTTTTAAAATTGCGACTACAAGAGTGGTGGCAAAAGACGTGGAAAATATTATTTTATTTGATTCGTATTTCTTTTGGTATTCTCTTGATTGCGTCTATTATTCTTATGATGATTGCGATCGCAATAATTATTATTACTATTAGTAAAGGTGATGGTGATAATGATTCTGGTGGAGGTGGAAGCCGCAGAAGCTCTGGCGGTGGTTTCCTATTTTTCCCTCGCTTCTTTTATTTTCCTGATATGTTTTGGTTATTTGATTTTAACTATTCTCCCCAAAGGAAGATTAAGCAAAATAAAGAGGAAAATATGAACTTTCTTGAGGCAATTTTCTCTTTTATTTTTGGTGATGGTAATCCTAATTATAACTTAGAAGAAAGACGTTGGACTAATATAGGTAATATTATTACGAGTTATCGTGGTGCAGTAATCGCTGAACAAATTGCTCCTTATTTAGATGCAATTGAAGCTGATAATAATGAAGACTATATGTTACCAGTGCTAACTAAATTTAATGGTTTTCCTGAAGTTTCTCCAAAAGGTGAAATTATCTATTATTTTCCTGATTTACAAGTAACAGCTAATCAAAGAGAAAATCGTAGTATTTCATCTTACTTAAAAGAGCATTTATGGCGTTTTAGTCAAGCGGATAGCGGACAAATTATGTTAGCTGTTGGTTTAGGTGCAGCTAATTTAATTTTAGCCTTGGTTTTAGGTGCTTTGTTAAAAGGAGATATAGCCACACAAATTGGGGGTTTAGTAGCTTTTGCTGACTCGATTTATTGGTTATTATTGAGTTATGGTACAGCTTTTCTTACTATTCCTTTAATTCGTTATTTTTGGATTCAAGCTAAAAACAAAAAAATCGAAGCAAGAAATATTAAAAGAGAAGAAAGAGCCTTACAACTAAAACAATTAACCGAAAAATTAAACCATAAACTTAATTATGCTCGCAAGTTTGCCCTAGAGAAAATAGTTACGAACAAAGACCTTAGTTATACGACAGAAACCAATTTATTAGAGCAAGAATTAAATAATTCAGCAAAAATAGATGAAGAATGGCGTAAACGTTTAGAATCTAATTAGTAATAGTGATTATTCCTTTGCTAAAAGCTAAAAGCTAAAAGCTAACTGCTAATAGCTATTAGCTCAATTATTTTTGTTCAGAAGAGACTTGTACTTCTTCATTAGGCAACTCCAAACAATAACCTGCACCATAGACTGTTTTAATATAACGAGGATGACGAGGATCGGGTTCTAACTTGGTTCTTAGGTGACGAATATGTACCCTAATTGTTTCTATGTCATCATCAGGATCGTAACCCCATACTTCCTTAAGAATATCACTAGGAGCAACGGTTTGACCATGACGTTGTAGCAAACAGTGAATTAACTCAAATTCTAAATGGGTAAGTTTAATGGTTTTTTTAAACCAAATACACTCAAAACGTTCTGGAATTAAGGTTAATGGTCCATAATTAAGTATTTCTGAATGTTTAGCTGTCTGGGGGATTCGATCTGTACGTCTGAGTAAGGCTCTTACCCTTGCTAACATTTCTTCAATTTCAAATGGCTTGGTTATATAATCATCTGCTCCGGCATTAAAACCATCCACTTTATCTTGAGTTTGACCTAGTGCGGTTAACATTAAAACAGGAATATCTGCCGTGCGCTCATCTCGACGCAACCTTTGACAAATAGTAAAACCATCAACCCTTGGTAACATAAGGTCTAGCATGATTAAATCTGGTTGTATTTGCATAGCTAAAGCTTGTCCTTTAATTCCGTCTTCAGCAATCTCAACATCATAACCAGCCATTTCTAAATTAATAGATACTATTTCTGCGATAGTAGGATCGTCATCAATTACAAGTATTCTGGGCATAAATATTAATGATTATAGAGGTTTGTAAACGTTTACTAACAAATTTAGAGAAACATAAAGACATCTTTACAGATTATAAGTATTTTATAAGCATTAACGCTTATTGGAGCATAAATTTTTGGCTTTACGATCGATAAAATGCAAAGTTTTTTTACTTTATGTTAACGTTTATGAATAAACCTTGCAGGATCGACCTCTATGGTTAAATTGCTTTCTCCCACAACACAGAAGTCATCTCAACCCATATCTATTAGTACAGTTGCTATTCGGCGTTATATTGGAACTTTGATGCTTACCCTAGCCGTTATGGTAATTGGGGTATTTTTTCTATTTCAACTTCAGATAGATTTATTGCCTTCTATTACATATCCTCGCATTGGTGTGCGTGTTGATGCCCCCGGTGTTTCCCCAGAGGTAGCCATAGAGGAAGTTACTAAACCCCTTGAAGAGGCTTTAAGAGCAACAGAGGGAGTAACTCTAATTTATAGTCAGACAAGGGAAGGAAGGATTAGTGTTAATCTTTATTTTGAACCCGCAGGAAATATAGATCAAGCTTTAAATGATGCCACTGCAACTTTAAATAGGGCGAGAAATACATTACCAGATATTATTGAAGAACCACGTTTATTTAAGTTCGATCCATCTCAATTACCTGTTTATGAATTTGCAATTAAATCTGATTCTTTGAGTAATTTTCAGTTAAAAATTTTAGCAGAAGAAGAATTAAATAGAGAATTAAGTGTGGTTAATGGAGTGGCATCTGTTAATATTTCTGGAGGTGCAGGAGAAGAAATACAAATAAATCTAGATCCTCGTCGTTTAGAAGTATTGGGTCTTAGTTTAAATGATATTTTAGAAACGCTACAAAAACGAAATCAAGATGTGGCAACTGGAAGACTTAGACAAGAAAATGGAGAACCTTTAACTCGGATTATTGGCAGATTTAATAATGTGGAAGAAATTATTAATTTACCGATAAGAGATAATTTATATTTGCGAGATATTGCACAAATAATTGATGGCCAAGAAGAGCAGAGGGTATTTGTTAATCTTAATGGTCAACCTGCCATTAAAATTAGCATCCAAAAACAGCCCGATGCTAACACAATTTTGGTGGTAAATGGTTTAAAAAATAGATTAGAACAATTACGAGAAATTGGAATTATTCCCGAAGATTTAGTAATAGTAGAGACATTAGATGAATCTAAATTTATTAATAATTCCCTAACAAATGTAATAATTTCTGGTTTAACAGGAACAATTTTAGCTGCGATCGCAGTTTTTGTTTTTTTGGGCTCATTACGTCAAACATTTATTATTGTTATTGCCATTCCCCTTGCTACTTTTGCCGCTATTATTTTAATGCAAATATTTGGTTTATCTATTAATGTTTTTAGTTTAGGTGGTTTAGCATTAGGAGTAGGAATAGTAGTAGATAACTCCATCGTAATGTTAGAAAATATTGCCAGTGGAGTTAATAAATCTGACCGCGATTTAACTCCAGAAGAATTAGCAGCAAAAAGCTCTCAAGAAGTAGAGTCAGCCCTGATAGCTTCAACTAGCACTAACTTAGTTGCAGTTTTACCTTTCTTATTTTTAGGTGGTTTAATTTCCTTATTATTTAATGAATTAATTTTAACCATTAGTTTTGCCGTTGGTGCATCTTTAATTGTCGCTTTAACCATAGTTCCTGCTTTAGCATCTCGTTTATTAGGGGTTAAATTTTCTAGTGGTGTTAGTAATTGGTGGATTATGAGAAAATTTAATCAAAATTTTCAAGGATTAACCTTTTCTTATAGCCGTTTACTAACAAATATTATTCGTTATAGAGTATTAACTATTATTCTAGCTTTTATTATTTTAGGAGGTAATAGTTGGCAAATGTTATCTCAGTTACCTCAAGAAATTGTACCAGAAATTAACACAGGTCAAGCAGTAGTTTCTGTCCAATTTCCACCGGGGACAAATTTAGAAACTAATCTCAAAGTAATGGAAGCAATAGATCAAGTTATTACCCAACAACCAGAAACTGAATATATTTTTAGTACCAGTGGTGGCAGACTTTTTGCAAGTACAGTTTCAGAAAATATTTTACGTGGTTCTAGTGATATTACTTTAAAACCCGGAACAGATGTGCAAGCTTTTATTACTAAAGTTACTCAAGAATTAGATCAACTGAATTTAGTCAATATTCGTTTGCGTTTATCTCCCGGTAGAGTTAGGGGCATAATTTTAAGTAATTCTCCTATTTTTGGTGCTGATTTAGATTTAGCTTTAGAGGGAAAAAATTCAGAGCAATTAGAAAAAGCAGGACAAGATTTATTAACAGTTTTAGATGAAAAAACTACCCTAGCAAATTTTAGACCAGATGCAGATCCATCTCAAACTGAAATACAAATTCAACCAGATTGGGAACGTATAGGAGAATTAGGATTAAATTTAGAAGATATTGGTGATGCAATTCAAACAGCTATTTTAGGTAATGTGGCGACGGAGTTAGAAAGAGATGATAGGTTAATAGATATTCGAGTACAATTAGCTCAAAATTATCGAGAAAATATCGAACAATTAAAACAAATTCCTTTAGTAATACAGGATAATATTACAGTTCGTTTAGGAGATATAGCTAGATTAAATCAAGGTAAAGCACCGGGTGAAATTCAAAGAATTAATCAAAGAAATGTCTTTTTAATTGCTGGAAATTTAAACGAAGGTGCGAGTTTAAGTCAGGCGATCGCAGAAGTAGAAAAAGTATTAGCCGAAATTCAATTACCTGAAGGAGTTTTTATCTTACCTAGTAGTACATCTCAAGCTAATCAAGAATTACAAAAATCCCTACAAATTATTGGGGCTTTAGCTACTTTTTTAGTATTTGTAGTAATGGCGGTACAATATAACTCTTTAATCGATCCTTTAGTAATTATTTTAACGGTTCCTTTAGCTTTAGCTGGAGGAATTTTTGGTTTATATATTACCCAAACTGCTGTAGGTGCTATGGTCTTAATAGGTGCAGTTTTACTGGTTGGAATTGTGGTTAATAATGCGATCGTTATGGTGGAGTTTGCTAATCAATTAAGAGCCGAATATAAACTTAGTAGAAGTTTAGCAATTGTTAAAGCTGCATCTCAACGTTTGCGACCAATTTTAATGACAACTATTACCACAGTTTTAGGCTTATTTCCCCTTGCTTTAGGTATTGGAGAAGGCTCGGAATTTTTACAACCTTTAGGAGTAGTTGTATTTTCAGGTTTATCTGTCGCAACTTTACTAACTTTATTTATTATTCCCTGTTTTTATGTTTTATTACATGGCTTATTTTCAGTTAACAATGAACAGTTAAAAGTGAATAGTTAATAGTTCGTGGTTATTCGTTATTTGTTATTAGTTATTCGCTAACCGCTAATCGCTAACCGCTAAAAGCGGTTGAGGGGTGCTGAGGTCTCCTCAGCATAACCAATCAAGCAAGAGAGCTAATTCCTAATTCCTAATTTTTCCAGTCTGCTCGATTTAAAAAATAAACAAAGCACTCATCATCGCCAAACCTCCTATATTCCATAAATTTGAAACCAAAACGTTGATAAAATCGGTGAGCGCGAGTATTATTGGCAAGAGGATCGACAAGTATGCCTGTTACGGAGGGATCTGCAAAACAACGTGCGATCGCACGTTGCATCATTTGTGTGCCATAGCCTTTACCCAAATCAGTTTTTTCTCCAATCCAAATATCAATGGCACGGAGATTAGAGGTAACATCACCCCAATAATGGCTATCTTCAAGGGCTGGATCGATTATCTGGACAAATCCAATGGGGCGATTGTCAATTTCAGCAATTAATTGCTCTCTCCAATCTGGATTTCGCTTAAGTTCGACTTCCCAACCCCAGTCATCATTGGGATCAGAGGAAATCACGTGAGGTTGCTCATCCCAGTGTTGCAACAGAGCTAAATCAGCGTAGGTAGCAGGGCGTAAGTTAATCATAACTTTTTCAAGGTTAAGTTAGATGTTTTTTTCAATAATTGGATCTACCAAATTTTAAAATATCTGGTTTAAATGCGTATTAGCTTATGATTCCACATTACTCTCTATTTTATTATTAACTGATGTTACTACATTTAGGTAATTATACTTAAGCCATTTGTACTAGAAATTATCAATTTGAAAATGTGACTTTACAATAACTTTATAAAACAGGTCTTTTTGGTAAAGATTTGGTCAAATATAGCTTATGTTATGGTTTTTTTCCCTTTACCTTGATAGGATTTTGACATAATTTATAAAAAATAATACATAAAGCTAAAAATTTCAACTTAGAAAATAACTATTTTTCTAAGTAGTTTTACTGATGAATTATTAACTTACTCAATTAAAATTCCTTATTACTTAGGGGAAATTACTTATGAACAAAACTTTTTCGACTTTAATTGCTTCCTCTGTATTGGCTGGGGGGTTAGCGTTTACTATTCCTGCATACGCATTACCAACCCTACAATTAGATATTTTAGGTGGTTCTTATGATTCAGCAGATGAGTCTGTTTTTCTAGAAACTGGCGGTTTAGGACAACTTGCAGCCTACTGTACACCAAAAAATGAAGCAAACGGAAATGACTGTCTAAGTCTGGAACACTTTGTTTCTATTGCAATCTTGGATCAAAATGGAGATAGTGTTATAACTGGAACTGATTTTGGTTCTTTTACATTTGGTGGTATTACCTATGGTAATGGTGGAAGTCCTCTAATTTTTGGAACTCCACCCCTAGAAACCACTGGAGGTGATCAATCGTCTGATCCCGGTGATCTCCCCTCTCATGGTGTTTACGAAACCTTATTTACTGAAGTCGCTTTTAACTTCTCTAATACTCAAACCAGAGATTCAGTTAATGTTCAAGATAACCCAGGAACAACTTTTGGTACAGGCAATATGTATTACGAACTCTGGGATTTTAATGTTTCTGGTTTAAACGAAGGTTGGAGACTTCACTTTGACTTATATAATAAAGAGTTTGGAAAACTTAAAGGTAAAAAAAATCCATCAGATCTAGATGTAGATGTAGATGATTTTGCACCCTTCTCTCATGATGCTTATGCAACTAAGATTGATGAGCCACCAGGAGGAAATCCCACTGAGATACCGGAGTCTTCTTATCTATTTGGTCTTGCTTTTATAGGTAGTGTATTTAAAGCTATGGATCATCGCAAGGCTTAATAATTAATTGCTTTCAAATTTGCCAACCTTTTTAATAATTAAATTAGGTAAAAAGAAGCAAGAAAACTTAAATTTAAGATATTCAATTATATAGGTATATGTAAAATTCGTTTGCATATATCTAATTTTTTTATCTATTATAATGTGTGGTTATTTAGGATATAGAGCATTGGGAGAATTTGTTGACAAAATATAGAGAGGCTTTAATTAATACTTGAAAAGTACCAAAAAATCGCCTATATAGTGGCGGTGAAAAAGAATCAGCCTAAACTCTATGAACTATTATTAAATAAAAAAGAGAATTTAGTGCCAATAGAAAATCAATTACTTTGGATAAAGGATGTCGTTTAAAAAAAATAAGACATGAAAACGCCCTGAGCTTGTCGAAGGGAGCAACGTCGAAGTAAGGTAGGGGGCATGACTAAAGTCAGATAAATAAATTCATACTTCAATTCAGCAACGCCAATTTTAGTTATCTACCCATGCTTTAGCAGAAAACGCTATCCTAATAAAAAATTTATTCTATCAATCAATGGTGAAAAAATTAACTCAATTAGCTTTAATTTCATTAACTTTAATAATATCTACCCCAAGTTTAACTTGGGCTAAATCTGTAGAAGAAGAAATTAAAGATACAGGAATATTAAAGGTAGGAGTAAGGGATGATTCTCCCTTATTCGGTTTTGGAGCAGATTATGTTGGTTATTGTGCCGATTTTGCTTATCAATTAGGAGCTAAACTTGGGCAAGATATTAACAAAGAAATCAAGGTAGAGCTTATTAAATCGACAACTCAAAATCGTTGGGAATTAGTTAATCAAAATAAAGTACATTTAGAATGTGGCCCTAATACAATTACATCTGAAAGAGAAACAGAATATAATATTATTTTTTCCCATCCTTTTTTTGTAACAGCAACACAGATATTTACCAAGATAAATATTCCAGAGGAAACTCTAAGAGATGGTGTTATGGGTGCTATTGCAGGAACTACCAATGAAGAACAATTAAAAAGCTTATATAACCCAGATAAGTTTAATAATTCTTACCAAAACAGAAATCATGGTATTGCTGATGTCATTATGGGAGATATTACTGGTTTTGCTAGTGATGGCATTCTTTTGATGGGCACTGCCTTGGCTATGGAAGTAAATTTAGATCAATACACTTTGGTAACACCTTTAATCAATGAACGTCCTTTCTGTGCATCCTATGGCATGATTTTACCTACAGGTGAAGAGAACAGTCAATGGAGAGACACAGTAAATAAGTTTATTTCAGAAAATGAACAAGGTTCAGAAGTTTGGGATACTTGGTTTACGGCTTCTTTACCCTATATTGGTGCTGTGTTGAATAATTGTCAAGACAATCAACCTTTAGAACAATAATCTTGAGTTTAAGTGAGATAAAATTGTAGGGGCAGATGGGTATTCTGCCTCTACTACACTTCTTTAAAATTTAAGCTTCAGCAACAACTGCATCAGCTTCAGTTTCCTCTACCGATTCAGCGTGTTTAAATTTTTTCTGTTTTACTGTTAAATAGCGAATAACTTCTTCACTTAAACGCATAGCTCTTTCTAAAGGTGCTATTTGACTACCATCTGCTTGATAATTAAGCTGGACATAAATTCCGTCTTGGAATTTTTTGATCGGATAAGCTAATCTTTTTTTACCAAGAATTTGTACTTGAAGCTCTTCTACACCATTATTTTGTAGAAATTCTTGGTACTTATTCACTTCTTGTTTTACCTGCTCTTCCGGTAAATCTGGACGCAGGATATACATCATTTCGTAACTGTTACTCATGGTTGATTTTCCTTATGGACTAAATGGCCTCTTTTTCTAGTTTTTTGCCTTAAGGTCTGGCATCAGAAAGAAGCAAGGCTTTACAATTTTACTATATATCCAACTTAATTTAACAAATTACGATTATGTCTTCTTTAACTCAGCCCAAAACCTTTTTATCCATAACCTATTCAAGTAAAGCCCTTAAAAGAGCCGAAAAAGCTTTAACTTGCGCTCCCTTTAAGTTAAATTTATTTTTAGTTATGATAGACGAAAGTGTACCCTTACCTTTAATGGCAGGTAAATCTGGAATTGAGAAAGATTACACTACTAAAACACTTTCAGAAAATAAAGTAGAAAGTGAGTTGATATGGCTAATTCAGGTTGGTTTATTAAGACGAGAAGTTGATGGACAGGGTATTACTGATAGTTTTCGTTTGACTCCTTTAGGGCGACAAATCATCACTAAATGGCATAAATCTGACAATACAATTCCTCATCCAACTTGGTGGGCTAAATTATCAAATGCTCTAAATCGTTGGTTAAGATTACCCATAAATTAATTTATTAGCAACAATTATCGAATGAAAGCAATTATGGTTGTGGGAACAACATCCCACGCTGGCAAATCTTTAATTACTACTGCTTTATGTCGTTTATTAAGTCGGCAAGGTTGGCGTGTAAGCCCCTTTAAAGGCCAAAATATGGCACTTAATGCTTATATAACCTCTACTGGAGGAGAAATTGGCTTTGCTCAGGCAGTGCAAGCTTGGGCAGCAAAAGTTATACCGACAGTAGAAATGAACCCTATTTTATTAAAACCCCAAGGGGATATGACTTCTCAAGTCATTATGAAAGGACAAGTCTTAGGGCTAACTAAGGCTGCGGATTATTATGAAAATTATTTTGATGTAGGTTGGGAGTTAGTTCAAGATTGTTTGCAACAATTAGGGCAGCAGTTTGATTTAATTGTTTGCGAAGGTGCGGGAAGTCCAGCAGAAATTAATTTAAAACACCGAGATTTAACTAATATGAAGGTGGCTCAATATTTACAAGCACCTACTGTTTTGGTGGTGGATATTGACAGAGGTGGTGCTTTTGCTCATGTTGTGGGTACTTTAGCATTATTAGAACCAGAAGAAAGAGATTTAATTAAAGGTATTGTAATTAATAAATTTCGGGGGCAAAAATCACTTTTAAACTCCGGTATTAAATGGTTAGAAGAATATACAAAAATTCCTGTTTTAGGTGTTTTACCTTGGATAGATAATAATATTTTTCCGGCAGAAGATTCTTTAGATTTATTAGACAGGCGAACTTTTAAAACAAATTTTGAAACAACTATTGCTATTATTCGTCTTCCCAAAATTTCTAATTTTACCGATTTCGATCCTTTAGAAGTCGAACCAACAGTACAGATTAAATATATTAAACTTCATGAATCTTTAGGGTATCCCGATGCTGTAATTATTCCGGGTTCAAAAACCAGTATTAATGACTTAATAGCTTTACAAGAAAGTGGCATGGCTCAACAAATACAAGACTATGTAACAGCAGGAGGTACAGTTTTAGGTATTTGTGGCGGTTTTCAAATGTTAGGAGAATATATTTCCGATCCTGATGGTTTAGAAGGGGCAACGGGCGAATATTCGGGCTTAAAATTATTACCTTTAAGAACTACTATTTCTAGGGATAAAATTGCTCGTCAACGCATAGTTACTTCTGAATATCCTTTTTCTGGTTTTCCTATTACCGGTTATGAAATTCATCAAGGACGTAGCAAATTCATCAAATCAAACATATCACAAGATACATCAACTTATAAACCACTTTTTGATGATGAATCTTTAGGAATAGTTAATTATAATCAATCAGTTTGGGGCTGTTATTTACACGGTTTATTTGATAATGGTGCTTGGAGGCGCAGTTGGTTAAATACTTTACGTCAGCGTCGTGGTTTATCTTCTTTACCAACTGGTATTCCTAATTATCGAGAACAAAGAGAAATTTTGTTTGATTCTTTAGCTGATTTGATTGAGGAATATCTTAATTTAGAACCTTTAATGGAAAATTGGAAATGAAAATCAAATTTTTGCCTGATAATGTAATTGTTGAAGCACAACCGGGGGAATCTATTTTAGAAGCAGCCCAAAGAGCAGGAATATTTATTCCCACAGGTTGTTTAATGGGTTCTTGTCATGCCTGTGAAGTTGAACTTGAAGATGGTACTTCTATTTGTGCTTGTATTACGGGTGTACCTAGAAATAAAGAAGAATTAACTATTAATCTTTATTCTGATCCTCTGTGGTAATTAGCTTTTAGC
>CAYPSO010000070.1:0-6736 GCA_964413275.1 uncultured bacterium | reverse complement strand
ATTAGCTTTTAGCTTTCTTCCTTATCTCCCTTGTCTTCCCCATCTTCCCCCTCTGCCTTGTCTTGGCTTCCTATTTTCTAAATTAATTAAATTAGCCTCCTTGCCAACGAGTTAGAGGCACACAATCAATATCAAGCTGATCTAAAGCTCTAGCCACGACAAAATCAACTAAATCTTCAATAGTTTGGGGATTGTGATACCAAGCTGGAATAGCCGGGACAATTTTTACTCCGGCTTCGGCTAAGGTTGTTAAATTGCGAAGATGAATTATACTAAAAGGTGTTTCTCTAGGAACTATAACTAAAGGTTTTCCCTCTTTAATTTGTACATCAGCCGCCCTTTCTAGCAAATCTGAACTTAAACCCGTAGCAATTTTAGCCACTGTACTCATACTTGTGGGAATAATCAGCATACCAAGGGTACGAAAAGAGCCACTAGCAATAGTTGCTCCCACATCTCCATAACGATGACAGCGAAGAATCCCGTCAGTTGCTACTTTTGCTTGTTCGCGCCAGAATTTTTCTTGTTGTTCTGGTTCAGGAGGCATTCTGATATTTTGTTCTGCTTGCCATACCATGTAACTACCTTTAGAGGCTACTAAGTCAATAGTATAATCAGATTCGAGGAGGAATTTTAAGGCACGAACAGCATAAATTAAACCAGAAGCACCACTGATACCGATAATTAAGGGTTTATTATTCATGAATAAATTAAATTAATCCTTCTAATTCGAGGTCTTCAATCATCTGTAAAGCATGGGCATCACCAACTTTTAATAAAGCTGCCTTAGCATCTTCTTTAACCCCAAAATCTTCATCTTCCACTAAAGCTTCAATTAAAGCATCGATCGCAGTAGCATAAACCACATTAGAAGGTAATTCTCGACAAAGTTGACCTAAAGCCCAAGCACAATTACTCCTTACTGCATCCACCGGATCTCGTCTTAAACCTTCAATTAATCTAGGAATTGTCGTAATAATATCTTCATATTCAAGTTTAGCGATTTGAGCCAAACTACTAGCTGCCCAGAGACGAACTGCGGAAATATCAGTTTTAAGACTATGAATCAAGGGAGGAATTGAACGACGGTCATTACAATTACCTAAAGCCCAAACTATGCCTTTACGCACATAACCATTCCAATCTTGAGATAGAGCTTCAATAAGGACTGGCACTGCTTCTAGGCTGGTGTTACGCCCTAAAGCATAGACTGCACTTACCCTAACCAAAGGACAAGTATCTTTAATTAATCCGATTAAATAAGGAATAGCGCGCTCTTCTTTGAGGTCACAAAATGCCCTTGCCGCCAGCATTCGCTCCTGTATTTCTTCACTATTGAGAAGAGCTAACATAGCTTCTGGATCTACTGGTGGGGTTGAGTTTTTGCTATTCTCAAGTTCATCTAAAGGACTGTCAAAATTATCTTGATTATCTACAATCATGCCAATAATTATTAGTTATTAATTATTCAGGGATTTAATCATTAAAAAAGAATGTTCACAATAGCCTAAACTATTATATAGATTAAGGGCTGCTTGGTTATGGGGATATACTTGCAAACCAATTTGTTGATGACCCTTAGATTTAGCATAGTTCTGAGCATGATTAATTAAAGCCTTAGCTATACCTTGACGACGATGAGGGGGCATAACATAGAGTAAAAAAATATGACTATAGCGATGGCCATTAACCTGATCTATAGCATTTCCAAGCCATAAACAGGCTATTTTTTCTTGTTTATCTCCAAAACCAACCCACCAAAGAGGAGTGTTTAAGGAAAAATAAGTTGCCACAGTTTCTGATAAATGAGAAAAATTCTCTTGTTGAGGGAATAATTCACGATAAGTAAGACTAAGAAACTTAAGGAGTAAAGCTCGATCTCCGCTAAAACCCAATTGCAACTTATAATCCGTTGGTAACACAATCAATTAGCTACAATCCCCAATATATCTCACCTGCTAATTCTACATCTTCAATGGGTGCAGGTGCAGCCAAGTCTGAAGGTAAAAATATTCTAGCACTAACTATTACCAAAGCAACTAAGAATATGAATATGGCTAAAAAAGGAGCAATGTATTGGCGAAAAAAAGCTAACATGATTTTTAATAATAGGTAATTACTAAAATTTTTAATTGTTTACGGATAATTGTCAACAGTTAGCAGTTAGCTTTTAGCGGTTAGCGATTAGCGATTAGCGGTTAGCGGTTAGCGGTTAGTCGAATACTGACTACTGTACGGATGACAGATTATCTACTTATTAAAATAATTAAAAATTTCTTGGGCTAAATGTTCGCCAATACCCGGTACTTGTTTTAATTGTTCCTTGGATGCTGCTCTAATATATTCCACAGAGTGAAAATAGGCGAGTAAATCCTGTTGTTTTTTAAACCCTAAACCAGAAATCTCATCTAAATGCGATCGCCTCGCTTTTTTAAGTCTTTGTTGACGATGAAAACTAACTGCGAATCTATGGGCTTCATCCCTAACTCTTCTTAATAATTGAACTCCGGGTTGTTCCTTATTCGTAATTAAAGGTTCACTAGCAAAAGGAAGGAATATTTCTTCTCTTTGTTTTGCCAAACTCACAACTTTTAATTTATCAAATAAACTCATATTTTCTAAAACTTTTACCACAGTAGATAATTGCCCCTTTCCACCATCAATCATTAATAAATCTGGAATATTTTCTTCCTTATTTAAGTTAGCTAAACGTCTAGCAATCACCTCTGCTAAACTGGCAAAATCGTCAGAATGTCCAATAGTTACATCAGGATTTTTAATCTTATAATGACGATAATCCTGTGAAGAGGGAATACCATTAATAAAAACTACTCTCGATGCCACCGCATTACTTCCTTGAATATGAGAAATATCATAACCTTCAATATGTCTAGGTAATTCAGATAATCCTAAAATTTCTGCTAAATCTTGCATACTTTTAAGATTTTGTTCGGCTTCCCGTTCCGTTTTTGCTAATTCATAACTAGCATTTTTAGCCACCATTTCAATTAATTGGGCTTTTTGCTGTTTTTGAGGCACAATAATTTTAACTTTTTTGCCCTTTGACTGACTTAAAAATTCACTTAAAAATTCCCTATCTTTTAACCCATATTGTGCAATTATTTCTAAAGGAATTTCTTCTGATGCAGCTTGAGAATAATGAGACTCTAAAACCCTTTGCAAAATAGCACCATATTCTTGTTCTATTAAACCATGATAATTAGAAACATCAATAAAATATCCTAAATTACCAATTAATTTTCCTCCCCTAATTTGAAATAATTGTACACAACAATTATCTTGATTATTGGCTAAAGCTATGACATCTTGGCTAATAGTATCATCAGGTAAAGCAACTTTTTGAGTTCCTGTCAATCTAGCTAAACCTTTAATTTGTTCTCGAATTAAAGCCGCTTTTTCAAAAGCTAACCTTTCTGCTGCTGATTCCATTTGTGTATTTAAAAAAGTTATTAATTTTTCTGTTCTACCTTGAAAAATCATGGCGACTTGTTGAATAATTTGATGATATTCTTCAGCAGTTATTAATTTTTGACAAACTCCCGGACAACGACCAATATCATAATTTAAACAAGGGCGATCTTTAAACAAAGGTTTAGGTCTTTGACGTAAAGGAAAGATATTTTTAATTAAATCTAAAGTATTTTTTAATAAATGACTATCAACATAAGGGCCATAATATCTATCTTTTTGATTATTGATTCTTCGTTTACGAGTAATAAAAATTCGAGGATAATCTTCAGACCAAGTTATACAGATATAAGGATAACGTTTATCATCTTTAAGTAAAATATTTGCGAAAGGTTGATGTTTTTTAATTAAATTGGCTTCTAAAGCTAAAGCCTCCATCTCATTATCAGTAATAATAAAATCAATAGCCGTAACTTTTTGTACCATTAACTTTAAACGATTAGTTAAAGTTTGAGAATCTCGAAAATAAGAGCGTACGCGAGTTCTTAGTTTTTTAGATTTACCAATATACAGGATATTTCCGAGTTCATCTTTCATTAAATAAACTCCGGGTAACAAAGGTATTTGTTTTAGATGATTTTCCAAACTATTGGCACTCTCAATTAAGGGTAAAGTCATAATCAATGCTATGGATATTTAAGTAGAGTTTTAATACAAGAATCAACAATTACAAATTTGATTAAAATAAAATAAACTTGCTATACTAAATGTTAGTTCTTTCTTGGGTGATTTATCTTGATATATATCGGCAAAAGTCAAACTGGATTTTTTTATCTGGAACTATTTTCAACTCACTGCGGTCAAATAAAATTGAATTAAGTGTTTGTGTCGAACAAAACCTAAGAAAAATATAATAGTTAACCAGCTTTAGGGATTGTTATTTAATACCATTCAATCACACTAATCCAATCCAGTTATCTTGTCCTATATAAAATACAAAAAATCTAAAATTATGAAATCTATTTTCCGTAATTTAACAAAATTTAGTTTACTGACTGCTACGATTTTGGGTTCTACATTTTTCGCAGCTTTTCCGGGATTAGCTTTACCAGAAGAAGAAGTTTTACAAAAATTAGATCCAGTACCAGTATTTAGTCTTACCAACGATGAAGGTACTCCTTTATTATTTCAAGTAACTGATAATCCTAAAGCTGCTAGAATGAGAGTTTTTGTTAGTCAACAGGATGCTCAAACTTTCATGGAAGAATTGAAAAAAGAAAATCCTGAAGTTGGTAATGATTTTGATAATGTCACACCTATTTCTCTTGGTAAAATTTATCAAATCGCAATGACTAGCAAAGAAGAAGAAAATCCAATCTTTTTTAGTTTTCAACCTCAACAAAATGAAGTTAATTCTGCTGTAACTATTATTAAAGCAGAAAATCCAGAGGTTAAAGATTGGAGAGGAGTACCTCTATTTTTTGCCATAGTTACCAAGGAGGGAAAAGAAGCATATTTACCAACAGATAAAGGCAAAATTCCTCTATTTTTTGAAAAAGCTACTCTACAAAAACAGATAGATGAGTTAAAACAAAGTCAACCCGATATAGCTCCTTTAGTACAAATTAAAGTTGTACGTTTAGAAGATATGATGAGCGTTTTTCATAGTGAGGATGATAACTCATTACGAAACATGGTTTTAGTGCCTTCTGAGGAATCTTTGCGATTTATTGAATCTTTGAAACCATCTAATCCAGAGACTCAACCATCTAATTAATCCAGTATGGCTGTAGTATCAGGACAAAAACTTTATTCTTGGCGCAATCAAGCACAAGAAGAAGCTATTATTCATAATGTCCCCATCAAAGAAGTTGACTGGTTATTACAAGAAATTAGCAATCTTGACAGTCTTTCCCTCCGTCTTGGTAGTTTTCAAGATAGGGGGGAAATTTCTCTGAAGATTTCTCTCCCAGAATTAGCTCGACTTTGGCAGAGTCGGCTTTCAGAGCATTTACCAGTACAATATCTTCTTGGAGTGACTCCTTGGCGTAGTTTTTCCCTTAAAGTTACTCCCGATGTTCTTATTCCTCGTCCAGAAACTGAATATATTATTGATTTAGTAGTTGAAAAATCCCTAAATACTTCTCTTACTCAAGGAAATTGGGTTGATTTGGGTACAGGTAGCGGAGCAATTGCCCTAGGTTTAGCAGAAGTATTGACAAATGCACAAATTTATGCAGTAGATTATAGTCAAGCTGCTTTAAAGATTGCCCAAGAAAATGCAGACAATCTCGGTTTTGCCCACAGAATTAAATTTTATCAGGGTGATTGGTGGTCGCCTTTAGATAAATTAAAAGGTAAAATTAGCGGTATGGTATCTAATCCACCTTATATTCCCACAAAGGATATTTCTCAACTACAGACAGAAGTAGTTAAACATGAGCCTCACCTAGCTTTAGATGGAGGTAAAGATGGTTTAGATTGTATTCGGTATTTAGTAGCAACCGCTCCAGAATATTTAATTTCTGGCGGTATTTGGTTGATAGAAATGATGGCTGGTCAAGGAAAACCAATAGCTGCTATGCTAATCTCTAACGGCAATTATGGCAATATTGAAATTATTACTGATTTTGCTGGATTCGATCGTTATGCTCTAGCTCATCGTTTATGAAGGTATCTCAACAAGATTTAATTTTAGGGGCAATCGCTGGCAAAGTAGTTAGTTTTCCCACTGATACAGTACCGGCTTTAGCCACTTTACCCGAAAACTCTGAAAAAATTTTTACTCTCAAAAAACGCAGTCAAGATAAACCCTTAATCCTCATGGGAGCATCTTTTGATGACTTAAAACCTTATATCCAAGGTAGTACCGCACAAATAGCTATCTGGAAAGAAGTGACGTTAAAATATTGGCCTGGAGCTTTAACTTTAGTCTTACCTGCTTCTGATTTATTACCAAAAACCATGAATCCCACTGATTCTCATACTATTGGTGTGAGAGTGCCAAATCTGAAAATAGCTCAGGATATTTTATCTCAAACAACTCCTTTAGCAACTACCAGTGCTAATTTATCTGGACAACCACCTTTAGAACATATGACTTCCATAGAGCAAGCATTTCCAGAAATTTTAGTCTTAAATGAAGATTTTTTAGGTAGTGGCAAACCTTCCACTGTTGCTAAATGGACTAATAATAATTGGGAAATTTTACGTCAGGGAAGTATTACTTTATAAGGAAATAGGGAATAAGGAAGGTTGACACTCCATCGGGCTAAAGCCACGAGGATTCTTTAGAGGAGATAACCAA
>CAYPSO010000069.1:0-25734 GCA_964413275.1 uncultured bacterium | reverse complement strand
TCTGAAGGGGGTCTTATTTGCAATTAATCTGGTCCCAAAAATCCCTTGTTTGCAGATCGTTACAGTTAGGTTGAGATAACGAAACCCAACAAAATATTTATAGAAAAAAAAGACGATCTCATCATATATAAATTTAGACCGCCTTTAATTTCATGATTGGATTATGTTGTAATAGTCGCCACAATTTTTAAGACATTATCATGTGATAAAGCTTTTAATCTCTGACTCCTACTAATAATTAGACAGTAGCTAATGCAGGCTCAGGGCGTTTGCTATTGCGTACACCTTCAATAGCTGCGGCATAATCAGGTGCTTTAAATACAGCCGAACCAGCAACAATGGCATTAGCACCAACTTCGAGAACTTGCCAAGTATTAACAGGCTTGAGTCCACCATCAACTTCAATCCAAGGATCGAGTCCTCTTTCATCACACATTTGGCGAAGTTTTTGAATTTTAGAAATTACACCAGGAATAAAGCTCTGTCCGCCAAAACCGGGGTTAACGCTCATAATTAAAACAAGGTCGCATAATTCCAGCACATATTCAATTAATTCCAAAGGTGTAGAAGGATTTAACACAACACCTGCTTGTTTGCCACACTCTTTAATTTGTCCTAAAGTACGATGTAGATGGGGAGAGGCATTATGTTCGGCGTGTACAGAAATAATATCCGCTCCTGCTTTAGCAAAGTCAGCAACATACTTTTCTGGTTCGACAATCATTAAATGAACATCAAGGGGTTTTTTGGTATGAGGTCTAATAGCATCAACGATTAGAGGACCAATGGTAATATTTGGCACAAAACGACCATCCATAACATCAACGTGAATCCAATCAGCACCTGCTTTATCAACTGCTTGAATTTCTTCTCCTAAACGACTAAAGTCAGCAGATAGGATAGATGGAGCGACTACAATTTGTTTTTTACTCATTGGTTAATTTGTTTTTACTAATAGTGTTCTTTTGCTAATAATCTTAACAAAATCTTTAGAAGTTCAAAATCTTTATTTTTAATTTCATTTCACCCTGACTTGAATTACACTGGCTCGGAAATTATAATCATAGCCGTCTAATTCAACAGTAGTACCTATTTTTAACTTTTGATTACCTAAAACTATACCATCATCAAGAATTTGTGCCTTTCCCCCTAAAGTCATAGTCATATCAGCAACTAAATTTACTTCTGGGCGAGGATCTGTCATAGCTTTAACTGAGCCATCTGGTTGATTAACCGGAACAGTTCTAGGCAAAATCTCAGCATCTAATATTTCAACATTGCCGTAGGGTTGATTACGAATAATCAGACTCGTTTTCTTTTCTTCTTTCATCTGAGAAATCATAGTTTCAGGATCTTTAACACTAAGTCCTCGAACTAATAAATCAACTTCAACGGGTTTTGTCGCCACATTTACTTGAGCAATAGAGCCTGTTTTTCCGGGAAAAAGAAATATGCCAATAATAACTAATACTATGACACAAGCAGCACCTAAATCTAAGATGCTAATTTTACCGAATAAACGTCCTTTAGAATCTAAAATCATAAAAATAGCAGTAACTGAAATTAACTTATTAACTTTCTAATTATCGTGCATCATGGATACTAGAGAACGATGCTTTCGTAAATCCAGAATTTCAGCTAGGGTAGGTTCACGTTTTTCCACAGGAGTTGACTCATGGGGAGAAACCACAGTAACAATGGGCTGATTCTCAGTTTTGACAGAAATAGGAGCAATTGCTTCCTGAGCTCTGTTTTTTTGAGAATATTGTTGACTAATATGGTTATTTTTTTTCGGAGTTACCGAATAATTAAATTTTTTAAAATTAGTTTTCTTTTGCTCTCTAATTTTTTTATTAGTTGGTTCATCCGTCACTAAACATCTTAACAAATAAGTCATTAACAAAGAGCCACCAGAACAAGCCAATAAAATTATTATTAGGGTAGGAAAAGCCAGAACAGATTTACCTGAGTTTTCTTTGCTTTCTTCTAACAATTTTAATTCTCTAGGTGTTTCAGGTACGGTGAATACTGTTTGAGTTATTGATGTGTTTAATTGTTTTTCGGCATTGAGATCATTAGGTTGGAGTAACTCTTTTAAGCTAAACATAGCAACACCAATCATTGAGAACCCAAATAAGACAAATAAAGGAATTATAATTATATATGGTGATTTTTGCTGTTGAAATGGTATTTTAGAAAAATTATTCATTTACTTACTCATTAAATTGCAAGTACGACAAATTTTCCCAGTCTTGCCGAGAAAGTTAGGCAAATTTTATCATAGTTGTCAAGTTATCTATGAATTATTATCTGAAAACTGAGCTAAGCATTAAAAATAAAATTATTAAAAAAACCTCGAAAGTCAAGACCAACAGATTTTGGTGACAATGGAGCTAAGCGGACTCGAACCGCTGGCTTTCACAATGCCATTGTGACACTCTACCAACTGAGTTATAGCCCCTTTTTATTACAGCCTCTAATTATAGATTATTCTAAATATACTTGTCAAGTTATTGACCTTTCTAAAATTATAGGTAAATTATTTGTGAGAAAAAAGGATGGTTTAATGGGATTGGTATATTAGCATTAAAATGAAGAAAAACTGATAATTATGAGTATAAATCAACCCCAATATATCCTTGCCCTAGATTTAGGTACAACAGGTAATCGCGCTATCTTATTTAATAATCAAGGGGGGGTAGCTGGACAAGTTTATCAGGAGTTAACTCAATATTACCCTCAACCGGGATGGTTAGAACACGATCCCAAACTAATTTGGCAGGATATTTGCTATTGTATTGAACAAGTTTTAAAAACTACAGAAATTGCCCCCTCAGAAATTGCGGCTATCGGTTTAACTGTACAGAGAGAAACCTGTTTATTATGGGATAAAACCACAGGACAACCTTTACATAATGCCATTGTTTGGCAGGATAGGCGCACTGCGCCTATGTGTCGCCTCCTCACAGAAAGAGGAAAAGCAGAAATAATTCAAGAAAAAACAGGTTTAGTCTTAGATGCTTATTTTTCTGCCACAAAGTTAGCTTGGTTACTTGATTGGGTTAAACAAGAAAAACCTGAAACTAATTTAGATAATGTGATTGCTGGTACTGTTGATACTTGGATACTTTGGAATCTGACTGGCGGCAAAGTTCACGCTACCGATCATAGTAACGCTAGTCGTACTATGTTAATGAATTTAAACACTAGGGCATGGGATACAGAGCTACTTGATTTATTTAACATTTCTGCCCAGATGATGCCAGAAATTAAGCCAAGTATGGGTATTTTTGGTAAAACCGATCCAGAATTATTAGGTGTATCTATCCCCATTACTGCCATTTTTGGGGATCAACAGGCGGCTTTATTTGCCCATGGATGCGATCGCCCCGGTTTGCTAAAATGTACCTATGGTACAGGTTGTTTTTTAGTGGCGCAAACAGGCTCAGAATTAACCCGCTCCCAAAATCAATTATTATCAACGGTAGCATGGACAAAACCCGGTAGTGCTAACTATGCCATAGAAGGAGCGATGTTTACCACTGGTGCTTGTATTCAGTGGTTAAGAGATGGCCTCAAAATTATTAACTCTGCGGCGGAAACTCAATCTCTCGCAAGTTCGGTTAAAGATAATAATGGAGTTTATTTTGTCCCTGCCTTGAGTGGTTTAGGCGCTCCCCATTGGGATATGAGTGCTAGAGGAGCATTCTTTGGTTTAACTGGAGGAGTGCAAAGGGAGCATCTAGTTAGAGCCGTTTTAGAATCTATTGCTTATCAGGTCAAAGAAGTAGTAGATGCCATGAATAAGGATAGTGAAAATAAAATTAGTTTACTTAAAGTTGACGGAGGAGCATCTCAAAATAACTTTTTGATGCAATTTCAAGCTGATGCTTTAGGAATTACTGTTGAACGTCCGGCCATTTTAGATGCTACGGCTCAGGGTGCGGCTTTTGGTGCTGGTTTAGCTGTTGGTTTTTGGGATGATTACAGTAAGTTAATTTCTAAACGCAAAGTTGACCGTATTTTTGAACCCGGAGACGGAAGTAACCTTGCTCAAGAAAACTTTGCTATGTGGCAAAAAGCTGTTGAAAGAGCTAAAAATTGGGCTTTGTAAGTCTAGTTTTTCTCTTAAATTTTGGCGGGCATTTTGCCCGCATTGGAAAATATTCTTACAGAATTTTATTTTTTATAGTTTTTAGATAACAATAGTTCTGTGTAACAAATCCAAAATAATTGATAATGGCGAAATATTTTTTAATCGAGTCTCGAAGTTCATTCGATTCTGTTGAAGTTGACCATAATTACCAATTAGCCTCAGATTTAGCCAATGAGGGCAATGAAGTTAGCTTATTTTTAGTTGAAAACGGAGTTTTTGCTGCTCGTGCTAAGGCACAAATTAATGGTTTGGCTAATTTGGATGGAGTGAATTTATTAGTAGATGATTTTTCCCTCAGAGAAAGGGGAATTACTTTTGAAGAAGTAAATAGTAAAATTAAAGTTGCTGATATTGCGATGGTTGTTGAAGCGATGGCAACAGGTCAAAAAGTTATGTGGTTATAGGAGAATATTATTTAATGAGCGATACAACTTTAACTTTTTTAATTATGGATGCTCCTTTTGAGCAAGCCCGCACTACCACAACTTTTAGAATGATAGAAGCTGCTTTAGAAAAGGGCTACAATGTTAATGTTTTTGCCTATGAGGGAGGCGTTTCTCTATCTTTTGCTTTACAAAAACCCCATGCTAATAGTATTCATGGACGAACTTTTGAACAAGAGCAACATCCTTTAACCAGAGAATGGATTGTGGCATTGCAAGCTAAAGCGAAAGTCAAAGGTTGTCAATTAAATTGGATTAACTGTGGGCTGTGCCTAGATGAAAGAGGAGTCAATGAAGCAATTGACGGATGTAGCCGTGGAGGCCCAACAGATTTTTGGCAATGGGCAAATCAGTCTAATAGTTTAGTAATTCCCACAAGATAAAGAGAAGATTATGAAAGCATTACAAGTTATTCAATCTGGTTATCGTTGTACCGTTGAAGAACAAGACGATCCAGTTATTTGGTTTGTGCAAGTGTTAAAAACGGCTCAAGGAGATGTGGATATTGTACTGCGTGGCAATGCAGTTAATTATGCTGTTATTAATCATGACGCTTCTGGTTTAAGTTTTGGGACTTGGCAACAAACTCAACCTAGTAAGTTAGATGAAGATTTACAGCAAGCTTTAGATCAAGGTATAACAATTTATGCTATTTCTGAAGATATTTCCATCAGAGGTATTCCAGAAGGGAAAGTTCTTCAGGGAATTAAGCAAATTTCCCGTCAAGATTTAGCTAAATTATTCGACCAATACGATCAAGTTTGGACTTGGTAAATATTATCTATTTGTTCCTTATGCGATCGCATTTTGAAATGGACTTACTGATGTATTATTACTTACAGTAATTTTTAATATTTAAGGTGGGCAAATTATTAATCGTAATTACTACTAAATAAGATTTAAAAATATTTGCCCACCCTACAAAAATTTTTAGCTAAAATTTGACAACCACCAAAATGTAAATGAAGGTAACTAGCATGAACTTTATATTTAATCATCCCTTCAAAAGATAATTCTTTTTCGCCATAAATTGGTCTTATTTCTGATATGTTTTTTGAGCTTTGTCCATCATTGCAATTAATTAATTTTGAACGGTGAAATTCATGTCCATAAACTGTTTCTCCAATTTTTAAAAAGGGAGTATTAATAATTATTTCACTATGACGATAACCAAGGGTTAACCGTTTTTCCATAACAGCGATTTTAGAAAAAATACCCACCATCGGCCAATCTACTCCCTGAAAATCTCCTATTGCTTCACAAAGATACATTAACCCACCACATTCAGCATAAGTAGGAATACCTAGTTTAATGGCATGATGGAGCGATCGCACTACAGTAATATTATCTGCTAATTCTTCTGCAAAAACCTCTGGAAAACCACCACCAAAATAAAACCCTTGTACATTTTCAGGGATATTTTTATCTTCTAAAGGACTCCAAAAAACTAATTCAGCACCATATTTTCTTAAAATATCAAAATTATCTTGATAGTAAAAATTAAAAGCTCGATCGCAAGCAACCGCAATTCTAACAGATTTTGAATTACTAGTAATTTCTAAAATATTTCCCTGCTCTATATTCTTTACTTCCTTGTTATCTTGAGAATCTAACAGGGGATCGTCCAAAAAAGATGGCTTTGCATGGATGCAATTAATTTCTAATAAGGGAAATAATTTTTCCCAATCGAAACAATTTTTAGCTAATTCTGCCAACTTATCTAAAATAATATTAAAATTATTAAGTTCACCTGTGGGAACTAATCCTAAATGGCGATCTGGAATTGTTAGATCGTTTTGACGGTAAAAAACGCCTAAAATCGGCAAATTTAACCCTTCTAAACCCGATTCTAAGAGGTGAAGGTGACGATCGCTTCCTACTCGATTTAAAATCACTCCTGCTATATTTAACTGGGGATCGAAATTACGGAAACCTGATGCGATCGCACCCACAGAAGTTGATAATTTACTGCAATCAAGCACTAATAAGACTGGTAAATTAAGGATGTTGGCGATATGTGCAGTGCTGGCAAAACTTGAATAACCCTGAAAAGGTACACCATCAAATAACCCCATTACCCCTTCAACTAGGGCATATTTTGAACCTTGACAATGTTGATTAAAACAATATTTAACATAATCAATAGAGGTGAGAATAGGGTCTAAATTACGACAGTATTTTTTCGTCACGTAGGTATGAAACATAGGATCGATATAATCTGGCCCTACTTTAAAAGACTGCACGCTGCATCCTTGACGAGATAAGTAAGACAGCAAAGCTAAGGTTATAGTGGTTTTACCAACTCCACTTCTTTCACCAGCAATTATTAAAGACATTTTTAAGAATTTTTAATATAATTAAGTATCCCAAACTACTTTTTTGATTCAGTTATCTATTATGTTCCAAAATGTCCGAGATAGTATTAGAATTAATTATTAAAATTATTTGACTTTTTAAATAAGTAACTGCACAATAAGCTTAACTGATTTTAAAATAGCTATGTTATGAGGAGTGACCAATAAAAACCATGAGTGCATTAAGACATGATGACTATAATCAATATGTTCCTCGCCAAATCAGACAAGCCAAGCCTAAAACTAAATCCCATCGAGGAGTAGTAGTGGAAACAAGTTTGAAATTAGGAGTTAACCTTCTTTTGTCTTCTGTGGCGATTGTTTCTTTGTTGCAAATATTGCCTTACCATAGTTTACAGAAAAGTAAATTAGAAGAAGTAAGCATAGAAGTAAATAAAACCCAAGAGCGGGTCAACGAATTACGAGAAAATTTCAGAAGAAATTTTGCTCCAGAAAAATCTAAAAGGGTGATACAAGAGCAGAATAACATGATGAGTCCCAAGCAAATTAAGGTGGTTATTTCTCCTACCACAGAACCCGAAAAAGAAATAGCAATTAATAAAAATAAACCATAAAAATGAATATAATTTAGGCACTATGCTTGAAAAATAACTCATCGAGCCATAGTTCAATCCTTTCTCTGTCTCTATTGTCTAGCTTTTTTAAAGCTCGATTATAATCTGCAATGGCCAAATTCCAGTCACCTCGCAAATGATAAGCTCTACCTCTTTCAGCATAAATTCTACCCTTTAATCTTTTTGATAAGGTTAAAGCCAAATCAAAATTTTCAATGGCCAAATCGTATAAACCCATTTCTCGAAAAGTAATCCCTTCATTAATCCAAGCACGAATATTACCCGGATTATAGTCAAGAGCTAAATCATAATCCCTTAGTGCTTCAGCTAAATTACCTGTTTTAGCATAACAATTTGCTCGGTTATTATAAGCACTATCAAGTCGAGGATTAATTTCTAAAGCACGATTAAAATCAGTAATAGCCTCTTGATGACAACCATTACGAAAATACATCAAACCACGATTATTAAAATCTACAGCACTATCCGGATACTTGTCTAAAAGAACATTCATTAAAGCGATGGCATTTTCATAATCGCCTTGGGCGGCTTTTTGTTCTATCAAAAAGCGTAAATCTCGATCTAAGGGCTGAGATTGATTAGATGATATATCCATAAACTTGGTTGCCTCCTAATCTTTAATCGATCATATAGTAATATCTGACTTTTCATCAATTCTGTATTAAATGTTGCTACAGTCGCTCAATTAAAAATTCCGCAATTTTAAACTAAAAGAAATTATTAAGAAATCTTATCAAAAATAATTGATAAAATATAAAAATAAAAATTAACTTAGATTACCTAGATGACAACTGCAAGTTTACTAAATAATGCTCCCGATCTTTCCCATGATGATTACTGTGTCTTAGGTTTAGCTACCTGTTTTTTTAGGGAAGAAGGAGAAATCGTAGAAGTAAAAGTTATTGAACCTATTCCTTCAGCAGCCTTAGAAGCTATTCTCAAAAAAATCCCTACATCTTATCAACTAGCTTATGCAAAATCTCTAGGAGATATTTTTGTGGATGGACAACCTAAAATTCTTGAAGTATTTCCTGAAAATGCTCAATTATGTAATGACTTTACTAATAGATTAATAGCAGCAACTCGTACCTATAAAAAACGTCCAGAAGCTACAACTCATATTCCTTTAAATTCTGGACGAGATGATTTTAATTATTCCTTAGAAAGAAAAAGAGTCCTTAATGCAGAAAATGTTGTGCGTACTGAAGATAATGTGAAGCAACATTCTCATACCCACAAAGTTCTTTAATACAATTGGTTAGTTTAAATTATAGCCTGCAACCGCAGGCGCAATATTTTTAATTTATGTAAAAATTATGGACTCTAACAATTTAGAATTTTTCTTGAAAATTGCTAGAATAGTTACTCCTATTTTAATAGTATTATGCTCTATTATAATCGGTTTCTTATTTGAAAAGAAAATTTTAAAAAAACTACATCAATTATCAGAAAATACAGATTGGAAAGGTTATAAAATAATAATTGGTTCTCTTCAGGGAGTTAGTTTATTTTGGTTTATACTTGCTGGTATTTCTATGGCAAGTACCACCATTCCTCTGATTAATTCGATACAAATATTTATTCAAAAAGGTTTATTAGCTGTCTTTTTAGCTTCAGTTACTCTTATCGTTTCTAGATTAGCTGTTGGTTTTCTGGAAATTTATACTACCAAAGAAGAAGGTGTTTCTCCTTTAACTACTTTATTTAATAACTTAACTAAATTAGTTATTTTTAGTTTTGGGTTTTTGATTATTCTCCAATCTATAGGAATAGCAATTACACCTTTATTAACTGCTTTAGGTGTGGGTGGTATTTCTATTGGTTTAGCTTTACAAAATACCTTGTCAAATTTATTTTCAGGAATTAGTCTTTTAACTTCAAAAAAAGTTAGAGTAGGTGATTATATTCAACTTAAAGGTGGGGAAGAAGGTTATGTAACAGATATTGCTTGGCGTTACACAATTATTAAGGAAATTAATGATAATTTAATGGTAATTCCTAATGCTTTCTTGCTATCTTCTAGCTTTAAAAATTATGGTTTACCAGAAAAGGAAATGTTAATTACTGCCAAAATAGGGGTAAGTTATGATAGCGATCTAGCAAAAGTTGAGCGAGTAACTCTTGAAGTAGCAAAACAAATAATGACAGAGGTTGAGGGGGGAGTACCAGAATACGAACCATTTATGCGCTACACTAAATTTGATTATTATAGTATTAATTTTCTGATTTATTTAAGGGTTAAAGAATATTACGACCAGCTAATAGTCAAGCACGAATTTCTTAAAACCTTACATAAAAGATATCAACAAGAAGATATTAAATTAGCTTTTCCAGTTAAGGGTTACTATTGGCCTAATGAAAATGCCTCAGATAGTGATGAACAATTTAAAAATATGTCTTAATAGGTAAATTATTATGAGTATTAAAGAAACTGATTCAATAACTTTAGTAAAAAAGCAAGCAAGTGTTTTAGCCGGTTTTACTCTGGCATTTTGGCTAATAGAAGGTGTCGATCAGATAGTATTTAATGATGCTTTAAATGTTTTTGGAATTATACCTAGAAATATTATTGGTTTAAGAGGTATTATATTTGCTCCTTTTCTACATGGAAATTGGCAACATTTAATCGGAAATACCTTACCTTTTATTACTTTAGGTTGGCTGGTAATGTTGCAACAAGTTAAAGATTTCTGGATAGTTACTGTGATAACTATGCTGGTGGGAGGTTTAGGGACTTGGGTTTTTGGTGCACCGGGATCGGTACATATTGGTGCTAGTATTTTAATTTTTGGCTATCTTGGTTTTTTACTTTTTCGAGGATATTTTCAAAAGGATTTTCGCTCTATTGTTATATCAGTTTTAGTTGGTTTTTTATATGGCGGTTTAGTTTGGGGAATTTTACCCGCAGATCCTAGAATATCTTGGCAAGGACATTTATTTGGTTTTATCGGTGGTTTTATCTCAGCCAGAATGATAGGCAAAGCAAGACGTAGATTCTAATAAAAATAGACTTTACTTAGGTGATTATTGAGATTGTTGACAAAAATTACGCTCTAAATTGATTGAATTTTCATAAATGATGTTGACGATTTAGTTTTTTTAAGTAAAACTACCGTTAAGTAAAAGGAAAAATCAAAGGGTTATGAAAACAATCTCTAGTCTAGGTATCGTGTCTGTGCTGTCATTGGCAGGATTAGGAATTGCTCAAGTAGCAGAAGCTGGAATTTTAAGGATTAATGAAACCGCATTTACTCCTCAAGCAGGATTAATTACTTTTGATGAGTTTGCAGTAAATACAGTTAATCCTACTTACTTGCCTACAGATTATGGCGGTAATCTAGCTACTGCTCCCACTGTGTCATTTGATGGTTATTTTGTCGGTCAAGGTTTATCCAGCAATGCAGGAGTTGATTGTCCTGGAGGTGCTCCTACTGCTTGTGTGGTTGGTACACCAACAGCTTCTTTAGCTTTAGATGCTAGTTCTCCCGATACTTTTATTACCACAGATGGAAGTAATCCAACTAGTCCCGTTTTATCTGGTAGTCCTCTGTTTAATGGGGCTGTTAGTATTCTATTTGACAAAGATGTTGCTGGAGTGGGGTTAGATGGCGGTTATTTTGATGCTGCTGAATCAACTGCTATCACTGCTTTCGCTAGAGATGGTTCTGTGCTTGGTCAAGTTAAAAATACGGGGACAGGAATTGAGTTTCTTGGTTTAGTTACCGATGATGGTTCTGAGCTAATTGCTGGTCTTCAATTCAGTTTAATTGGCCCTGAGCCTGCTGGTTTTGCCATTGATAATTTACGTTTTGGAACATCGGGACAAGTTATTATACCCGAAACACCTGAAAAAGTACCTGAGCTTACTTCTGTGGCTGGTATTCTAGCTTTTGCTTTATTTGCTACTTCAACTCTGATAAAGAAGAGCGAAAACCAAAACTAATTAGTCAACTTTCTATCTTTATGGCGGGTAGCAATTCCCGCCATATTGTTTTTATAATTTGTGTAATTAATCTTCATAGAGTTGAAAAAGCGATCGCAGTTTTTCTTTAAACTGATTTCTTAAGTTTTCAGGGGCAATAATCTCGCAATCATTCAAATATTTGGCAACTTCTCGGAATAACCAAAAAGGATTAGATATTTTACGTATTACTTGACGTACATCTCCTATTATTTCATTACTTAGATCTTCATCTTTAGATTCATAAGCTTTAACTAAGCCACCTTGAAAGTGTAATTGCACTTTCACATAATCAAGATCGTTTCGCCATTCTCCACTAATGGGTAAAATTGATTGTATCCGGTGATCTAATCGGAAACAGCGATTATGTTTTAATTCTGGAATATCGTTACTATCTTCCGTTTCTTCACACCAAATTTGTAAGTACATTCTCTTTTCGTATGGTAGAACTTTAGCAAATTGTACTGTATATTCAAGATATGTACCTTGAGAATTACAATAGGAAAGGTGAAAAGGTTGTTTATTTTGAATTAGTTGATTTAACCTAATTCGCCATGCTTCCATTGGTTGATCTATTTGTTTTAACAAATCTTGACGCAAGGGAGTTTCCAGATTACCCCGTTCTAATAAAAGTGACATTACAATTTGTGCTGCTTCAATATGACCTGTATCAATTAAGTCTTTAATAGCTTGTCTTAAGGCTGAAACTCTTATTTCATTTAGGGTAAAAGGTTTTCCTACTTCTAATTCACCGGATGCGATCGCAGCAATTAACCCTGATGGACTAGGAGTTTTACCCCAGAAAATATCATGTTGACCGGCTAATTTTTCTAGATTTTCCTTAGCTCCGGGGGGAATTGACAGTGTAATAGTATCTTTTTTTCGAGACATTTTAAAATTGTAATTGCAAAAATATTTTTTATAGGCTATATTAATTTTATCGTAATTACAAATTCTACTCAAATAAAATTAATTACTCTAGGTATGCTTAAGATAAACCCTAATAAAAGGAAAAGAAGATGACAACAAATAGCTTACTATCTCGTATTTCCATCGATCCTAATATCTGTCATGGAAAACCCTGTATAAAAGGTCATCGCATCTGGGTGTCTTTAATTTTGGACTATTTAGCAGGAGGAATGACCATTGAGAAAATTCTTGAAGGTTATCCCGATATTGAAAGAGAAGATATTTTAGCTTGTATTGCTTATGGTGCGGAAATGTCTAAAGGGTATTTCATCGATCTTCCTGTCGATGGAGATAAGGAAATGACAGTATGAAAATCAAGCTTGATGAAAATGTTGATATTCGAGTTATTCCTTTATTGCGTCAAGTTGGACATGATGTGATGACAGTAAAAGAACAAGGTTTAATATCAACTCCCGATGAAAACTTAATTGAAGTATGTCGTCTTGAAGAAAGATGTTTAATTACAGCAGATAGAGGTTTTGGAAATTGTCTTAAATATAATCCTGCTAATTATTCAGGGATTATAATAATTTGCTTACCTGCTCAATCTAGCTTTGAAGATTGGCGAAAAGCTATAGAAACATTAGTACAGGGATTAAAGCGTACAGAAGTTATAGGTAAATTATGGATTATTAGACAAGGAAAAATTCAGGAATATGAGGCGATCGAAATTGAAGAGGAAGATTAATGAGTAAATCGTTAAAAAAGAATAAAAGCCAGAGTTTAAATCTGACTTCATAATCCCTCATAGGGATTGATGTTGATAAAAAATCAATGATATTTATCGTGGTACTTTTTCAATTTCTCCTAGAAATTACCTTGTAGCCTTTATTTTATCTCAGAAGTTGCCATTTGTATTTATGAATATTTATTTATCGTTGTACTGACACAATATAAATATGCTAAATTAAGTAATGAGCTAGACTATCAGCCTAACCCACTATATTGCTACTTCATAAGTTAAGGCATAACAGGTCTAGTTCGCAACAACTATCAACATTATGAGGTGTTTATCATGAATAATCCTTTTGAAATTGCAGATCAAATTGCCAATTTACGCAAAATCATCGAAGAATATTATTTTCAACCCGTTATTAATTCTGAGGGAGACATAATAAGTTATCAGGATTGGGAAGAAGAAAATAAAGATTAGTCTTATTTAAGATTTAAGTTAAGTGCGATCGCATTAATTTGGGGTATTTTTTTACCCTTTCTTATTTAATTAAAATTGTAACTAAATCAAGGAGTTAATAATTAATAATGACACTTACAGACTTGCTTCCTGATATTCAAAAATTATCTTTATCTGAAAAAATTAAATTAATTCGGATATTAACTGAAGAATTAGATAGCAATACATCTATTTATCCCTTAGAAGCTAATAAGAGTTATGACTTACCTACTCCTTATAATAACTTTGGTGCAGGTGAAGTATTAATGAAACTAATAAAAACATCTGAGCAAGAAGAAAAACAATAATTATGCGTTTCAAATATTCAACAACAGATCGATCTCAAAATGAGTTTGATAGTCTTCCACGTGTGCCTTTAAAACTAATAAAGGAAAAGAGTATTTTTGAAGGATTAGGTTTAGTAGATAGTGGCGCAACAGTTAATGTTTTACCTTACGAAGTTGGTATTAAATTAGGGGCTATTTGGGACGAAAATCAAGCGATTATTAAATTATCGGGTAATTTAGGAAAACAACCAGCTATTCCATTAGTTTTAATCGCTGAAATTGCTGATTTTCCTAGTGTAAGATTAGTATTTGCTTGGAGTAAAAGTAATAATGTGCAGATTATTTTAGGACAAACAAATTTCTTTTTAGAATTTGACGTTTGTTTTTATCGTTCTAAATTTGAATTTGAAATTAATCCTAAGTCTGAGTAAAAACTAAAAAACTCCATGAGGCAATAATTATGTCAAGATTAAGTCTATTAAATCGTCCGCAAAAATCCCTTGAAGAAAAATATTTTAGTGAAATTCGTCCTAAATTATTTGAGTTACATAGTACACATTCTCAATATGGTACACGCACAGGAAAAAGTCTTGCCGAACATTTAGATTCTGCTTGTCAGTTTGTTTTAACTGTTAGCAAAATAGCAAATTTTCCCGAAGAAAAACGAGCTTTTATTCTCGCTGCAACAGCAGTTCATGACTTAAATAAGTTAGCGGACGATGGACGAAATGTAAAAACTTTGGCACGGGATTCTAATTTTTTGCAACAACAATTAGAATTTGCAGGTGTCAGGGAATTAGTTAAAACTGATGAAGATTTAGAATTAGTTCGTCGGTTAATAGAAAGACATTCAGGACATAGTGCTAGTGATGGAATGCGTTTTTTACCTGAAGATCCTAATATTAAACGTTGGGCTGCTATGCTTATTGGTGCAGATTTATTTGACTTAGGAATTGACAAAGAAAAACGTATTCGTAAAGTTGAAAATGAGTTAACGATTGCTTTAGGTAAAAGTATTAAATTATTTGAAATTACTTTATCTGAAGATCGAGGCTATTTAACATCTTTATTACTTAGTGCTTGTGAGGAAGTTTTACATAGTTATGGTTTATATACTCTAGCAATTAATCCTAATGGTCAAATTTTCTTAGGGGAAAAATTTCCCGAACAAGATTTAGCTCCCGAAATAGCTAAAAAATGGCAAAAAAAAATTGATAGAGTTTTTAGTAGTAACGTCGAAAATTTAGTTCAAGCAACTAAAGATGGTATTAAAGTTAATGAACAAGCAATTCAACAAAATCCTGATGGTGCAGTTGATGCTGTCGATAAACTTTTAGTCAAAAAATATAACAGTTACAAACAAGATAAATTAGATAAAGATATTTCTAAATATGCAAATGATGCTGGAGAAAATGCAGTTAATATTGCTCAAGAGTTGGGTTTAAATCCAGTATCTAACGCTGATGAATTTGCTCTTTCTGAAGGAATGAAAGCAGCTTATTTAAGTTATCGAGAAGCAAATTTAAGTCCCTCTGATGCTTGGAATAAAATTGCTGAATATATGGGTATTTCACCAGAACAAAGAACTGCTTTAGAACCTTTCAACGCTCAGTATGGAAGGTCTTTATTTGCTGCACAAGTAGCCAAGCAAAAAGGAATGGAAGGCATACAAACTGCTCTACAAAATTCCTTTGAACTAAGACAAACTGAAGAATCTGTAGAAGTTTCTGAAGAACTTATTAGCTCGGTTCAATGTTTACTCAATTTACCTATATCTAATAACTGGGAAGGATTTTCTGAACTAACTGCTTATATTGAAACCAATCCTCGTCAACGTTGTTCTTTAGGTGCAACATCTTTGCAAGTTAGTGAGTTAATTTCTAATCAAATGCCTCCGGGTACAAAGGTACAATCCTTTTCTAATCGTCTTCCGGGGGGTATGACTGCTGAACCAAAAAGGCGAGGAGATAATTTAGCATCTTTAAGTTATCAACTTTTAGCAGTAGGAGCAAATTTTCCCAAAGCTAGTAAAACTGAGCCTTTATATCTTCATTTTGCCTTACCTCAAGGTTCAAGTCCAGAGTTAAAAAATATCTGGCAAAATTGGCTTAAAGAAAAAGCTGATACTAATGCTGATGGGGGAACAGTTACGGTTGATGAATTGCAACTATATAAAGATGATTTTCTTGCATTTAAAGCGAATAAGGTTGTTGGTGCTGCTTTACCAAAACGTCCTGAATTTATTCAATCAACGGTAATTATTCCCTTAGTTTGGGGTGATGTTAACAATTCTTTAGCGTTACTTAAATCTCTCCGACTTGCTCTAGAACTTGCCCTAGCGCCTGATTTTGGCTTTCCTTTTGTTTTAGGAGGAAACTTAGAAATAAAGTCACAATGGGCTGTTTTTGGGCGAGTTGAGGGTATTTCTTCGGCCTTGCAACCATTGCTAGGTAATGGGCAATATTACCGTCAAGGACAACTTTCAAAAGAAAAACAAGAGGAGGTTTTAACCGCAGAAAAAGTTTTAGAAAGGTTGCGATGTCTTGGTAAATTAGCGATTTCTGTTGCTAGTTTAACGAAAAAAGATGATTGCTTATATGACCTAGCTAGGACTGCTCAACGTCCTCTCGATCTTTACTTTGTACTTTTAAGATGGGTACTTCGAGAACAGGATGATCCTAATTTAGAAGTCATTTGGAATCGAATTAAAAAACCTTTAAACGAATTATTGAGGAGTTTTATGTCAGAAGAACACGATCGCATTTCTAACTATTTAAAAAAAGCAGCTCTTATTGCTGAAACAGCTAAATTACGAGGTAGTTCGTTTAAACGTACTGCTCAAACAGAGCCTTTTTCAGAATTTCTTAAAGCGGTGCGATCGCGTAAATCCCATTTAGATTGGGATACGGTTTTTGCTTCTCTTACTCAACAATATCACACCCGATTAGATCGGATTCGAGAACATGGAGTAGGTGCAACAAAATTTGAACAAGTTAAAGATTTTTATCAAGTTTTACGCCAGCTTTTTGATGAAGTTTATCATAATCGTCCTGAGCGTTTGCTATCAGATAGAAAAACTTTAGAAGCTGCATATTTATTCTTTTTACAAGAAGCTCGTCAAGAAATTAAAGCAAAACAAAAAACTGAAAATAACGAGGAGAATTAATCAATGTCTATCGAAAAATTAACCCCATTTCTTGCTCCGAAATACGAAAACTTTCCTAAAGGTCGTACCATTGGTTTAGTAGTTTTAAGAACTACTCAATCGGAAACAATTTTTCGTACTGAAGGTTCGGGTGAACCTATGTGTAGCGAATCTGTACAAGCGGGAATCAAAGATACAACAATTATTCCTCGTTTGGTAATGACAAAACGCAAACAAGTTGCTCCAGAAAGACGTACAGGAAGGGAATTTTTACGTAATTATAATTTGCTTTATAACGTACCTAAAATTGATAAACCTTGTTCTCTGAATACTAATAATCCTTGTGAGATGTGTATTGACTGTTTTCTCTATGGTTATGCAGCAGGAGGAGGAGGTGCACAAAAAAGCCGAATTTGGACAGAGGATGCTTTTAGTATTTTACCTGCTACAGAATTAATTGGCGATCGCACCATTAATGCTTTATACGAAACAGGAACAATGCGAGATGAAGAAGGAAAAGCATCTACGGCTTTAAATACCAGTGAATATATCAAACCTAGCGTGCATTTTCTGGATATTGTCACCTTTAAAGATGTGACTGCTGATGAACTGCGATATGCGATCGCTAATATTTTATTAACCAGTCGTTATGGTGCAGTTTCTAGTCGTGTGGGACGCATGGACAATCAAATTTTAGGAATATTTGGCGGTATTTCCGAACTTCCAAGTTCTCTTGAATTAGTACAAGGAGTTTATGATAAATTGAAATGTGATAATATCGAGTTAGAACATCCTTTTCCTACTGAAACTTTAATTAATGCGACTAAAAATATTGTTTCAAAATGGACAAATAGACGAGGAATTTCGCTACAACTTTCTGATGAAGAATTACAAGAATTGCTTAATGATGTCGATGAAAATTTATCGTTAGAAAAACAAGAAGAATTTTTAAAACGTCTTGACGAAACTTACGCTGATTTTCGTAAAAAACCTAAAACAGAATCTAATACCAAAGGAAAGGGAAAAAAAGCAAAACCAACTGAGGAGGATGAATAATTTATGCAACAATTACCGTTGCCAATTAATACCTCTAAATCTTCTTTTGTTACTGCAAGATTAATTGAACTTTGGTGTGCTGAACCTATCTTTTTTGCCTCACGGGAATTATCAGATACTTATTACACAGAAGGAACAATTGGTAATTATGCCCTTGCTTATGCGTTAGGGTGGGCAAAATCTCCCTATCGTCTTACCGGAAAAGATACCCATAGACCCCGATATATTGAGGATTTAACCCCCTTAAATGGTGATTGTTATATCCTCCCTGCATGGTCGGTTAACGAGCAAATTTCCTTCAGATTTGAACGTTTTAATGCACTTTCTGATGCTTATTGGTATGCCATGACTAATAATCGGGTTGCTACAGCAAGGGAAGATTTATTAACTGTTCGCAGTGGCAAAAAACCCGGAACTTTTCGACCTAGTAATTTTCCGCAAACTGGACGATTGCGAATGATTGAAAGAAACAACAAATTTCAAACTTTAGTATTTGGAGAAAGAGAACTTCCTGAATATATCCGTGTGGGTAAATTTATGAGCAAAGTTCGCATTGAGATTAAACAAACATTTGAAATTAGACATCTTCCTGTCGATAATTATTATTGTAATACCTATCTCAGTGCAGGGGATATTTCTGTCTTACTTCAATTACTTGCCTTTGATGTTATTTCTATTCCTCCTGTTTCTTTGTTAAAAAATCTTAGATTTCTTGGTGAAGCTTGGCAAATAGGTGATTTTATTGTTCCTGCTAATTTAAACTTTTGTGGTGGCAATAGTAATTAATAAAATCACAGAAATAAGCTACTAAAACAATGGTGGGCATTGCCCACCCTACAAATTAATTATTGAGAAAATAAAATATGACTAATAAAATTTCAATTAATCTTGAAGCTGCTAGTATTGCATCTTGTCTTGAAATTCCTCCAGAATTAGATTTTATGAAAAAAGCTTTGCAACATCAAATTAATGTTTATGAAGCTGGAAAAACTAACAATATTATTCTAAATTTAGCTCCGACAGGTACAGGAAAAACTCAAGCAGGATTAAGTATTTTAAAACATAATTCTAACAGAAATGCAGTTTATATTGCTCCTACTAATGCACTAATTGAACAGCAAACTTTAGCAACAGAGGAGTTTATTCAAAAAGCTGATTTACCCCATATTGTTAAAGCTGCATCGGCAAAAGATATTAATAGGTGGTCAAATGAAAGAGTAGGAAAACGCTCAGGGGAGAAACTGTATAATGTATTGCGTGAACCTGCAACAATTTTTCCTGAATGTAGTCATAAACCAATTTTATTAGTAACTAATCCTGATATTTTTTACTATGCCACTTTTTTTGCTTATAATAAACTCGATAAAAGTAATATTGCTAGTGAATTTTATAGTAGTTTTGCCACAGTAATTTTTGACGAATTTCATCTTTATGATGCTAAACAACTGGTAAGCTTATTTTTTTACATGGCTTTATCTCAAGTTTTTGGCTATTTTAATCATAATCGAAAAATTGTCTTACTAACTGCAACTCCCGATCCTGCTTGTGATGTTGCTTTAGATACTTTAGCTAAATCTGGAGTTAAGATTGCTCGCATTGATGGTCAAGAAAATAAGGAAAATCTGATTCCTTCACAAACAGAAGTTAAGTTAAAAATTTGTCAAAAACCAGATACTAAAGAAGAATTAGTTTCTGAAATTGTTAAAGAAATTACACAAAAATTACAAGAATATCCAGATAAAAATGGTGCTGTTATTCTTGATTCTAAAGATACATTAAATCGTATTTCAGATAAACTTCGTGGGAAAGATTTAGAGGATAAAATAGGCCGTATTATTGGCAATACTCCAACAAATCAACGCCAACAAGCAGCACAAAAACAGGTGATTTTAGCAACGAGTACCGTTGATGTGGGTTTTAATTTTCAAAAAATACCTGAACCTTCTCGACAAAATTTAGATTGGTTAATTTTTTCGAGTAAAGATCGCTTTTCATTTTGGCAAAGAATAGGGCGAGTTGGTAGAGTTTTAGGTAAGGAAAAAACTGATATTCCTAGTAATGCGATCGCTTATTTATCTCCTAAAGCTTGGGAAGAAAGAATTAATAAATTAAATACTTCTGGAGGTAGAAAAGAATTAGCAAAAATGTTAGAGAGTTTAAATTGTTTGCAACGTCCTTTTCTTGAAGTTTATTGGAAATCAGAAGCATTTTTAGAAATTGCTAAACCTTTACTTGAACTTGAAAATGTTTTAACAGGATTGCCAGAAGAAAATCTTATTGCCCAATTATACCAAACTTTACAAAATGTTTTAGGAGGTAATAAAAATTGGAATTACTATCGTAAACGGATGAAAGTAATACAAGGTGCGATTAATATTTCTAACTACAAAGTTGAAGAATTACAGAAAGACTGGAAATATATTAAATGCGCTCAAAATTTTGTTTTTAGTTTTCTTAGAGCAAATTATACTGAAGACTATGAAGCGATAAAATCAGGACAATCTTCTATAGAATCTGTAGAAAATTTAATTCAGGAAAATAAAGAAATTGCTCAAGAATTATTAGAATATGCTCAAATTACTAAAGCAAGTTATGAACCCTTATTTCGTTTTAGAGATAGCTTATTTGAAAGTGTTGTAGTTTGCGATAAAAATAAGCTTTTATTGGATGAAGTTGGCGAAACAAATCTCGATCCGATTCATTTACTACGATATATGGAGTTTGCCCCTTATGGAGATAAAATTATATTAAAGGATCGTGCTAAAATACCTTATAACCTCACATTTTCTTTACAAGTTGAAGATTTAAAAATTTTTAATAATACTTGTTTAGCTAAACTTTATGCCTTCAAAAATTGCCATATAAAAAGAATGCAAGGAGACAGTATTCGTCCGACAAACTTGCCTGCTTCATTACAACAAACCATTAAACAAACCCTTATTCCGGGAGTAATTATCAAGGAAAATAGTAAAAATAGATGGGCAATAGCTAAACTAAGAAAACAAGGTTTAGATTGTTACGATATAGAAGTTTCAGATTATTATTCCTCTAAATCGGAAAAATATCTATTTTTTCCTAGCTTATCGGGAATTTTAGCTATTATACAAGCAGGATTTGCTTTGAAATGTCCTGATAATGAATCCTTTATTGTTTAGTTAAAAAATAAATAAACTATGTCTATTCTTCACCCCAATCAATCTTATACCTTTAGTAATATTTTTGAATTAAAAGTAAATATTGATGAATTAGTAGCTGAATTTGGTTATTATTTTAGTAGAAAAAAACTTAATTTATCTCAATATCAAGGTGAATTAAATCGTCTTCAACAATTAAAAGAGCGTATTGAAGAAATATTACCTAATGTAATTTTAAATAGTGAAATATCAAGACGAGAAATTTTAATTGCTCCTGTAGTAATGGAGTTAGTTCATTATACAAAGGCTCAATTAAGAATTGAATATTCTTTAAAAGTTTCCGAACAATTACAAGGAAATTTAGATTATCTTCTTCATAATCATAACAATTTTATTGTAATTGAAGCTAAAAGAGAAAATTTAGATTCTGGTTTTACTCAACTTTGTGCAGAATTAATTGCTTTAGATCGATGGGAAAAAATTGGCGATCAAGAAATTTTATTAGGAGCAGTTACTACTGGAAATATTTGGCAATTTGGGCGTTTAAATCGTACGAATAAACATATTGAGCAGGGTCTAGAAAGCTATCGCGTACCAGAAGATTTAGAACCTTTAATGAGGATTCTCGTTCAAGCATTAGTTTAACTAATTATGGAGAATTAATAATATGCAAATCTTAACTCACAAAAAACTCACTTTACAAGAATTTCTTGCCTTACCTGATGGAGATATTACCTATGAATTAATAGATGGAAAAGCTGTACCTAAAATGTCACCAAAACGTTTTCACTCTCGTGTTACTGCTGCCTTATTTTTGCTTTTATTTGACTGGAATCAGACTTTAGAAAATCAAGGAGAAGTTGGTATAGAATGGGCTATAACTCTGAAAAGAAAAGAAAAAGATTGGTGTCCTGTTCCCGATTTATTATACATTTCCCATGAGCGTTTGAAAGATGTTCCTTTTGCTGATGAAGCTTGTCCGATCCCACCTGAATTAGTGATAGAAATTATTTCACCACAACAATCTTTTAGTAATTTGAGTGAGAAAGCGGTTGATTATCTTAATGCAGGAGTAAATAGGATATGGTTAATTGATTCTCAAGTAAAAAAAGTAACAATTTTTTATCCCGATACTCCTCCACAAACTAAAAGTAATAATGACAATTTAGCGGACGAAATATTACCTAATTTAATTTTAACTCCCGCACAAATATTTGAAAAAGCAGGATTATAAATTTATCATTACTATTAACTATTCACTATTCATTATTAACTAAAAAAATGCCCTACAGCCTCGTATTAAATATTATTCCTTTATCTTCTATTTCTCCAAAATATTTAGAAGGAAGACATTTAAACGCTCTATTTTTGCAAGTAGTTAATAGCGTTGCGCCAGATTTAGCTCAATATTTTCATGATTCTCAAATTAATAAATCTTTTACTATTTCAACCTTACAAACATCAACAAAAAATGAATTTTTGCACTCGTATCATTCTCAATCTATTCCCCAAAATAAATCCTGTTGGTGGCGAATTTCTCTGCTCGATGATAGTATTTTTCATCAGTTAACTAAATTATGGTTAAATCTCAATCCCCAAAAACCTTGGCATTTGGGAAATGCAGATTTATATATTACCAGTATCCTTGGTACACCTAGAAATGAGCAACCTTGGGCTAATGCTTGCACTTATCAACAATTATACGAACAAGCATCAGAAACCGAACGTTTATTTAAGTTTACTTTTGCTACTCCTACTGCTTTTCGTCAAGGAAAATACGATACATCTTTACCTACTCCTGAATCGGTTTTTAATAGTTTATTAAAACGATGGCAAAAATATAGCAATATTGAATTTATGGAATTACCAATTAACCAAATTTATCCCAGTTTTTTTGATATTAGAACCGAAATTATGAGCGATAAACATGGCAGATTTATCGGTTGTATTGGCAATATTCATTATCGCTTATTTGGAGATATTTCATCTATACAAATAAAACAATTAAATGCTTTAGCTGACTTTGCTATTTATTGTGGAGTTGGTAGAAAAACCACAATGGGAATGGGAATGGTGAGAAGAGTCTAAATAGTTCGTGGTTAGTGGTTAGTGGTTAGTGGTTAGTGGTTTGGAGTCAACAATTAATTAGTAATAAGAAATTTATGAATAATTCTGATTATATTGCGATCGCATCTTTAAATCAATATAGTTATTGTCCTCATCGTTGTTGGCGAATGTTTTGTGCTGGTGAATTTGAGGATAATCAATATACCCTTGAAGGGACAAATTTACACGATCGCGTTCATAGTTTCAGTGAAGAAAATCAAGGAAAAACTTATCAAATAAGAGCAATTTGGTTAAAGTCAGAAAAATATCAATTAATAGGTAAATCCGATTTAATTGAATTAGAAAATGGTCAACTTTATCCTGTTGAATATAAAAGAGGAAAAAAAGGGGAATGGGATAATGATGAATTACAAGTATGCGCTCAAGCTTTATGTTTAGAAGAAATGACTGGCAAAAAAATCACTACTGGTTATATTTATTATGCTCAAACCCATCAACGTCAAGAGGTAAAAATAGATGAACAATTAAGGAAAAATGCGATCGCAACTATTGAAAAAGTTCAATTTTTATTAACCACTGGAATAATGCCAAAACCTATCTATAGTAAACGCTGTAAAGGTTGCAGTCTTTACTCTCGTTGCCTTCCTCAAGCAACAAAAAAAGTACAAACATATCAAGAATTTAATAGCTATTAGCGGTTAGGGACTTGCGGTTAAATAAAGTACCATTTAAAGTAGGGTGGGCAAAACCAACAGATCGAGTTTACCCGAAATTCTCAAAGCATATTTTGCCCACCAAAAATATATAAACTGGTATATGATTTGTTTGCTAATCCCTTAGCTTTTAACAATTAACAATTAACTAATAACTAATAACAAAGAACTAATATTATGGGAACAATTTATATCACTCAACAAGATTCATTTATCGGTAAAACTGATGAAAGAATAACCGTTAAAGCTGGAAAAGAAAAACTCCTAGAAGTACCATTAATAAAAGTTGATGGAGTTGTGATTTTAGGTCGTAGCACAGTATCGCCTTTTGTTGTAAATGAATTATTAGAACGTCATATTCCCTTAAGTTTTTTAACAGCAAATGGTCGTTATTTAGGACGTTTACAACCAGAATTAACTAAAAATATTTTTGTGAGAAAAGCTCAATGGTTAGCAGCCGGAGAATCTCCTCAAGCTATTCATGTTGTTCGAGGTTTTATCCGAGGTAAACTCAAAAATTATCGTACATCTTTAATGCGAAAAGCTAGAGATTTAGATAATAGTAATTTTGATTCAGCTATCATAACAATTGAAGAAATTTTAATTTCTTTAGAAACAACTTCAACTATTAATTCCCTTCGAGGCTTAGAAGGTGCAGGAAGTGCTGCTTATTTTGGTTGTTTTAATAATATGATTAAAAATAAAGTTTTTTCCTTTGAAAAACGTAATCGTCGTCCTCCGACAGATCCCATTAATTCCCTGTTAAGTTTGGGTTATGCTTTGCTTCGTCATGATGTACAAAGTGCGGTTAATATTGTTGGTTTCGATCCCTATTTAGGTTATCTTCATGTTGAACGTTATGGAAGACCTTCATTAGTATTAGATTTAATGGAAGAGTTTCGACCTTTAGTAGTTGATGCTGTTGTTTTACAAGCAATTAATAGTAAAAAATTAACTCCTGATGACTTTATTTCTGAGCCAATTAGTAATGCAGTTTCTCTCACTTCAGATGGTTTAAAAACTTTTTTACGACTTTATGAAGAAAAGAAACAATCTGATTTTAAACATCCCGTACTTAAACGGAAATGTACTTATCAAGAATCTTTTGAAATTCAAGCTAGATTATTAGCTAAATATTTAATGGAAGAAACGGACAAATATCCACCTTTAGTGCTTAAATAAATTAATGTTTGTATTAGTTAGTTATGATATTTCTGAGAATAAACGTAGAACTAAAATACACGATATTCTCAAATCTTATGGGCAAAGAGTCCAGTATAGTGTTTTTGAGTGTGATTTGACTTCAACTCAATATACAAAATTGCGCAATCGTCTCAGTAAATTAATTAATAATGATACTGATAATATTCGTTTTTATTTTCTTTGTGCTTGTTGTCAAGGTAAAATAGAAAGAATTGGAGGTGAGCAACCTTTAGACACAACTATCTTTTTTGTTTGATGCGCGGGAGGGTGGGTGTAGAAATGAACACATATTTAAAAATCCTTATAAACCTTAATAGTATTGGTGTTTGGTCGATTTTATTGGTCAGAGGGTTGCGCACCTTATCCAATCAATATTTCAGCGATTTTTTACTTGTCATGTATCCATTTCTGAGTTATAATTTAGTTGTCTCGCGCAAATGCACCTTGAAAACCTTATATGTTAATGCTTTTAAGGTCAA
>CAYPSO010000068.1:0-25788 GCA_964413275.1 uncultured bacterium | reverse complement strand
ATTAGCGATTAGCAATTAGCGATTAGCGATTAGCGGTTAGCAGTTAGCGAATAACAAATAACAAATAACAAATAACAAATTCAAAGATTAGTAGAAATTGCTTGTACTGGACAAGTGGGAATACATTGTTCGCAAACCACACAACGGGAGCGAGAAAAATGCAATTTAAAGGTTTCTGGATGTAAAGTTAAGGCTTCGGTTGGACAAACTCCCGTACAGAGTCCACAATCAACACAACTGTTATCATCAATTAAAATTTCTCGACTAGAGGAGGAAACCTTTATATTGTAACCTCTCATCCATTCTATAGCTGATTCTAATTCATCAATATCTCCCGATAATTCTAATACTAATGTACCAACTTGATTGGGGGCAACCTGCGCTCTAATGATATTAGCGGCTATGTTAAACTCCTTCGCCAATCTATAAGTCAATGGCATTTGCACTATATTTTTGGGAAAGGTTAAAGTAACTCTTTTTTTCATTAATAATTAGTAAAATAATAAATTAACTGATTTATAAATTTGAGGAAATATGACAGAAGATCTTACTCCTAATAATAAGCTAAAAAATATTATTATTGCTTTAGTGGCCATCGCCCTTAGTTTATCCCTTGTTTTTGGATTACAAACTAAAACCGTTTCTTCATCTTTGGCAAATCAAGCTGAAAATTCCACACCTTTAGATATCGCTATTAATAATCAGAAACCATCGTTAATAGAATTTTATGCTGATTGGTGTACTAGCTGCCAAGCAATGGCTAAAGATTTAGATGAATTAAAACACGAATACGCTAATAATGTTAATTTTGTAATGTTAAATGTCGATAATAATAAATGGTTGCCAGAAATTTTACGTTATCGAGTGGATGGTATTCCTCATTTTATCTTTTTAAATCAATCTGGAGAAGCAATTGCTGAAACCATTGGAGAACAACCCTATTCAATTCTAACTGCTGATTTAGAAGCATTAATTAGCAATAATCCGTTACCTTATACCTCTTCTAGAGGTCAAGTTTCTAGTATTCAAGCACCAATTAATAATACAAATAATAGTTCAACCAATCCTCGTAGTCATGGAAGTCAAGTTAAACTTTAATTTTAATATTAATATTTTCTAAGCATTAGATGTAGGGTTAGAAACTAAATTAGACGAATCTTGTACTTTGTAAAATTTTTCTAGACAATTTGAAGTATATTTGGTTCAGGAATCAATTCACCTTCTTGTTGCCATGCTTCCAAATACATTTCAATCACTTCTTCTCCATTATGAATCGCTTCTTCACGAGTTATGCCATGAGTACAAGGCATAACAACACGCTCTGCAAACTCAGGAATAGTAACTAAGAAAAGATTATCTTCACTAGACCATTGAACAATCATACTATAACGATTCACGAATCCATCTCCTCCCTTAATTTTTGTAATTGAATTAATAATTGTGCTAACTGCTTTTCTAAATAAAGTGGTACATCATCTCCATTTTTACCAGAAATAGTAAGTGTTTTTTTGAGCAAAGGATGTTGCCAACGTTCATGACTACCTTTGCCACGCTTAGGCAGATAAACAAATCCTTCACGTGAAATTTGAGCTTTTAATTCTCGAATCTTTCTAGGCATTTATTTTATCTACTTCCTAATCACTTAATTATAGAAGGATATACAGATTTATTTTTAGTCTGACCATCTTGCTCACTACAATTAATATATAGGTTGACCTATTTATATTAACCAAAATGACAGATATTTCATTCTGTGATCGCAATTGGCAAATTCCTCACCATCAAATCCAAGAAATAGCTCCCAAACAAAGTAAATATTGTGTCTGTATTTTTGTCATTAATGAAGGGGAAAAAATACACAAACAATTGCTAAAAATGCAACCCATTAATCAAATTATTGATACTATTATTGCCGATGGCGGTAGCACTGATGGCTCTTTAGAATTAGACTTTCTTAAAAGTGTCAATATCAGAACATTATTAACCAAAAAAGATACTGGCAAACTCAGTGCCCAGATGCGGATGGCTTTAGCCTATGGACTAAAACAAGGCTATCAAGGAATTATAATCATTGATGGTAATAATAAAGACGATCCCACAGCCATATATAATTTTATTCAAGCCTTAGATGCAGGATTCGATCATGTTCAAGGATCGAGATTTATTAAAGGTGGAAAAGCAGTTAATACTCCTTGGGCGAGATATTTTGCTGTGCGTCTGATTCATGCTCCTTTAATTAGTTTAGCTTCCAGATTTCCCTATACCGATACTACTAATGGTTTTCGTGCCTATAGTCGTCGCCTATTGTTAGACGGGCGAGTTGCCCCTTTTCGAGATATTTTTTCCACCTATGAACTACATTATTATTTAGCGATTCGTTCCGCTCGTTTAGGTTACAAAATTAAAGAATTACCCGTAACACGAATATATCCCAGCAAAGGCCCCACACCCACTAAAATTAGTCCCATAAAAGGTAATTTATTAGTTTTACAAAAACTTTTTCAAGCCTGTTTACATAAATTTAATCCTTGAGTATAGTTCATGGTTTGTAGTTATTACTTCAAGTTTTAAAATTATCACCAATAACAAATAACGAATGATCAATGACTAATAACTCAGAAAATCTATCCCCTGTCAAACGCGCCCTGTTAGCCTTACAACAAATGCAAGCTAAATTAGAGGCAATGGAGCAGGCGAAAAATCAACCTATTGCCATTGTTGGTATGGGTTGCCGTTTTCCGGGTAAGGCTGAAACCTGTGAGGATTTTTGGCAATTATTAGTTCAAGGAAAAGATGCCATTACCGAAGTACCTCCAGAGCATTGGAATAATCATGATTATTACGATCCTCAACCCAATACTCCGGGTAAAATATACACTCGCTACGGTGGTTTTATTCCTAATTTATATGACTTTGATGCCCAATTTTTTCGCCTTTCCCCCAGAGAAGCAACCAGCCTCGATCCTCAACAAAGGTTATTATTAGAAGTAGCGTGGGAAGCTTTAGAAAACTCGGCCATCGCACCAGATAGTCTTTTAGGTAGCCCAACAGGAGTATTTATCGGCATTTCCGGTAATGATTATTGGCATCGTTTACTTAAAAGACAATCCACAGAAATAGATGCCTATGTCGCCACAGGCAATTCCCACAGCATGGCCTCGGGCAGGCTATCTTATATTCTAGGTTTAACAGGCCCTAGTTTATCCATCGATACTGCCTGCTCTTCTTCTTTAGTAGCGGTGCATTTAGCAGTTAAAAGTTTGCGGGATGGAGAATGCGATGTTGCCCTTGCCGGAGGAGTGAATCGGATTCTCTTACCTGAAATCAGTATCAATTTCTGTCAGGCAAAAATGTTATCTCCCCAAGGGCATTGTTATACTTTTGATGCGGCGGCTAATGGTTTTGTCAGAGCAGAAGGATGCGGAATTATTGTCTTAAAAAGATTGTCAGATGCGATCGCCTCACGGGATAATATTTTAGGGGTAATTTCCGGCTCGGCAGTTAATCACGATGGGCGCACCAGTGGGCTAACTGTACCTAATGGGGTTTCTCAGCAAGCAGTTATTCGTAAAACCCTTGAAAATGCCAATTTAGAGCCAAATAGCATTGATTATTTAGAAACTCACGGTACGGGAACATCTTTGGGAGATCCCATTGAAATCGGGGCTTTAGATGCAGTCTTTAGTCAACAGCGACCCCAAGAACAACCATTGATTATTGGTTCAGTAAAAACCAATATTGGTCATGCAGAAGCTGCGGCGGGCATTGCCAGTTTAATTAAGGTAGTATTGGCTTTAAATTATCAACAGATTCCGCCTCATCTTCATTGGCGTGAGCCTAATCCTCATATTAATTGGGAAGAATTACCTTTGCTTGTACCGACAGAAACCATACCTTGGCAAAAAGCTGATAAACCTCGTGCTGCGGGGGTTAGCTCTTTTGGTTTTAGCGGTACTAATGCCCATGTTATTGTCTCGGAATACCTTGGCGATTCAGTTAAAAAAATGGAATTTGAACGCCCTCTGCATTTATTTACTTTATCGGCAAAAACAGAAATAGCTTTGAAACAGTTGGTTGAAAGTTATCGAGATTATTTAGTTAAATATCCCGATCTTAATTTAGGAGATATATGTTTAACAGTCAATAGTGGGCGATCGCATTTTAATCATCGTTTAAGTTTAATTGCTGCTTCTACTAATGAATTACAAGAAAAACTAAATAATTTTTTAGCACATCGACAAATTACAAATTTTTGGTATGGTAAAATATCAGAAAGTAAGCAAGCTAAAATAGGATTTTTATTGCTCGATAGTGATTTAGAAAATATCAATTTTGGTGAGCAATTATTTCAAACTCAACTGACTTTTCAAAATGCTATTAATCGTTGTGCTAAAATTATAGATTCCTATTTAGAGAGACCTTTATTAAAAATACTTTATCCTAAAAAGAAGGCTAAAAAACAAGATATTATTCAGCGTCAATTTGCTATTTTTGCTTTACAGTATGCTCTCTTGGAATTATGGCAATCTTGGGGCATAAAACCGACAACAATTATTAGCCAAGGAGTAGGTGAATATGCAGCAGCAATTGCAGGAGGTATTTTTACCCTTGAAGATGGTTTAAAAATGCTTGCCATTAAGTCAAAATTATTAAAAGTTGATTTACAAGAATTTATAGAAAAAATAAATTTATCACAACCTGATTTACAGATTATTAGTTATGGTAATAATGAAATAATTAATCCAGAATATTGGTTAAGTCATCCTTCAGAAATATCAACAAAAACTATCCAAAATTCATCTCAAACAAATTGTCAAATTTTAATTAATCTAGGAATCAATCAAAAAGAGATTTTAGTAAATAAAGATATTATTTTTTTAGCTAGTTTATCTAAAGAGAAAAATGATTGGCAACAAATATTAAGTAGTTTAGCGGAGTTATATCAGCAGGGAATAAATATCAACTGGTTAGGTTTTGAACAAGCTTACCAATATCAAAAAATTATCTTACCTAATTATGTATTTCAACGGCAATATTATGGAATTTCATAAATAAATTTTTGTTAGCAAATACTCAAAATAAAAATATAATTGATTACGTTAATTCTTTAAAATATTAAACTTCAACAATAATTTTGAGATTACTAGGTTTCCTTTAAAACTTTAAAAAAGCTGTTAACTATCAAAGAGTATTAATGTGCTTAGACAAAATTAAAAGTATTGAAATTGATAATAATTATTTAATTTTAATTATCCTATAAACAAATTTGACCAATACATAGAAAAAAGTCAAAAAGCAGATTCAATATAATCTTTTATCTTGAATTCATATTTTTGCTTTTTATATTGATAACTTACTAAAGCAACGTCAAAACGACAAGGTAATTCAGCTAAATGAGGATTTTCAGATAAAAACATTGCTGCTGTCATTTTTATTTTTTCTTGTTTTTTATCAGTAATAGCTAATAGTCCATTTTCATCCCAATTGTATAAACTTCTGGTTTTAACTTCCACAAAAATGGTAACTTGTTCCCGTTCATTTGTGGCAATAATATCTATTTCTCCCCAACGACAACGCCAACGATAATTAAGAATAATATAACCCTTATTTTCTAACCATTGACCAACTATTTTTTCTCCTAACTCAGCAACTTTATTCATTATATATTGTGATTTTTTTTCTTTTTAGACTAATCAGCTTTTGGATAATTTTAATAATTTACATATATTATTCATTGTAACCGTCATCATAGGTTCGGTAAACTACACTACCATCTAAGTATTAATTGCCTTCAATATAGATATTAGTAAATGAACTACACTTATTTAAGCTAAGTTCACATTTTATGACTAATAGTCTATTTGTAGTTAAATTCGGAGCAATAATATTATGGGAAAAGTTGTCGGTATTGATTTAGGAACTACCAACTCCTGCGTGGCAGTAATGGAAGGCGGTAAACCCATCGTTATTGCCAATGCAGAAGGTTTTAGAACTACTCCTTCTGTGGTTGCCTATGCCAAAAATGGCGATCGCCTTGTGGGTCAAATTGCCAAACGTCAAGGGGTAATGAATCCTCAAAATACATTCTACTCAGTAAAGCGTTTCATCGGTCGTAAACATGATGAAATCACCAATGAAGCAACTGAGGTTTCATACAGTGTTATCCGAGACAATAGCGGTAATGTTAAATTAGATTGTCCATCCCAAGGTAAACAATTTTCTCCTGAAGAAATTTCTGCCCAAGTATTAAGAAAATTAATTGAGGATGCTAGTAAGTACCTAGGAGAAACTGTTACAGAGGCTGTAATTACAGTTCCTGCTTATTTCAATGACTCTCAGCGTCAAGCTACTAAAGACGCGGGTAAAATCGCTGGTATCGAAGTTAAACGTATTATTAACGAGCCAACAGCCGCATCTTTGGCCTATGGTTTAGATAAAAAAAGTAATGAAACTATCCTAGTATTTGACTTAGGTGGTGGTACTTTTGATGTTTCTATTCTTGAAGTAGGAGACGGAGTATTTGAAGTTTTAGCAACTTCAGGTGACACTCACTTAGGTGGTGATGATTTCGATAAAAAAATAGTTGACTACCTAGCAGCAGAATTTAAAAAAGTAGAAGGAATTGACCTTCGTAAAGATAAACAAGCTTTACAACGTTTGACTGAAGCTGCGGAAAAGGCAAAAATTGAACTTTCCAGCGTCACACAAACTGAAATTAACCTTCCCTTTATCACTGCAACTCCTGAAGGGCCAAAACACCTCGATTTAACTTTAACTAGAGCTAAATTTGAAGAATTATGTTCTGATTTAATCGATCGCTGCCGTATTCCTGTAGAAAACGCAGTCCGTGACGCTAAAATTAGTAAAAACGACCTCGATGAAGTAGTAATGGTGGGTGGTTCAACTCGTATCCCTGCGGTATTAGATGTAGTTAAGCGGGTATTGGATAAAGAGCCTAATCAGTCTGTTAACCCCGATGAAGTAGTGGCAGTTGGTGCCGCAATTCAAGGTGGTGTACTTGCTGGTGAAGTTAAAGATATTCTCTTATTAGACGTTACTCCTTTATCTTTAGGTGTAGAAACCCTTGGTGGTGTATTGACTAAGATTATTCCTCGTAACACGACTATTCCTACTAAAAAATCAGAAACTTTCTCGACTGCCGTTGATGGTCAAACCAATGTAGAAATTCATGTTTTACAAGGCGAACGAGAATTTGCTAAAGATAACAAGAGTTTGGGAACTTTCCGTTTAGATGGTATCCCCGCAGCACCCCGTGGCGTACCTCAAATTGAAGTTACTTTTGACATTGATGCTAACGGTATCCTTAATGTAATGGCTAAAGATAAGGGTACAGGTAAAGAACAATCCATCAGTATTACTGGTGCTTCTACTTTACCTGATACGGAAGTCGATCGCATGGTTCAAGAAGCAGAGCGCAATGCTGCCGCAGATAAAGAGCGTCGTGAGGCGATCGATCGCAAGAACCAAGCTGACTCTTTAGTTTATCAAGCAGAAAAACAGTTAACCGAATTAGGCGATAAAGTTCCCGCTGCTGATAAAACCAAAGCTGAAGGTTTAATTAAAGACCTTAAGGATGCTGTAGCCAAAGAAGATGATGAGAAAATTAAAACTTTAATGCCTGAATTACAACAAACACTTTACACCATTGGTACTAATATTTATCAACAAACTGGTGGCGGCACTCCCGGTGCTGATGGTGCAACCCCCGGAGATGGTGCAACAGATGCTACTGGTACTTCTAGTGGCGGTGGTGATGATGTAATTGATGCTGAGTTTTCTGAAACCAAGTAATTTTAAAATGTTTACAATTGTAGGCATTTTCTAAATTCTGCTTTGACAAAAAATTAGATTTTCTTGCTAGTAGGGTGGGTATTGCTCACTCTACTATTTTGCTATGATAAATTTAGTCCTATTAAAAAAGAATAAATATTATGACACAAACTACAATTACAACAACTCCATCATCAGAAAATCTTAATTTAGACTCTGAAATTTCTATTATTGATATTTTAACAGAAATTCAAGCAACCCCAAAAGAATATTGGCCAAATTTATTAAAGCTTATTAAAATATTTCGAGAAAGTGTTACTTTAAAAACAAAAAAAGAAAATCAATTACCACAACAAGATAAACTTAATAAACTTATATTATTTGCAGAACATATAGCTTTAAAAGAATTAACGAAACAATGGCTAGAACAAGGAGATGAACAAGAACAAACCGAAACTTATGAATATTTATCCCAAGCATTAGAAAAAGTATCTATTTAATAATTAATCATTATCAATATGACTAAATTAATTTTATTAGATACAAATATTTTAGGAATGGTAACAAATCCTAAAAGTTCTTCTCAAATATGTCAAGAATGTAAAAATTGGCTCGACGATTTACCCTTAAAAGGATACAAAATAGCATTACCTGAAATTGCTGATTATGAAATAAGACGGGAATTAATTAGAGCAAATAAAACATCAGGAATTCAACGCTTAAATCAATTGAAATCTATTTTAACATATCTTCCTATTACTACAGAAACTATGTTGTTAGCTGCGCAATTTTGGGCAGAAATAAGACAACAAGGAAAACCTACTGCTGCACCCCAATCCCTTGACGGTGATGTTATTTTAGCTGCCCAAGGAAAATTGGAAGAAATTAAAGGTTTTGAAGTTGTTATTGCTACTACTAATACTAAACATTTATCTCTATTTATAAATGCTTGTGAATGGCATTCTATTAATTAATTTTATTTTAAAGTTCTTTTTCATAAATACGATAAGTTTTATATATTTTTCCTTCTGAAGCTTCTATTAATTTCCGAGAAGAATAGTTATTTTCCCATACCCAAGAAAGTTCAGCAGTTTTATATTGTTTATGGCTTTTTTGTCCCTTTTGCATTCCTAAATAAATTAAAGCCAAGGCTACCATTCTCCGACGATATTCAGGTAAAGAACAAATGGCAATGACACGAGCTTGTTTAATTTGACGACGATACCATAAAAACTTAATAATTCCCCACCAATCCAACTTACCATTAATTTTTTGTAAAGCAATATTATAATCAGGAATAGCCATAAAAAAACCGATCATTTCCCCATTAATTTCAGCCACAGGAAAAATCTCAGGATCGATTAAATCTTGTAATTGTTTTGCTTCCTCTAAAAATTCTTCTTCAGTGCGTGGAGTGGAACTCCAATTGTTAGAAAAAGCCTCGGTAAAAAGTTTATAAATGCTACGACAGTCTTGCTCAAAACCTTCCCCTTTATTATGTATTGACCTAAAATTAATTCCTGATTTACAGGCAATTTTATACCCCTTTTCAAATTGCTTTGATAATGATATGTCAACGTTAAAATCATAAGCAAAAGCATCATTAGCTTTTTGCCAGGCATCCTGTTCCATAAATTGAGGATAATAAACAGGATTATAAGGCATCATAAAGAAAGGACGAGAGTCAAAACCATCTACTAAAAATAAACAATCATTATGGGTTGATAAATTAATTGGCCCACGAACTTTTGTAATATTTCGTTCTTTTAACCATTTACAGACTGTATTTAATAATTCCTGAGCAACTTCAAAGTTTTCGATACATTCAAAATAACCAAATAATCCAATATTTTCTTTTTCTTTATCAATTAAACGATGATTAATCGCAGCGACAATTCTACCTAAAGGTTGATTATTAGTCTTGGAAATTGCTAGAAATCCTTGAAACTCTCCATATTCTAGAAAAGGATTATTTTCTGTTTTTAATTGCTGGGCAATACTACTGCGAATAGGGGCAACCCAATGGGGATCGTTTTTATAGATTATAGCTGGTAAATCAAGAAATAATTCTTTATCGCTATGAGTAATAACAGGTTTAATATAATAGTTATCCGTCATTTGTTAGCTCGATCATTTATTAACCATAAACTATTCACTATTTACTGCTAAAAGTTAGTTATCAGGAGTCAAGAAAAAATCAGTACAACTGACAACTAACAAAAAGAATCTAATTAAGCGCTCACCATAGTTGTTTTTGGCTGAAATAAAACATCACGAGTAGTTACCATTGAATCAACTAAAAGATCCATATCTTCCTTGGTATGCAGTGCGTTAACAGTAATACGGAGACGGGGTTTAGCAATAAACCAGATAGGAGATACCCAAATACCATATTTTTCTAAAAGATGAGATGCAAAAGCTTTGGGATTAACATCTTCAGGTAAAATTACCGGTATTACATTAGTTTCACCAATTACTTCAAAACCCTCTTCTACTAAGCGACTGCGTAGATAACGGTTATTAGCTTGAAGAGTATGGACTAATTGAGGATTTTTTCTAACTATACGAATTGATTCTAAAGCTGCGGCAGTGGTTGGAGCAGGTAAAGAAATAGTACCAATTGAAGTAGGAGATACATTAAGTAAATCAATTAATTCAGAAGTGTGACTACTAATAGCAGCACCAGCAGAAGCAGCAAATTTAGAAAAAGTGGTCATAATTAGAGGATTAACACCTTTATCAATTACAGACTGGGTACTAATGCCGAAATGATCGTAAATACCACCACCATTAGGCCCAATCGCCCCACTAGCATGAGCTTCATCCATCACTAAAACACTATCAGGATAATTAGTCAAAACCTCAATCATTTCTGGTAAAGGGGCAATATCACCATCCATGGAGAAAACCGCATCAGAAACAACTAAAATTCTGTCTCCTGCTTTGGCATAGCGGCGCAACTTACGGGCTAAATCTTCTGCATCGCAATGACGATAAGGTTTAACTCGAACATCAGGACTATAACTAAATACTTTCCCAGAACGATTGTTCGCATTAACAACAGCCGAAACAATACAGCCATGATTGAGTACATCCGTTAGAATTAAAGTCTCACGAGTATGACGAAAACCGGGGATAGGCATAGCTAAATGACAAAAAGCATCCATTAAAGCTTGCATTGCCATCCAAGCATTCAAAAATAAATGGGTATGCCCTAAATGTTTGAATGCTGAGATTTCTTGTTCTAATTGACGATGTAAATCAATGCGACCACTCAAAGCGTGACAAGAACTGTTTGAAGTACCATACTGGAGAATAGAATCTATAGCTGCTTTTTTAACAGATTCTGATTGAGTTAAACCTAAAATATCATTAGTACAAAAGGTAAGTGCTTGGTAACGCTTACCAGTGGCTTCATCTTCAATATCGACGGTATTGCCATGTTTTTGATGACATACATATTGATCTGGATATAAGCCTTGGCCTCTAAGACCTTGCACATATTTTTGAACTACTTCCACAATTGACTCCTCTCACCTAAAAAAACAAATTTATTATTTCCTAATAATTTAAACAAAAATTTACACTTTTGTGGTTTCCTGTTTTACTTTTATACCATCTATTCTAGGCAAATCATTAAGCACAGCAGGAATTGGTCTAGTTATTTCCTCATAATTTACTTATCTTAGATTTAATTGACTGATCGAATTCTTTGATTGTTTCAACTGTAGCATCAAATTATTATCAGTTTTATTCATAATTCCCTAAATTCTCAACTTTTTAAGTTCTCAACTTGGATAATTCAGTAAATTTATTACCTCGATCTTAGGTAAGATATAATGTTTTAGGTATAGTTAAATTTTACTAGATATAAATTAACCTTGATTCAAGAAGAAACGTTAAAATTATTGGAATGGCCTCGTCTGTGCCAACATTTATCAACTTTTGCAGCGACAAAGTTAGGTGCAATCGCTTCTCGTCATCTACCAATACCCCAAAGCAAGGCTGATAGTATTAATCTCTTAAATCAGACTCAAGAAGTATATTATTTAGAACAAAAATTAGATCAAGGCTTATCCTTTGAAGGTATTAAAGATATAGGTTTATCTCTCGAAAGAGCTAAAGTCGGAGGAATGCTGACTGGAGAGGAGTTACTAAATATCGCTACAACCTTAGCTGGAGTAAGACGTTTACGCCGACTCATTGAAGAACAAGAGAATATCCCAACTTTAACCAGTTTAATCGAACAAGTACGTACTTATCCAGAAATTGAGCAAGAAATTTACCATTGTATTGATGATCGCGGAGAAGTTACTGATAGAGCTAGTGAGAAATTAGCAGAATTAAGGGTTAAAACTAAACAATTACGGGATAAAATCTCTAAAATTCTCCAAAATATCCTTCAAAGACAAGGTGGAGCAATTCAAGAATTAGTAATTACCCAACGGGGCGATCGTTTTGTCATCCCTGTTAAAGCACCACAAAAAGACCAAATCCCCGGTATTCTCCATGATATGTCGAGTACGGGGGCAACTTTATATATTGAGCCTAATGGGATAGTACAACTAGGTAATCAATTCAGGCAATATCAACGGCAAGAACAACGGGAAATTGAAGCGATTTTAACTGCTTTAACGGCGAAAATAACTGAAGTTGAGGAAGACTTAGAACAACTTTTAGCCATTGTGACTACCATTGACTTAGCTACAGCCAAAGCACGCTATAGTTTATGGTTAGAAGCTAATCCTCCCCGTTTTATTGACGATGAGGAAACGGTAACTTTAAGAAATCTACGCCACCCCCTTTTAATCTGGCAACAGCAACACGAGCAGGGAAACTCAGTTATTCCAATTAACGTCATAATCGACCCAAAAATTAAGGTTGTGGCAATTACAGGGCCTAATACTGGGGGTAAAACTGTTACCCTCAAAACCTTGGGTTTAACTACCTTAATGGCGAAGGTGGGTTTATTCATACCCGCAAAAGAACCGGTAGAATTACCTTGGTTTGGGCATATTTTGGCAGATATTGGCGACGAACAATCTTTAGAACAGAGTTTAAGCACCTTTTCAGGTCATATTCGTCGTATTAGTCGAATTATTAGTGCCATAGAAGAAAATGATTCTCCCTTTTTGATTTTACTCGATGAAGTGGGAGCGGGTACAGATCCAGCAGAAGGAAGTGCTTTGGCCATCGCACTATTAAAATATTTAGCAGATAATGTCCGTTTAACTATCGCCACTACCCATTATGGAGAATTAAAGGCCTTAAAGTATCAAGATAGTCGCTTTGAAAATGCTTCCGTTGAATTTGACGATAATTCTCTGCAACCTACCTATCGCTTACTTTGGGGTATTCCGGGACGATCTAATGCTTTAACCATTGCCCAAAGATTGGGATTAAAACCTGAAATTGTTAAAGTAGCTCAAAATTATATTGGTGGCTCTTCTGAGGATGTGAATCAGGTTATAGCAGGATTAGAAGCACAAAGACGAGAACAAGAACAAAAAGCTGAAACTGCGGGGAAATTATTGCAAAAAACTGAGCGTTTTTATACTGAAGTGTCGCAAAAAGCCTCTGAGTTAAGGGAAAGGGAAACTGAGTTAAAATTATCTCAGGAAAAAGCAGTACAAGAAGCAATTATTCAAGCTAAGGCAGAAATAGCTAAAGTAATTAAAAACTTACAACAAGGGCCTCAAACGGCTCAAAATGCCCAAAAAGCAACGGAGAATTTGAATAAAATCGGGGATAGTTTTTTGCCTAAACAACCAGTTACCCCCAAAAAACCTAGTTATCAACCAAAAATTGGAGAAAAGATCAGAATACCAAGATTAAAACAAACTGCTGAGGTGATTGCTAAAGAGGATAACCAAGAAATAACTGTCAGATTTGGGATCATGAAAATGACTATCCCAATAACGGATATTGAATCATTAGACGGTCAAAAAGTCGAAGTAGAAGTAAAACAGAAAAAGCCTGCGTCTGCTCCTCCTCCTCCTAAAGATATACCAACAATTAGAACATCTAAAAATACCTTGGATTTGAGAGGAAGTAGGGTTGCTAATGCGGAAATAGAATTAGATAAAGCGATCGCCACTGGCAGTGCTACGGGATCGACGGTATTATGGATTATACATGGCAAAGGTACGGGAAAATTGCGGCAAGGTATCCACGAATTTTTAAAACAACATCCTCAAGTTGCCGAGTTTGAATTAGCTTCAGACAAAGATGGAGGCTCAGGTGTAACCATTGCCAAATTATTGTAATAACAGTAGTCAGTATTCAGCTAATCCCTAATCCCTAATCGCTAATAAAAAAATTAGTTGATATTTTGTTGTGATTTGGAGGAATTAGATTTTTGCTTAAATATTTCATATTGTCGAACGATGACTCGTTGAAGTGCAATAATAGCGGGGTTAACTTCCACATATTGACGTTTTTTATTATCATCATAGGTACGTTGCTCACTTTCCATCATCCCAATATCTTGTTCTAGAAAAGGCATGAATAATAAACGACGCACTATCGGCACCATCACAGCACCGACAAGCCGTAAAAGCCATTTAGGTAAGCGAACTTTAGGTAAAAATAACAAAGAAAAAGACCTTGTTTGATTCGGACTAACTGGCAAACGCATTAAATAGAGAGAAGAAACACCCTCTAAAGTAGTATGGTAATGGGGATATTGATAGTGAATAGAAACTATGCGAGTTGAAATGCCTTGCTCATTACTAGCAATGCCTATAAAGCGGCTGAGAAACCCTTGATAAGATACACGATAACTAGCCTTTACAAAGTCATCACCATCTTTCAATTCTAGTAAAACTGGATCGAACCAACCCTGAAGATTGTTATGGAGAAACCCATGAAACACATCCATTGCATTCTCATTACAGATGGAAAAATGGGCTTTGAATATCCCTGTAATAGGAACGACTAAACAATTAGGATCGGAATATTCTGGGACTTCTGGAATATGATATGTAGAGGCTAATTCTGGCTCACCCGGAAATACCCAAATTATGCCATAACGCTCAACGACAGGATAGTTAATGGTACAAGCACGGGGAAGTTTTTGCTCCTTGGGAAAATAAGGGATATTGACACATTTACCTTCACTATCAAATTCCCAACCATGATAAGGACAAACTATGCGATCGCCATTAACTTCTCCTAAGTGTAATTCAATACCCTTATGGGGACAAGCATTTTCTAAAGCGTAAACGTATCCCTGTAAATTTCGATAAACAGCGATGGATTTGTGCCAAATTTTAACAGGAATAATTTGCTTCTTCTTAAGTTGATCAGCCCAAGCAACTGGATACCAACAATTCTCATTAATACCAACTTCACGAACTTGGTTTTGAATAATCTGACTTTTTAAAGTTATTGATACTGTCATTTATACTTAACCCAAAAAGAATATAAGTTTTTTATAATTTTTAAAGTAATAGAGTTTCGGAGCAGATAAACATCTCAAATTATTGTAGCCGTACTGAGTTAATTTGAAGAGTTTAAGTAGTTCACTATCTAGTATTATAGTAACTAAACGTTCGCTCATTGATAGAAATACTTTTTAATATGCAAGGATCGAAAACAGCAATAATCACAGGAGCATCCTCTGGAGTAGGATTATATGGTGCTAAAGCTTTAGTCGATAGAGGTTGGCACGTAGTTATGGCTTGTCGAAATCTAGCGAAAACCGAAAAAGTCGCCGAAAGCCTAAATATACCCAAAGAAAACTACACTATATTGCATATTGACCTAGGCTCATTGCAAAGTGTAAGGAACTTTGTTAATGATTTTCGTGCTTTGCGTCGTCCTTTAGATGCTTTAGTCTGTAATGCTGCTATTTATATGCCTTTGTTAAAAGAGCCATTACGTAGCACAGATGGTTATGAGTTAAGTATGGCGACTAATCATCTCGGTCATTTTCTCCTGTCTAATATTCTGTTAGAAGACTTAAAACAGTCTCCTAGCGAAGATAAAAGACTGGTTATTTTAGGTACTGTTACTCACAATCCTGAAGAACTTGGCGGAAAAATACCTCCTCGTCCCGATTTAGGTAATTTAGAAGGTTTTGCTCAAGGTTTCCAAGAGCCAATTACCATGGCTGATGGTAAAGCATTTGAATCAGTCAAAGCCTATAAAGATAGCAAGGTGTGCAATGTCTTAACTATGCGAGAGCTTCACCGACGCTATCACGAATCCACTGGAATTACCTTTAGTTCTTTATATCCCGGATGTGTAGCAACTACAGCCCTTTTCCGCAATCATTATCCTCTGTTTCAGAAAATTTTCCCCATTTTCCAAAAATACATAACTGGTGGATTTGTTTCTGAAGAATTAGCTGGGGAAAGAGTTGCGGCGGTTGTAGCCGATCCTGAATACAAACAATCAGGGGTTTACTTTAGTTGGGGTAATCGACAGAAGAAAGGACGCAAATCCTTTGCTCAGAAGGTTTCTCCCCAAGCCCGTGATGACGAAAAAGCAAAACTAGTCTGGGATTTTAGCTATAAATTAGTTGGTTTAGCTTAAGAAAATAAGATAGTATATGGGCGAACAATCGTTCGCCTCTACACCTTTATTTTTTAGGCGCAATGATAGCAAGAATAGTTACTTCTCCTTCATCTAAACAAGTAACACCTTCTGGTAAAACTAACTCAGAAATATGTAGGTTAACGCCAATCTCTAAATTCGATAAATCCACCTCAATCACTTCGGGAATATTAGCAGGAGGACAAGATACATTGATTTCTGAGATTACTTGCTCAATAATACCGCCCTGTTTTAAGCCAAGAGATTCTCCCACCAACTTAAGAGGTACGCTCACTTGTACCCTATCTTGGGAAGCTATGGAAAAAAAGCTGACATGATACAGAAAACGTTTCCAAGGATGGGATTGTACTTCTCTAATTAAAGCTTTACCATTCCATTCAAGTTCAGGAATATTAACATCAATCAAAGTATTATTGACAGATGCCTTTTTAAGTAAGTTAAGAGCGTCTTTTTCCTTAACAGTTAAGGATATAGATTCCGCTCCATTATGACCATATAAAGCAGCAGGAATTAAACCTTGACGACGCAAGGCTCTTGGATTAATTCCTTCAGGTCTGGTTTGACATTCAACACTAACTTGCATAGTTTTTTAACAGAATAAAATCAGTGATTAATTAATTGGAATACCACCCGCATCCAACAAGGCTCGTTTTGGCCCGTGAATTGGGTCTTCTACGATAATAGTTTGATCGCGACTAGCACCAAGGGAAATGATGGCAATAGGAACTTTCATCAATTCTGCTAAGAATTTGAGATAGTCTAATGCTTGTTTAGGTAAATCTTCTAAAGTGCGACATTCTGTTGTTGGTTGTTGCCAACCCGGTATAGTTTCATAGACTGGTTTACAATTGGCAAATTCCCTAGCATTACTAGGAAAGTGGTCATAGGTTGTACCATCTATGTCATAAGCAACACAAACCTTAATTTCCTCTAATTCGTCGAGGACATCTAGTTTTGTAATTGCTAAACAATCTAAACCATTAACCCGCACTGCATAACGGCCAATAACACCATCAAACCAACCACAACGACGACGACGACCTGTGGTCGTACCAAATTCGGCACCGCGATCGCCGAGTATTTGACCTATTTCGCCATCTAATTCGGTGGGAAAAGGTCCTTCACCCACTCTCGTGGTATAAGCCTTTGCTACCCCTATTACTCGGTCAATAATTGTTGGTCCTACTCCTGCACCAACACAAGCACCTCCGGCGATTGGACTAGAGGAAGTTACATAGGGATAAGTCCCATGATCTAAATCTAGTAAAGTTCCTTGCGCTCCTTCAAAGAGGATATTTTTGCGCTTTTGAACTGCTTCTTCGATTTTTAGAGAACAATCTATCACATGAGGGCGAAGACGCTCTGCATATTCTAGATATTCGCCGATTACATCTTGGGGATCTAGAGGAGGTAAATTATAGAGCTTCTCTAAAATAACGTTTTTATAATTAATCGTCCACTCTAATCTAGCTTTTAAATCATTTTCTTCCATTAAGTCAATGACTCTAATACCTATGCGCTCTGATTTATCCGCATAGGTAGGGCCAATACCTCTTCCTGTCGTACCGATTTTATGTTTTCCTCGAAGCTCTTCTGATGCGCGATCGATTAAACGATGATAGGGCATAGTGACATGAGCAGTTTGGGAAATAAATAGATTCTCGGTGGAAACGTTCAGCCCTTTAAGCTGATCCATTTCTTCTAAAACACATTGAGGATCGATAACCGTACCAGAGCCTATGATACACTCAGTTTCAGGATATAAAATTCCCGAAGGAATTAAATGGAGTTTAAATGTTTGTCCCTGAACTACAACAGTATGGCCGGCGTTTACCCCACCTTGGGAACGGACGACCACATCTGCTGATTTACTCAGTAAATCGGTTATTTTACCTTTTCCTTCGTCACCCCACTGGGCTCCGATGACAACAACGTTAGCCAAGGGTTTATTAATAACTCTAAGTTTACACAAACTACTATTATCATCATTTACTATGACTTGTGTCAAGGTAAATTAGCTGATTTAATAGTCAAAGTTTTAGCGATTAGCGATTAGCTTTTAGCAATTAGCTTTTAGCGGTTAGCGATTAGCGATTAGCTGTTAGCGGTTAGCGATTAGCTGTTAGCAATTAGCTTTTAGCAGTTAGCGATTAGCCGAATACTGAATACTGAATACTGACTACTAACTACTAACTACATTGAGAATCACTAGCGTTATAAATATAACCAAAAATACTCTTAACAATTAAACATCTTTGTAAGGGTGCTTTATTATTTTTAAATTTAATTATCATTTGTTCATTTACTTGTATTTCGCTATCTTCATCTATTTTACCTTGATAATCAAAAACTACTTTAGTGCCATCATCTAAAACAAATTCTAATTCATTAATAGTTTCTGTTAGATTCTGCCAATTAATTAACGAGGTATCAGTTAAATCTTTAGGATAGACCGCATATTGAGGAAGTGAATCGTCATCATTCATTTTTAACCCAACAGTATAACCCAAATTTTCCTTTTGGGCTTTTTGTTGAGTATTCATTAAAACATTATATAATTTATAATTAGCTACTTCTATTCTTTGTTTTTCCATACTAGCCAATAAACTAGGGATACCCATAGCTGCAAAAATACCGATTAAAACAGTTACAACCATTACTTCTAATAAAGTAAATCCCTGTTGGTTAAATTTAGTAATTTTTTTCATACTTTGTGATTAATAAAATTGTTTTTTTTAATAGTTTTTTTAATAATTAATCCGTAGATGCTTTTTGAATAACTCCTTTAGTCATTACTTGGGTTTGTAATAAAACAAAAGAATCATCATCTTTATAACCTTTTTTGCCTTTGGCATTACCTCTGACAAACAATTTAATATCTTGATATAAATCGGGAATTAAATCGTTATCTGTATCTACAAAACTCACGCAAGCAAAAAAGCCCCGACTGTATTTTTTATCAGCAGGAATCGCAGAATCATAAACAGGACTAGCAAAATAGGGATTAGCACTACTTGTATCTGTAATACACTCAGGAAGTTGTTGTAGGACTAAACTAGGATTGCTAAGGTCTTGATAATGAACAAAATCCACTAACACTTCTGTTTCAGCCGTCATAGAACTTGCGTTTACTTGTAAATTTTCATCATCAAATATCGGCCAATCCCCGAAGCTACTTTGTTTTCGGGGGTCAACATAACCGTTATTTTTAGTTAAAGTGCTCATATTAGAATACTTGCGCAGTTGATAACGCTCAATCCTCGATTCACCATTCCAAACATTACTAGGATTTGCTACAGATTGTAAATAAACTACCAGAGTATAGGAATTACGTTCAATTTGTAAACTTTCACATTCATCTTTTAATTCATCGCTGAAAGTATCACAGTCAGCAGGAAAACTTTGAGTCGAGGAATAGGGAAGTGATTCTACTTTCCAAAAAGCAAGTATGGGTTGTTTTTCCGTGTCATTTTTGAAAGGTAAATATTGAGTTATTTTTTCTAAACCTTCTCCTGTATAGACATAAACAGCTTGACGTAAATCTTCAGTAATATAACTTAAGGAAGAATTCATCTGTTGTTGAGTTTGACCTTGGGATACTTCTTGAGTGGAATATTGAAGCATAGTATTTACTACACCCAAAATACTAGAAGTTACAATTGTGCCGATGATACTGGCAAACAAGATTTCATAAAGTGTGAAACCAGCAGCATTTTTTGGGTTAGATTGAAAAATTTTGAGCTGCTTTTGATAAAATCGAATAGATTTTTTGAGAAATTTTGGTAGCATTTTACTTTTCCGGCATTAATTAGAATTGATAATATTAAGGAGATGTAATGGTTTCAAGGTATTCCTTATATTTAAGTAAGGACAATTTTGAGTCCCCGCGAATTACTTCGGTATAAAGAATAGCTAAGGGTTTTTCTGTTTGTTCTTCAAGGTTAGTAAAGGAAATGGAAGCCACTTTTCCCGAACTATCTAATGCACCTAATTTATCTTTAGAAGCAATGGAATAAACTCTCACTCCCATGCGAAAGAAAGCTACTTCATCTTTAGCTAAACCACTATCAAAAACTACTCCCTCATCCCGAAAAAGCTGAACAAAATAATCCTTAACTCCATCATTGTCGTAGTCTATTTCTAGTGCATTATCTTTGGTTAAACTATTCCTATCAGTAACTGTGGTAGTTGGGGGATTAACTAAGGAAAAATTAGTGGTAACAGGTGGTAAAACACCGACAGTGGCATCTTGTTTAACTCCTTGAGCCATTAAAGTTTGTACTCGGTCAATTTCACTTTGAGCAACTTCAGTGGCTTGTTTAGCCCTAAAACTTTGTAAGCGAGAGGCCATGGATAACAAAAACACAGGAGATAGCATTGCTACTACGATAGAGGAGATCAACATGGCAACTAGGGTTTCTGTTAAACTTAAACCTTGTTCGTTTTGTTGATTGAATTTTAGCAGTTTTGCTAATATAAGTTGATTTTTCATTTTACTAATTTCCTCCTTAATTACAATCTGTGGCATTGAGATCGATGGTTTCTCCACTTGCTTTAGGATTAGCTGCACAGCGAAGTTGTTTGACATAGGGGTCATCAATAGGTAGTTCTCGGTAAAATTCACTACGAGGAGTACCCTGAGAAACAAATCTTTCGGCAACTGGGCCTGGGGGATTGTATTGCAGAGCTACATCATAACCCCAACGACGGTTAGGAGGACTGTAAAAAGGTAATTGTTCTCCAGTTTGTCCACTACCACCGGGTTCCCAGGCTAATTTTTCTGAGTCAAAAGGTGCAGTAGCATAGGTGCTAAAGTTCAGTTGAATAATAGAACCTGAAATATGCAGGTCATCTCCACCCCAATTTTCTAAGAAACGAGGGAAATTATGTAAACCGCCGTAGGATTGACCTAAACGAGAAGGAACTAAACCACCAACAATAATACTATTAACCCTTTGTCCATCAACTCCTGAACCTAGAGATCTACCAGCTTGCATAGAGTTATAGTTTGTACTATTGAAAAGATATTTAGTGCTACCTCTGTACGCAAAGCCATTACGATCTACAAAAATTGGTGAGTCATTATTCCCTTCTAATTCTCGTTTCCATGAGTTATCGTTTTGACCCTTAATGGTGTTATTGCGATAAGACGATCTGCCCGATCCGTTTTGACAATTTGCTATACCATTATTATTACGAATACCGCTTTCGATATTTCCATCACAGAAATTATCAGATAGAATGCTTACTGCATCTGAAACAACTTCAGAAGGCCGCCAATTATCTTTATCTGGTTTAGCAAAATCGGTGTCTAAGGTATTACGGTTGTAAAAATTACTCCAATTATCGGTTAATAATGTTGTAAATTCCTCAATTAGGGATTTAGATGAATTTCTATGGAGGTTAAAATTACCTTGGATATAGACAGGTTGATCGCTGATAAAAGATAAACCTCGATCGCTACCAGTACGTCTTAAATCTTGGCCATTTCTGAGACGAAAACCGTGAGGACGACGTTCGGGATCGGGATAAAAGTCAACGGGTTTAGGACTAACTCCTGTGTCTGAGTTACGAGGAGGATCTTGTGGTAAAGTAACATTCATTCGACAACCTGCATCGCCTGTGGTTAATAGAGTTTCGGTGTTACATTGCGACCAAGTTTTGTTAGCAGGGCGAGCAATGGCATCTTCTCTGACTGCATCTTCTCTGAAGGCATAAATTAAGCCGGTAGCAGGAAACCACTGATCGGAAACTAGATAATTGTTACGCAACATATTCAAATCAATATCTAGTACCCGTGAAGCCATCAATTCCCGACCATTGAAAATGCCTTTATCAAGGAAAGGAACATAGTAAGTTTTACCTTGATAAGTAATCTGATTGCGAATATTAGTGTTGCTGGTGGTATTTGGCAACTTCCAAGCATCGAGGGTACTTTGCAAAGTATTACTGGTATTACTAGCATCAACTATGGCTCTGGGTTGTAAGGCGATGGTAGTTAAACCATTATCAGCAGTATTGTCCAACACTTGGTAAACATAGCTGTTAATACCTTGAATATAGGTGTCGGCAATATATTCTTCACCAACGGGTTGATCGTCAAAGGTTTCAGTATTACCACCACCACTGTGATCGTGGTCAATTTTGGGGAATAAATAGTAAAGGGAAGGATATTTAGGTTTGATAGGAGTGTTATTAGTGGGATAATCCTTGGGGGAACAAAAAGCCATAGCTAAAGCTATTTTAAACTTCTCTTTGTCAGCATTACCCGGAACTGCTGCGTCAAATAAATCTGGATCGCAAGCTGTTCTAAAAGTAACATTATTACTACCTTCTTCTAAGGAAACTTTACCAGTAATCGGATCCCAATCAATATCTCCGGGAATTGATTTTTGTAATCCACTGGCTTTACCATCAACAAAACCGAGGGTGCGATCGTCTTCAATAGTTCTGGTTTGACTAATGTTATTAAGGCTTTGCATAGCAGTTACTAATGCTTGCGCATTTGCAATATAAGTAGCTTTCTGGGCACTATTTAAGCCATTTTTATTCTGAATTGCTTCTTCAAACTCTTGTGCGCCAAACTGAGCATAAAAAGTCTTGGCACAAGTTAAATCTGTATCACTAGTGCAACTTGCTTTATTGCGATCGTAACCACTAGGAGGATATACTTTACTATCTATCTTTCGATTAACTTCGTTACCATTGTTATTATCAATACCATTACCATCCACTAATTGCCATAAATGACTAGCAAAAGCTTGCATACCTGGTATAGCAAGATTTAAAGCGGTTTGAGCAGTAGTTTCGCTTTCTTTTTCTTTTTCATCTTGATTTTTGACGTTATAAGTCAACATTCCCAAGGTACAAGAACCATTATGGATCGTGGTTTTATCGGCAATGCTCAAGTCATTATAAGTTGTACCACTATCCAAGGAATTGATTACCCGTCGCAGGTTAGAATAATTGCCCCACATAGTTAATTGGGGATAGGGATGAACAAGACTACCACCATCTTCCTGTTTTGGAGGGAAAGCACCATCAGGATCGCCCGCAAAATAGGCTAGATTTCTTAAAGCTATTCTCAATGGATCGTCTGTATCATCAATGAGAGGAATAAAATCAGTAGTGCTGGTAACGTTACCCGGAGGGCTAAATTCCCAACCATTAGTTCCTTTACCATTTAAAAAGTCAACATCAAGTCTTTTTTCGCCATTGATAGTTACTTCTTCAAAGGTTGTACTATTTTGGATCGTGTTTTGATTACCTGGATGAGCAGTAAGAGCCATACAAGCAACGGGAAAATCTTGATCGCTATTATCTTGATGATAAATCGCCATACTTTGCACTGCGGCCAAATTATCCCTCATGGTTTTTCTTTGGCGTTCTTCGTTGTCTAAAGTATTATCATTAATAGGATAAAGAGGATCGTCATTATTTTTCCAACCAAAGGCATTACCTAATTCTAATCGTTCGCCCACAATTAATCTTAGACCTTGTAATCTGGCACGTCTTTCCCAATATCCATCTAAACCTACTTCATCTTCTGCTCCATCAGGGACATCACTTTTGGTCATGATTTCTTGATCTTCAGCAATGATTGGTTGTCCATTATTACTGGCAGTGACTGAGATAACTTTTTTACTACCCGGAGGACTATATCTAGGTTTTGGCCCGTAGCGATCGTCAGCCCTATGGGTATCATCAACATAAGGCTTTCTTTCTAAGCGATTAAATATTCTGGTATTAATATCACTGTTACTCCAAGCGTTATCTCTAAAGGAAACATTACTGGTATCTGTACTAGATCTCGATCTAGATAAATCTTCTGTAAAAAGAACAATAGGATTTAGGGAGTAATCGAAGGGTTTACCAGGGCTATTAACTACAGAATCTGTGGTGTTATCTAAGGTTTTGATATTTGCTGATGTTGGTTTTTTACCTGCTCCGGGGTATAAATAAGTTATAGCATTGCCACTAAAACTATTATTGATTGAACTATAGGTCATTACCTGCCCCTGAAATTCGATGTCATTACTATTATCTGCTTTATATTGAGCAATGGTAATTTCTGAGGAATCTTCTGTATAAAGACAGGATTTTGGCGAACTGATTAAATGTAATTTAATCTTATTGGATTGTTGCCCTAACATTAAATTTCCTGCTGTATAAACAGCACCATTCCAGTTAAAATCAGGACCGGGAAATAATTCTAAGTCATAACGAAACCATGCCGCCCATTTATTACCTCTATCTACCTGTCTATCTTGTTGAAATTCAAGGGCGATGACACTTCTATTTAAGTCATTTTTATTAGCAACTACTGCATTGATTTGAAAACTCTTTCTTAAAGAAGCATCATTAACCGCATACCAACCACCTTCAGTTTTTAGTTCGGGTAAGGGACAAGCTGCGGCAACTGAATTAGCTTTAATGCTAAGTGGGCCACTTCTGGTAATTAAGTTTTCTGCTTTTGCTTCTAAATCGTCATCTGCTATTGTTAACTCTGGTACACCGTCATTATCTGCATCTAACTCAGATGTCATTATGATTGAATAGGCTACTGTTTCCTCAATTCCGTCTCCATCTATATCAGTTTGATAAACCCAAGCATTATCTAGGTTTCCATCTCCATTAACATCTAATCTATTTTCACCAAGTAAAGTATAATCAGTATCATCTAACATGGTATTTTGCATGGCAGCCCCTGATGGTAAACCAGCAGGAGCATCTTCGCTAAAATAATATTCAATTTTTGCTTTTGCTCTTTCAATAGCCGGAGCCGCCGCATTATAAATCTTACGATTTTCTCTCTCACTAAGGACTTCTTCACCTTGTTGACCTGAACGAATGAAGGTAGAAGCAACTGTAACGGTCAAAACTAACAATAACATTAAGGCTAAAGGTAAGACGAAACCTTTTTCGTTTTTAGCTTTTTGTTGATGTATTACTGTCAACTGTATGACATGGCGTAATAGGTTGAAATTAACTTGTCGATTAGATTTTTGGTGATAGTCTTTCATATTTGACCTCAAAAAATATTTATAAATTAGAGATATATGTAAATATTTGATTTCTTGTATATTACTAATCTATACAAAAAATACTTTAAATATATCATTTCTATTTGTGTCTATAATCAAAATTTAAGGTGATTTATCTCACCGTAAGTATAGAAAAACACTTTGATTTAAAGGGTTTCGACAAGATTTAACCTTATTACTTAAGTAATTAATGATTAGTTATTTATCCTATTGAAGTAAAAATATACATACTTTAGTCGTAGAATAAATTGATTTATCTTTACATAAATTTCATATTATTTTTTGTTATTTTTCTAGAAAAATAACAAAAGCCATTGTTTTTGTAACTAGATTGCTAAAATCATCAGAAATTTTTGGGTTTGAAACCCCGTCTTTCTAAGACGGCTTTACATTT
>CAYPSO010000067.1:0-25880 GCA_964413275.1 uncultured bacterium | reverse complement strand
ATGACTATACTTTCCGACTTCTGAGTAGGTTTGAGTAACTTTAGTTGAGCGGTTAAATACTTATGGCATAGCCAAAGAGTACGATAACTAATAATAGAACTTTTTAATATGGGACTGCGATCAGGCCATCCGTCTGGTGGAATAAAAAATCCTGTTAAAAATCGTTTTGTTACCCACCAAAAGTGAAGAGGTAAGGGTAAATCAATATAAACCAGTGTATCTGCTTCGTTGAGCCTTAGCCAAAGGGTTTCCATTGAACCAAATCCATCAATTACCCATTTTTCCTTAGCCAATATTTCTTCATGAATATTTTTGAAATCTCGATCTAAAATCTTTGCACCTCCTGCTTGATATTGGATTTTATCTAATATGTAAAGAGGTAAATTAGTTATAGTTGCTAATTGTTTACTCAAGGTTGATTTCCCACCACCTGTATTACCAAACACAGCTACTTTTTTCATTAAGATTCTCCTAACAAATAAATGTTATTTATTATAAAAACAAAAAATCTATGTTTTATTTTTTAAAGCTTCAGCATGGAAAGCAAAATGTTCTCCAATAAAAGAAGAAATGAAATAATAACTGTGATCGTAATGGGGATGTTTTCTTAAAGTTAAAGGATAATTTTTAGTAGCACAGGCTTCAACAAATAGCTCTGGTTTTAGTTGTTCATCTAAAAAAGGATCGGCTTCTCCAATATCAATTAAAATAGGTAAATTGTCCGTTATATTCTGAACTAAATAAGTCGCATCATAAGCCAGCCAATCCTGTTTATTATCACCAAGATAAGCTTGAAAAGCCTTTTTCCCCCAGGGTACTTGAGAGGGTGCAACAACAGGAGAAAAAGCAGAAATACTAGCAAATTTCTCAGAATTTCTTAAGCCAATTACTAAAGCTCCATGACCTCCCATAGAGTGGCCAAAAATACTTTGAGTATCTTTTTTTATGGGAAAATTAGATTCAATTAATGAGGGTAATTCTGAAATAATATAATCATACATTTGATAATGTTTTGACCAAGGAGATTGAGTTGCATTAAGATAAAATCCTGCCCCCGTACCTAAATCCCAATCATCTTCTTCATGGGGTAAATTACATCCTCTTGGACTCGTATCTGGTGCAATAATAATTAAGCCATATTTAGCTGCATATTGTTGCGCTCCAGCTTTAGTAATAAAGTTTTGTTCGCTACAAGTTAAACCACTTAACCAATATAAAATAGGACAGGCAGATTCTTCAGCTTGAGGAGGAAGATATACGCCAAAATTCATCTCACAATCAAGTGTTGGAGAATAATGTTTATAAACATCTTGCCATCCACCAAAACAACGATTGCGACTGCTACGAGTTAAATTGTGATTAGTATTTTCCATAATATTTTTTATTGATTTTATTTATTTTAATTTATCATATCAAGTTCATTAATTATCAAAAAATAATGATATAAATATGAAAATTATATTTTAAAAAATAAGCTAAAATAAGCCTAATTTATAATTATTGTTTTTAAAAAATCTATGGAATTAGCAAGTTCAATTTTAATAGGCACAGGTTTAGCGGCTGATGCTTTTGCTGTTTCTTTGAGCAGTGGTTTATTAATTAAAAATTTAAAAGTTCATAAGGCAATAAAAATAGCTTTATTTTTTGGAGGATTTCAATATTTAATGCCATTGATTGGTTGGCTATTGGGCTTTTTTTTCAGAGATATTTTAATTGCTGTAGATCATTGGATTGCTTTTGGTTTGTTAGCATTAATTGGTAGCAAAATGATTTATGAATCTTGCACGAAACAAGAGGAGGAAGTAAATTTTAATCCCACAGATAACTATACTTTATTCGGTTTGGCTATAGCAACTAGCATTGATGCTTTAGCTGTTGGCTTGGGATTATCTGTTATTAAAACTTCTATTCTTCAAGCTGCTGCTATAATTGGTATTGTTACTTTTGGTTTATGTTTTTTAGCTGTTTTTATTGGTCATAGTTTTGGTAGTTTTTTTAAAGATAAAATTGGAATTTTAGGGGGGAGTGTTTTGATTTTGATTGGTTTTAAGATTTTATTTGAACATTTATTTGTTTAGGAATTATTGTGATAATATTTGGGTTATAAACATAGATTTTTGTGATTAACCGCAGAGCGGTGGAAGCCCGCGTCGGCGAAAGACGCAAGGGAATGTCCACCAAGAGAGGACACAGAGCGGTTGAGGGATGCCGAGCGGGGCTCGGAAGGGGCTGTCTTCGGAGGTTGCCTCCTTACGGACATCTCACTGTGCGCCCACAGGTGGCGCACCCGTGTCCTCAGTTTATACGCCCCGTCATATCCAATCAACCAAGACAGGACACAGAGGGAAGAGAGAAAGAATAATTTAGTGTAAAATGAAAGTTGATATAAGTTAATTTTACTAATATTCAATTTTTTTATAATTTCTGTATCTAATGGCATTTTCTTCTTTAATTCGTTATTTATCCCGCTCTTCTCTTACTAATGAATTATTAATTAAACTCAATAACCAAAATAGTTTGAGTTTGAGCGGTATTCCTCGTTTTCCTAAGGCTTTAGTCGCTTCTAGTTTAGCTACCAGTGAAAACAAAAATTTGTTCGTTGTCTGCGCTACTATCGAAGAAGCTGGCAGATGGGCTGCTATTTTAGAAGCTATCGGTTGGCAACAAGTTTTTTTCTATCCTACCTCTGAATCTTCCCCCTATGAGCCTTTAAACACTGAATCAGAGATGATTTGGGGACAGATGCAAACTCTTTCAGGTATTACTGAGGCAAATCGAGATAATTGGGCAATTATAGCTACAGAAAGAGCTTTACAACCCCATTTACCTCCTGCCGAAATTTTTCAGCAATATTGTCTAACTCTTAAGGTGGGTATGAGTCTTAAATCTCAAGATATTGCTCAGAAATTAACAAAATTAGGTTATGAGCGGGTTAATTTAGCTGAAAGTGAGGGACAATGGAGCAGGAGAGGAGATATTGTTGATATTTTTCCCGTATCTGCCGAGTTACCTGTGCGCTTGGAATGGTTTGGAGATGAGTTGGAAAAATTGCGGGAATTTGACCCTGTTAGCCAACGCTCCCTTGATGCCATTGAACAGTTATCCCTGACTCCCACAAGCTTTGCGCCTATTATTTTAGATAATCTTACTGATTATGAGGTAAATGAAGAAGATGCTCAGGTTGAAGGCATACAACGCTTATTAGGTGCTGCTTTTCCCTCAACTGCATCTTTATTAGATTATTTGCCCAATAATACTTTAATTGCTATTGATGAATTAGAACAGTGTCAGGCTCATAGTAGGGTTTGGTTAGAGCATACCGAAGAACAATGGCAATTGTATTCACAAACAGAAGCAAATATAGTAAAAATTCATCGTAGTTTTGATAATTCTTTAGAGGAAATTTCTCAGTTTACTAGATTATTTTTATCAGAATTAGAGTCAGAAAATAGCTCAATTAATTTAGCGGCAAAACCTTTACCTATTACACCTCATCAATTCGCTAAACTAGCAGAAATATTACGAGGAAAAAGAGAAATATATCAAGGAATGAGTTTAGAAAAATATGCCACTTGGTTAATTTCTGCTCAACCTTCTCGCTCGGTTTCGTTATTACAAGAACATGATTGTCCAGCTATTTTCGTACCTAATCCCAAAGATTATCAAGCAATTGATAGATTACAAAATAGAAATGACGCAGTAGCTTTAAAGTATTCTGGATTAGCAGAATTAGAAGGTTTTATTTTACCTACATTTAGATTAGTTGTTGTTACCGATAGGGAATTTTTTGGACAACATCATTTAGGTAGTAGCGGTTATATTAGAAAACGTCGTCGTGCTGCCTCTAAACAAATAGATGTTAATAAATTAAGACCGGGTGATTATGTGGTACATAAACATCATGGTATAGGTAGATTTTTAAAATTAGAAACTTTAGAAACTAGAGAATATTTAGTTATTCAATATAGTGATGGTTTAATAAGAATACCGACAGATGCTTTAGAATTAATTTCACGCTATCGTCACAGCGACACTAAGCCTCCCCAATTACATAAAATGTCAGGGAAAACTTGGGAAAATACTAAAAATAAAGTTAGAAAATCTATTAGTAAATTAGCAGTTGATTTGGTAAAAATATATGCCCAACGTTCGGAAAAAACAGGTTATTCTTATCCTCAAGATTTACCTTGGCAACAAGAATTAGAAGATTCATTTCCCTATCAACCAACACCAGATCAATTAAAAGCAGTACAAGATGTTAAAAGGGATTTAGAAAGCGATCGCCCTATGGATAGATTAGTTTGTGGCGATGTGGGTTTTGGCAAAACTGAAGTCGCCATCAGGTCAATTTTCAAGGTAGTAACTACTGCAAATAAACAAGTTGCTTTCTTAGCTCCGACTACTATTTTAACTCAACAACATTATCATACTCTCAAGGAAAGATTTGCTCCTTATCCTATTAATATTGGTTTGCTAAATCGTTTCCGTACAAGTTCTGAAAAAAAAGAAATTATGCAACGATTAGCTACAGGAGAATTAGACATAGTAGTAGGCACGCAACAGCTATTAAATAAAGAAATTAAATATAAAAATTTAGGATTATTAGTAATTGACGAAGAGCAACGCTTTGGAGTTAACCAAAAAGAAAAAATTAAAGCCATAAAAAAAGAAATAGATGTCTTAACCTTAACTGCTACACCAATTCCCCGAACTTTATATATGTCATTATCTGGAATTCGGGAAATGAGTATTATTGCCACTCCTCCACCGTCTAGAAGACCAATTAAAACCCATGTTTCTTCCTATAATTTAGAAGTTATTAGAACCGCAGTTAGAAATGAATTAGATAGAGGAGGACAAATATTTTATGTTGTGCCAAGGATAGAAGGAATCGAAATAATCGCAGGACAAATTAGGGAAATGATTCCTAGTGCGAGAATTGCCATCGCTCATGGACAAATGAATGAAGGAGAGTTAGAATCGACTATGTTAGGCTTCAATAATGGAGATGCAGATGTGTTAGTATGTACCACCATTGTTGAGTCTGGTTTAGATATTCCCAGAGTGAATACAATTATTATTGAAGATGCCCAAAAATTTGGTTTATCTCAACTCTATCAATTGCGAGGAAGGGTAGGTCGCTCAGGTATTCAAGCCCATGCTTGGCTGTTATATCCGAATAAAGAAACCCTCTCAGATACTGCTAGAAAAAGACTAAGGGCATTGCAAGAATTTAGTCAATTAGGTTCTGGTTATCAACTCTCCATGCGAGATATGGAAATTAGGGGAGTAGGTAATATTTTAGGTACAGAACAATCAGGACAAATGGAAGCCATAGGCTTTGAATTATATATGGAAATGTTACAAGAAGCCATTAAAGAAATTCAAGGTCAAGAAATTCCTCAAGTGGAAGATACGCAAATAGATTTAAAATTAACTGCCTTTATTCCGGGCAATTATATATCAGATGTCGAGCAAAAAATGGATGCTTATCGAGCAATTGTTCTGGCTAATTCTCCCAAAGAATTAGTCCAAATAGCGACTGAATGGTGCGATCGTTATGGCAATTTACCTACACCTGTAGAGCAATTATTAAAAGTAGCGAAATTCAAACAAATTGCTAAATCTTTAGGATTTTCTAAAATTAAATCTGATGGAAAACAACACATTATTTTAGAAACACCAATGGAAGAACCAGCGTGGAAAATATTACAAGAAAAGTTACCCACCCATTTACAATCTCGCTTTATTTATAGTCCTAAAAAAGTAACAGTTAGGGGATTAGGAGTTTTAAAACCCGATAAACAATTAGATAGTTTAATTGAATGGTTAGGGCAAATACAATTAAAAGTTTAAGGCTCTTCTAGTTTGAGTGTGATAAATTATTAGTTGAAATAGGCAAGAGGCAACAGGCAACAGGCAACAGAGAAGAATAAAATTAATAGGAGAACTAATATAACGCCAATGCCAAGGTTCAAAACTTACTTGTTGATTGTTATTTTTAGGAAAAGATAATTCAAAACCATAGGTAGCTCCATTAATTAATAACCATTCAAAAGCTTTTGTATTTTCAAATTCAAATTTTAAATCTTTAACCCAAGTTGCTAGTTATTGACTTCTGATAACCAATCAGTCTTACAATTTTTTGAGGTGAAGCGATCGATAAGGAGCTTCAATCAGAAGAGTATCGAGGTTACATAGCATCAAAAAAACGTTATTTCTACGGAGTCAGGATACATTTACTCAGTACCAAAGATGGTATTCCAGTGGAATGGGCATTTATACCAAGAGAGGCTAATAGACTTCTTGAATTCGTCAGGCAATAGGGAACAGGGAACAGGCAACAGTCGAAGAAATTGATAATTTCGATATTGTTGTTTATTACTTTTCTACGAGTGCAAGAGGTCTAATGATGTTCGAGGCTTTAATTTGCTTCCATTTAATCGGACTCCGGGGAGTGAAGTATATCAGGGTAAGGCTTTTAATGATTATGATGTGGAAGATTGTTTAGAAGAGTTCGACCAGATTCTGATGAAAGTAATCCGCCAGAAAAATTCTTGTCGTTCAGATGAACCATGGGTACAGTATATTAAGCAATCTACTCGTCACTTCATCGAAACAGTTTTTAGTCAAATTACCAGTAAATTCCCTAAGTTTATTCATGCCGTCACTATTGAAGGTTTATTGTTAAAAGTGTCATCATTTATCTTTTCTTTTACTTTAGAACGTTCATTTTTGTAACTAGCAACTTGGGTTAATATCAATACCGTATTCCCAAACTTTTAAATCTTTATAGCTGTTAATCATTTTGAGAGACTAGGGACTAGGGGTTAGAGGTTAGGGATTAGGAATCAAACCAAATAATTTAGCGGCACCTCCGAGAATAGCTACGATTAAACCAATCAGCACGCCACGATTGACAAACTCTTGATTTTTAACTCGTTCATCTACACTATTAATTTTTGTGCTTAATGTTTCGATTTGACCCGATAATTTTTTATCTAGGGTTTCGATTTGACCCGATAATTTTTCATCTAGGGTCCTAATTTCCCCTCTTATTTCTGCTTGTCCTACTTCAATTTTAGTTAAGCGTTCGTCTATTTTTTCTAGTTTTTGATTGATTTGATGGAATCCTTGTTTAAATTCTTGCAGATATTCCTTTAAATCTGTTTCTATAATTGGATTGTTCATTATGATTACTCTTATAAGAAAAACGAGCTACATCAGGTAAATACATTACTCCATAATACTTTTATCATCGCTATCTACTGTCTAACGGAGACTCGTAGAACCAAGAATCCCTTGCCTCCGGCGACGGGAGTGTCAATTTCTATTTCTAGAGACTTTCTTAAAAATTAACATTATTGCTCCAATTACGGTTAGAAAATAAGAGTCGTCAATTATATATCACCATAATATGGGAGAGAAGAAACGTATAGGAATTTTAACCAGTGGAGGAGACTGTGCTGGTTTAAATGCTGTCATTAGAGCAGTTACTCATTCTGCCGTAAATGTTTATGGTTGGGAAGTATTAGGTATTTGTAAAGCTACTCTTGGTTTAATGAGCAATCCTCCCCAAGTAATGCAGCTAGATGTGAATAAGGTCGATCGCTGGTTAACTATGGGGGGTACTATGTTAGGTACAACTAATAAAGGCGATCCTTTTGCTTTTCCTATGCCTGATGGTACATTAAAAGACCGATCGCAGGAAATTATTGATAATTATCATCAACTTGGTTTAGATGCCCTTATCGGTGTTGGCGGTGACGGTAGTTTAGCCATTTTACGTAAACTCGCTCAACAAGGGGGTATAAATTTAATTGGTATTCCTAAAACTATTGATAATGATGTGGGTGCAACGGAGCGATCCATTGGCTTTGACACGGCAGTCAATATTGCCACAGAAGCATTAGATCGTCTTCATTTTACCGCAGCGAGCCATAATCGGGTAATTATTGTGGAAGTAATGGGACGAGATGCCGGACATATTGCCCTCAATGCGGGTATTGCCGGAGGTGCTCATTTAATTTTAATTCCTGAAATTCCCTACAAATTAGAAAATATTGCTAATTACCTGAAAAAACGTCAAGCTCAAGGGCAAGATTATTCAATTATGGTAGTATCTGAAGCCGTTTGTACTGATACAGGGCAAACAATTCAGCAAATTCAAGCCTTTGGCGAATGTCGTTTAGGTGGTATAGGTCAATATTTAGCTGAACAAATTGCTAATCTTACCAATGCGGAAACTAGGGTAACAGTTTTAGGACATACTCAACGGGGAGGTATTTCTTCTCCTTTAGATCGATTACTCGCTTCATCCTTTGGTGTTGCCGCAGTTGAATTAATTGCTGCGGAGAAATACGATCAAATGGTAGTTTGGCAAAATCGTCAAGTCGAATATGTACCTATTGCAGAAGCCATTAAAAATTACCGTAATGTTGACCCTCAAGGTACATTGGTAAAAACAGCTAGAGGTTTAGGTATTTGTTTGGGAGATTAAAATATCGGTTTTTTTAGAGATAGGGAAGAGGTAATAGGCAAGGGTAAGTTGCTTATTCCCTATTGCCTTTTGCCTTTATCAGTTATTATGATTAGAATTGCTATCGACTATAAATTATGGATTTTATCTTTAGTTGGCAAAAATTTTATCAAGAAATTAATCAACCAGAAATAGATTTAGCAAAAGCTTGTTTATATTTTGCTCAAACAGAATACTCAGCCATGAATATTCAAACCTATCTCAATATTTTAGATAACATGGCGATCGCAGCTAAAAAATATTTACCTAAAAATAATTATCCTCTTAAAATTATCCAAGGAATTAATAAATATTTATTCGATGATTTAGGATTTATCGGCAATCAAAAAGATTATTACAATCCAAGTAATAGTTTTTTAAACAAAGTAATAGATAATAAAACAGGTATTCCCATTAGTTTATCAGTAGTTTATTTAGAAATAGCAAAACGTTTAGAATTTCCCATGATAGGTATTGGAATGCCGGGGCATTTTATTATACGTCCAGACTTTCAGGATGTGGGTATATATGTTGATGTATTTAATCAGGGTGAAATTATTTTTGAGCAAGATTGTCAAGAAAAAATAAAACAAATTTATCCTGAGCCAATTCAAATTCAAGCGAACTTTTTAGCACCTGTAACTAATAAAGAAATATTAGGAAGAATGCTAACTAACTTAAAATATATTTACTTAAACAATGATAAATTTGCTAAAGCCTTAATGATGATTGAGGGAATTTTGATGTTATTTCCAGAAAATTTTACTGAAAGAAGAGATAGAGGCTTACTTTATTACAGTTTAGAAGAATGGGATAAAGCAAGTGAAGATTTAGAATTATATGTAAAAATGTTTCCTCATGCTGAAGATAGTCAAGCTATTCGTCAATTATTAGAAAAAATTAAATAGCGATTAGCTGTTAGCTGTTAGCTGTTAGCTGTTAGCTGTTAGCTGTTAGCTGTTAGCTTTTATTTAGTAATTAGTAATTATTTTTTTATTAATAGTTAACTATATTCCCAATACATTCTGTATTATAAATTCTAAATTTAAAAATTTTTATGTTTAGTGTAATTATTCCTACCTATAATCGCTTGCCAATTTTACAAAAATGTTTAATAGCTTTAGAAAATCAAACTTTTAGTGATTATGAAATAATTGTAGTTGATGATGGTTCAACTGATAAAACCATCGAATGGATAACAGAAAATAAAGATATATTACCTCATGTCAAGATATTTCTTCAAGAACATCAAGGAGCAGCCGCCGCTAGAAATTTAGGAATTAAAAAAGCCCAAGGTGAAATAATTGTTTTTATTGATAGTGATTTAATTGTAACCGAAATATTTTTAGAAGCTCATGCTCAAGCTTTAAATATAAATAATAATTTAATCAAAAAAGAGCCAGTTTTTACCTATGGCGAGGTAATTAATACTTGTAACTTTGACAATCCCACCTCAGAAAAATATAAAATTACAGACTATTCTAGGGCATACTTTGCCACAGGAAATGTAGCAATTCATCGAGAATGGTTAGAAGAAGCAGGGTTATTTGATACCAGTTTTCAACTTTATGGTTGGGAAGATTTAGAATTAGGAGTCAGGTTAAAAAAGTTAGGTTTAAAATTAATTAAATGTCCTGAAGCAGTCGGTTATCATTGGCATCCTCCTTTTAATTTAGAACAACTTCCCCAATTAATCGAACAAGAAAAACAAAGGGGAAAAATGGGAGTTTTGTTTTATCAAAAACATCCTAATTGGGATGTAAAAATGATGATTCAGATGACTATTTTACATCGTATTTTATGGAATCTATTAACTTTAGGAGGAATATTAAATGAACACAGTCTAAAACCATTATTACAAGTATTAATTAAGCAAAATAAACCCCAATTAGCTTTAGAAATTGCTCGAATTTTTCTTAATTTATATAACGTTAAGGCTGTTTATAAAGCTTGGCAAGAAGTTAAAACTTAGTAGTATCACAAAGCTAAAATAGTGGATTGCTAATAGTTAATTCATATAATTGATAACCAATAAGTAATCAATGTTGAATATTAATAATCGGTAAAGTAACAGATGTTTTATAACTTTCCCTCTGGGTTTTATCATCAATTGTTACTGCCTCTAAAGTAGCTTCTAAACTTCCTTTAGGTGTATTTAATTCGATACTCGTTTCTAACTGTTTTTCTGGATTTAATATAAAATCACTAAGATACATTGGCTCAGTTAAAAGGGAACGAGTTTGACGATCCTGTAACCAAAGTTTAATAGAGATAGGATTACTATGACTAGGACATTTTACCTTAATATTAATTATATCTCCTGCTCTAATTTGTTCTTGAGAAATTGTTAAAATAGGAGCAGGTACTGACAAAATTTCTAACTGATCGTAAGTAATAATTTCTGAAATAGGCTGATTAAAGACAGTAGATTTTTTCTCTATTTTATTAGATTTTGCTTTGTTGTTTTTAACTGCTTCTAAACTATTTTGTTCTTCTTGATTATCAACGAATACAGCTAGATCGTGAAGACGAGATAAAAAGCGTTCTTCTAAATTTAATTTAGCAAATTCTTGATTTACACTAACTGATTCTGATTTTATTTTTAAGCAAAATAAATTGTTATTATTGCTATTTTCCTTAACTAGAGAAGATGGATTTTTATTACTTGCAAGAAATGATTGTTGAGATTTTTTCTGAGAAAAGGTTGGTAAATCAAGATAATGTTTAGATTCTTCTTTCCAACCATGAAGTGACATTTTTGGGGGTAAAATGTCACCTTTTAAATGATGATATTGCTGCTCACAAGTATTAATAGATTTATCAAACTGAATAAGTTTTAGTTGATTTTTATTCCGTTTGTATTTACCTTGATGTAATAATTGTTTTAAATTAACTGTGATAGTTATACACTCTCTAGTTAAAATATCAAAGTTTTCATCGACTAAAATTATTTCTCCTAAAATTAATTCCTCTGAACAATTAATATTATCAATTTCTTGGGTAAAAGTATAGGGAAATTGTCCAATAATTTTTTCTTGTTTTGATAATAAAACTTGTCCAGTTTGAGCATTTCTTAATTGACAATATAAATAACCTGCAAAAGTTTCAGTTAAATCACCAGTATTATGCCTATTCTTAATTATTCCCGATACTAAAATTGAATTATTTGTATCTAAAATAAAATGCTCTTGATTTAAAATAATTTGTAGTTGAGGTTTATTAATTTTTACAGGAAGTTCTTTAACCTTAATAGTTAAAGTCTTTTTAGTTAATTCATCATCTGTAAAATTAGCAACTAATTCCCATACTTCCCGTTTAAGATAGGTAAAAGGCAGAATTGGCAATAATCCCTTATCATCAGTTTTATGAGCAGAAGTATAAAAGCGTTGTTTTGATTCTCCTTTCTTAGAATACTGATGAAGCACACAAATTTTAACCTCACTGTTTTTAACGTGAGTTGAGGCCATCACCCGATAAATTCCTTCAGGTAAATTAATGATTGAATTTGGAATAGCTTTCCAAGAGCGAGAACCTTTTTTTTGAAGAAAAAATTGCCAATTATCTGCCATTTTTATAACTTATGTTGGAGTTTTCTGAGCATCAATTTGTTGTCTTAATTCGACAGTCATATTAAGTAATTGGGATTGTGCGATCGCATTTTGTTCGCCTGTGGCCATCCATTTTAGTTGAACTGTTTGATTTTGCGCTTCCTCATCTCCCAAAACTAAACAAACACTTGCCCCAGAGCGATCTGCTCGTTTAAACTGTTTGTTAAAAGCACTGCCACTCAAGTCTAACTCTACACTAAATTTTAAATTACGCAATTTTTTAGCTAAAATTAAAGCCTGATTTTCCGCTTTTTCTCCTCTAGATACTATATAAAAATCCGGTGCTAATAAAGGTTGTGACTGTATTTGTTGTAATAATAAAATTAGCCTTTCCATACCAATTGCCCAGCCCACCGCAGGAGTATCAGGCCCACCAAGTTGACTTACTAAACCATCATAACGACCACCGCCACACACAGTAGCTTGCGCTCCTAAATCCCTAGATTGAATTTCAAAGGCAGTATGGGTATAGTAATCTAAACCTCTGACTAAACAATGATTTAACTCATAACTAATACCCAAATCAGTTAATAATTGTTGCACCGTATCAAAATGCTTACGGGAATTTTCACCTAGATATTCCCAAATTTTAGGAGCATCAGCCGCAATTTCTTGAGTTTTTTTGTCCTTACTATCTAAAATTCGTAAAGGATTGCGCTCTAACCTTTCTTGAGAATCAGCATCTAATTCTTTGTGATAAGGAGTTAGATAATTTATTAAAGCTTCTCGATATTTTTGTCTATCCTCGCCATTTCCTACTGAATTGAGATAGAGAGTGAGATTTTTTAATCCCAAATTTTGTAATAAATCCGTAGCTAAAGCAATTACTTCTACATCTGCTCTGGGGGATGCACTACCAATCGATTCTACTCCAATTTGATGAAATTGTCTTTGTCTGCCTGCTTGGGGACGTTCATAGCGAAACATTGGCCCCGTGTACCAAAGACGTTGCACACCGCCTTGACCATATAGCTTATTAGTGATATAAGAACGCACTACTCCTGCCGTGCCCTCTGGGCGCAAAGTCAAAGAGCGATCGCCCCGATCTAAAAATGTGTACATTTCCTTGCCCACTACATCAGTATTTTCACCAATGCCTCGTTCAAACAGGTCAGTTTGTTCAAAAATGGGGGTTCTAATTTCTTGATATGCAGCTCTTGCCAAAATCTCTTTAGTTACTGATTCCACTTTTTGCCAGTAACCAATCTCATCTGGTAAAAGGTCTTTTGTCCCTCTGATTGCTTGTATTGCTCCCATTCTTTAAGTTTAAATTTAGCGAAATAAAATTAACCAATCAATTCTAACGATTATTGTTACTTAAAGCGGCATTAATAATCGCAAATCCCACTCCAAAAGTAGTTAAAACAATAAATACCAGAGCCACACCTAAGAAAAAACCATTAATAGGCTTTGGTTCTGAAGATGATAGTTTATGGGGTTGATGTGCTGAAACTTCTTCAATAGTTGCTTGAGGATTTATGGGAGCTTTTGGAGGATTAAATTGATTTTTAGGCTTTTTAACTTTATTGTTCTCAATTGTTTTTTTAAGCTCTCTTTTTTTATCATTTACTTCTGCTTGAGTATTTACTGAAGGGGATGGAGGCTCAAAGTTAAATTCAAACTTAGAAACTAATTCTTGTAATTCTTTTCCTTGTTTAATTAAACTAACTATTTCTTGTTTTAATTCTTGATTTTGTTCGGCTAATTTTTTATTTTCTTCTTGGACAAATTTAAGTTTATTTTCACTAATTTTTAATTCTTCAGCTAATTGACGATAAACAACGATGGGTACTGAAGGACGATAAGGAGAATTATTATTAGTTGCTTCTGGAGCAGATTGAGAAAAAGGTAAATTAATACTACTATTGTAAGTCATAGGTAAATATATTTGTTTAATTTTTCAGGTTAAGTAAAGGAAAAAAGTGACCCAAAGGGCCTATACCTTCACCAATATTTAAAGCATACTTAAGAGAATTAGTCACGTATTGTTTTGCTTCTGTAATAGCTACTACCAATTCTTTACCTTGAGCTAAATTGGCTGTTATCGCTGCCGATAAAGTACAACCAGTACCATGAGTATTTTTTGTATTAATTTGTTCCCCAGTTAAAACTAACTGCTCATTGCCATCAAAAAATACATCTACTCCCCATAAATCTCCACTCATGCCACCACCTTTAATTAATACTGCTGTAGCCGCTAATTGATAGATTTTTTCGGCTGCTTGCTTCATATCAACTAAAGTATTAAGCTCAAAACCGCTTAAAATTTGAGCTTCGTAGCGATTAGGAGTGATAATACTAGCTAAAGGGAATAAAACCGACTTAAAAGAGGATATAGCATCATCAGCAATCAATTGCGAACCCGCACGAGAAACCATAACAGGATCGACGACTAACTTATTTAGCTTATATTCGGCAATTTGTGTGGCTACAGCCTCAATAATTTGGCGATTATATAACATTCCAGTTTTAGCTGCGTCTATGGCAATATCGCTAACCACAGCCTGAATTTGGGCAATAACCGATGCCACAGGTAAAGAATCTACCCGTGTTACTTCTAAGGTATTCTGAGCAGTTACGCAGGTAATTGCACTTGCACCGTGAACACAATGAAAAGCAAATGTTCGTAAATCTGCTTGTATTCCTGCTCCACCACCACTATCAGAGCCAGCAATCGTTAAAGCTATTTTGACCATCTTTATAATGATAAATGATGAAAGCTAACCGCTAACTGCTAACACCTAACACCTAGACCATAACATCAATTAACAGATTAAACCTGCCCTTTACCGTTTAGGGTTACGACGGCGTTGTAAAAATTCAGGTATATCTAACCCTTTAGACGGTGGTGGACTTTCTGCCTGAGTAACTGGTTTAGTTGACGTGCTTGATTGATTGTTAATGCGCTGCTGGGTTTGTGATGAAGATGTCATCTTTCTGGTTGTTTTTTCGATAACTTCAGGAGCATTATCATTAAAACCAGTGGCAATCGCTGTAATCAACAATTCTCCCTGCATTTGTTCGTCAATAACTGCACCAAAAATAATGTTAGCGTCGGGATCGACTACATTAAAAATAGTTTCGGCTGCTGTATTGACTTCGTGAAGGGTTAAATCCCTACCACCAGTAATATTTAAAACCACACCTCTAGCACCTTCAATGGAAGACTCTAATAAAGGCGAAGAAATAGCTGCCATGGCAGCATCAGAAGCTCTTGATTTACCAGAGCCAATACCGATGCCCATTAAAGCCGAACCAGCATCAGCCATCACAGCCCGTACATCGGCAAAATCCACATTAACCAAACCCGGAAGAGTAATAATATCAGAAATTCCTTGTACACCCTGTCTAAGAATATCATCGGCTACTCGAAAAGCCTCTTGAAGAGGTGTTTCGGGGGAAATAACCTGAATTAACTTATTGTTAGGGATGACTATTAAAGTATCTACCCGACTTTGTAGCCCGGCAATACCTTCTTGAGCTTGCATGGTGCGTTTTCTTCCTTCAAAGGTAAAAGGCCTTGTTACCACGCCGACAGTTAAACAGCCCATTTCTTTAGCAATTTCAGCGACAATGGGAGCAGCACCCGTACCAGTGCCTCCCCCCATACCAGCCGTAATAAATACTAAATCCGTATCTTCTAAAGCATGGGCAATTTCATCTCTAGATTCTTCGGCCGCTTTTTGTCCAATAGCTGGATTACCTCCTGCACCAAGCCCTCTGGTCAATTTTTGTCCTAGTTGTAGGCGATTGCTGGCAGAAGCTTGAGCTAGAGCTTGGGCATCTGTATTAATTGCCCAAAAATCTACGCCACTGATCCCGATTTCAATCATCCGATTGACGGCGTTACAACCACCACCACCTACTCCAATAACTTTAATTTGAGCTACATTACTAGGGATGATGTTATTGTTTTTACTTTGTTCTCTGGGAATGTCTCTGACATCTTTGGATAAGTAAAACGGTATGTTGGAATTATTGAAAGAATTATTATTTGTCACTGTTTCTGATAAGTTGGAGTATTCTTGAATATTTGATTTTTTACTATTGAGCCCTAGTCTATTATTAATTTCCATATACCTTCGCTAACTTCAATACAAGATTATTTAAACAATTTTGATGAACATATAATAAATTTACTTAGATTTAACAATTCTATTATGTATTAGTCGATTTGGTTTTGTTTGACTATAAAATAGAATTAAAGTTCCCATAATAAAATACTGATTTAAGTTGATTATTATTTACTACTTTTTTCAAACATTTCTAATATAGGATTTTGGGGATCTAGCAAGTCAATATAATCAATTTCTTGAAGTTTGATTTTAGATGACAAATTTCCCATCTCTTCTAATACTTTTAACTGTTCAAATATAATAGTACGGTCTGCCCCTAAATGTACTTTTCCTAATTCTGTAATTAAAATTAAATTATTCACATCTCGCCAATCTATCTGCTTAACCCCTATGGATGAATTACTAATTAATTCATATAACTGCGACCAAACTTTACTATCCTCCTGTTTAAAACCTAAATAAGTGAGCTTGGGTAAGATAAAGTTTTCCTTCACACTACTATAAAACTTTTCGGGAAGAAATATCCCTTCCCTATCTGCAAAACCTAAGGCTTCACGGTTAGATTTATTGTCTAAAACAATAGCCACTGGCAATCTTTCTGTAATTTTAATATTAATTTGAGGTGGTAAAAGTTGACGAGTAACTTTAGCGTCAATAATTGGTGGCTGTGATTCAATTTGTCGATCTAGTTTAGGTATAGGCAATATAAATATAGATTGTGGATACGATAAGGAAATTAAATCTCTAACTGCATTTTCGGATAAGATTTCATTGCCTTCTATGACAATTTGATTATTGCTTCTAATAATCCAATTAGGTAGAGTGAATAACCAACCAAGTCCTCCTAATAATATAATAGCTACAAGCAAACGCCAGATAGTTTGCCATTCTTTTTTAGCTCTATTTTTTTTTAATTGATTTCGTCGCTCCTGAATCTTAGAAGGTTGCTTTGATATTGTTGTTTTCATTTACTACAAATACTACACAAATTTATAATTTCTATCTATTAAATTTGATATATCAATTAGTGACAAATTGCAATTAATTTTTAATTTTTTTAGGAAGAATTTATTAATTTTTCTTATTCTAATGTTTCCTGCTCCGAACCAGAGTTAGCTGTGTTAGAGTTGCTATAAGGAAAATATAGTAAACTTTATAATATATCGTAATTCAATAGGCTTATGGTAATTACAAAACGAGGCTTAATTATTGGTGCAGCAGCCACAGTGCTTTCTGGGATAACTATAACTGGAGCGGGACTTCATTTATCCCGTAGTCAGGCTTTTTTTCGTGACAGCCCTAAAGAGTTAATAGATGAAGTATGGCAGATTATTAATCGTCAATACGTTGATGCCACTTTTAATCAAATAGACTGGCGAGCAGTACGCAATGATTATTTAGATCGTTCTTATGATGATAAGGAACAAGCTTACGAAGCAATTCGAGAAATGCTGGATAAGTTAGGTGATCCTTATACTAGATTTATGGATCCAGAAGAATTTAAAAATATGCAAATAGATACTTCTGGAGAATTAACTGGTGTTGGTATTCAAATTACAAAAGATGAAGAAAGCGATCGTTTAATTATTGTTGCTCCCATTGAGGATACTCCGGCTTTTGATGCTGGTCTTTTAGCTAAGGATATTATTACTAAAATTGATGGCAAAGATACCTTGGGCATGGATGTTAATGAAGCAGTTAAATTAATTCGTGGGCAACCCGGTACTTCAGTAACTTTAACGATTAAACGTGGAGATAAAGAAGTTGACTATACCGTTACTAGGGCAACTATAGAACTTCATCCCGTTAAAGCAAGAATTGAAAACAGTTCTATCGGAACTATTGGTTATATTCGCTTGACTCAATTTAGTGCCCAAGCTACTCAGGAAATGAGACAAACCCTTGAAGATTATGAAAAACAACAGGTTAAGGGCTATATTCTTGATTTACGCTCTAATCCGGGTGGATTGCTTTACTCCAGTGTGGAAATTGCGAGAATGTGGATTGATGATGGTTTAATTGTTTCTACAGTCAATCGAGTAGGGACGGTAGATGAACAAACAGCTAATCATCAAGCTTTAACTGATAAGCCTCTGGTGGTTTTAGTGGATGGAGGTTCAGCTAGTGCTAGTGAGATTGTTTCGGGTGCGCTCCAAGATCATAAACGAGCGACGATAGTGGGTACTCAAACTTTTGGCAAGGGTTTAGTGCAGTCAGTACGGAGTTTGGGAGATGGTTCTGGTTTAGCTGTTACTATCGCTAAATATCTAACTCCTAATGGTCGAGATATTAACAAGCATGGTATCGATCCAGATATTATTTTTGAGTTAACGGAAGAACAACGTAAAGATTTACAAAGCGATCGCACTAAAATAGGTACTCCCCAAGATCCCCAATTTGCTGAGGCTTTAAAGGTACTTATGGGATCCGCTAAAGCTCAATCTGAAATTAAAGCTCAAAAGTCCCAGCCCTAGTTTATTGTAGCTGGCATTTTCCAGCCCTGATTAATCCTACTCGACGGACAATAGCTTCTTCTTGGGAGCTAAAAGGCCCCCAAGTTAATTCTTCAGAAGTTTGTTTTTCTGGGCTAGAAATAATCTCACAATGACCTTGGGGGTTTTTGATAATATACCAATTCATAAGCAAAAATTTAACTAAAGGTAGAGAAAAGTAACAGCTAATCGCTAAAAGCTAACGAATAACTAATAACAAATAACTTAAATTAATTTAATTATTAGTTTCTACTATTTCTTCTTTGATACGACGAATGGGAAAATTAGCAATTAAAGCACTCATGCGATCATTATTTTCTAAAGCAAATTCAATTTCTTCTTGATCAACTTCCACATAACGAGAAATCACTTCCATAATTTCTCGGCGCATTGATTCAATCATCTCAGGAGTTAAACCTGCCCTATCATGGGCAATTACTAATTTAAGACGGCGTTTGGCTTGCTCCTTACTACTGACATTAGATTTCCAAGGAAATAGTTTTTCGAGAAGTTCAATAATCATGACTTAAAAGTTGTTTTTTGATGGGGATTATTGCTAAAAAAGATTAAATAATTAACCTTTAAAAAAGAGGTGAATTTAAAAAACGACGAATACGAGTTAAAAAATTTTGTTGACTGGCCATAAAATCAATTAAGGGTACTTTTTCTCCTTCTAAGCGTTTAGCAATATTATTAAAAGCCATGGCTGGTAAAGAGGTAGAATGACCTAAAACTAAAGGTTCACCTTTATTACTAGAAACAATTACTTTAGGATCATCTGGGACAATACCGATTAAATTAATGGCGAGAATTTCTAAAACATCTTCTACGCTCATCATTTCATTCATTTGGATCATTTCTGGTTTAATACGATTAACAATTAAGTTAATATTTTTAACACCGTTAGCTTCTAAAAGTCCAATAACTCTGTCTGCATCTCTAACTGCACTTACCTCTGGAGTAGTAACAATAATTGCTTCTTGAGCAGGGGCGATCGCATTTCTAAAACCCATTTCAATTCCTGCCGGACAATCAATAATAATATAGTCAAAATCTGGGGTTAACTGAGTAACTACTTCTTGAAGTTGTTCCCCCGTTATCGCTTCTTTATTACGACTTTGGGCAGCAGGCAAAAGCACTAATCCTGGTTGTCGTTTATCTTTAACTAAAGCTTGTTCTAAGCGACATTCACCGGCAATAACCTCAATAGCAGTATAAACAATTCGATTTTCCAAACCTAATAATAAATCTAAGTTTCTTAAACCAAAATCGGCATCTAACAAAGCAACTTTACGCCCTATTTTAGTTAGAGCAGAACCTAAATTAGCGGTTACAGTTGTTTTGCCTACGCCTCCTTTACCGGAAGTAATAACAATAATTCGACTCATACTTAATTCATTCATTTATTATTAGTTAATAGCTGATTTGGAGAATTAATCCAAGCTCCAAGTTGTGCAGAAAAAGAATAATGTTTCACAAAATCAATATCTTTAGTCAGACGAATACCATTTTCTGCAATATAGGCGATTTCAGCTTCTAAAGAAATGGGATTATCTTTAGGTGCTCTAGCAATGGTATCAGCAATTCTCAATTGAGTAAATTTCATTTTTAAAGCCATAATCCGAGATTCTCGATTACCCTGAAAACCTGCATGGGCAAAACCACGCAAACGCCCCCACACTAGAATATCACCAGCCGCAATGACTTTGCCTCCGGGATTTAAGTCTCCGCAAATAACCACACTCCCCTGATGACGTATTTCTACTCCAGATCTAACATTATTTTTAAGATAAAGAGGAGGTAAGAGATTAGATTCTTTTTTAGCAGTATCAGGGAGAATGGGTTGCTTAAGGGAATTTTGGATAACGGAGTAACCCGCAGTAGCCGCAACTACCGCAGTTTGACGGCGATTGGTCGAAACTAGCTCTAAAATAAGGTCAAATTCTTTTAGAGTTTCGGCAATAGCCTGTAATTGTCTTGCGTCTAAAAGACGCTCTTGAGCTAGAAGATTAACAGTTGTTCCTGTAATCCAAGTTTTCTCGGCGGCATTTAAACGCAGTTTTAAATCTTGGAGAATTTCTGACCATTCATCAATGAGAAATTCATCTCCTTTGGGTAATATTAATAATATTTTATCTTCTTCTTTTTTCCATTCTATTTGAGGATAACGATCCATTAAAGAATGATTTTCTACTGTATGAGAATCAGACATTTGATTATTTTTTAAGTTATGAGTTTTTTTAGTAGCTGTTAGCAATTAGCGATTAGCTGTTAATTAATCGTTGCTAAACGCTGATAAACAGTAACTAATCCTCTGGAATCTCCCACATTACCCGGAAATAAAACGACAGGTAAATTAGGAAATAAAGGATGATTATCAGGAGTTATTACTAAAGAACATCCCGCTAAAATTTGTCCCAATAATCTAGCAGAGCGTAAACTTAAACCTGTACTTAAAACATCATTAGAGGTAATACCACCTTTACTAATTAAAAAACCAATATCAGATGGTAATTTTTTAACAATATCCATCAATAAAGATGACACGGCAACTCCAAAATCTAAACGTTGTTGTACGGTATCAAAGGTTAATTCGTCTCGACTGGTATAAACCACAGGAGTTTGTTTTTTCTGATAAACCTTTTTAATTTTAGCTAATGTTTCTTCTAATATTTCTGTTTTAGTTTCAGGATTATTTTTTAAGCGAATTACTTCTACTTCTATTCCTACTATATCTGATTGTTTTAATAATTCCTCTAGTTGTTGAGTAGTTTTATTAACATGAGAGCCAACTATAATTACACCGGGATTTTGAGTTGGTTTATATTTACTCATATCTTCTGCTGCAATGGGCTGTTTTCCTAATTGAGCTAAAGAAGTTAATAAACTGGCGGCACTACGAAATAAAAAGCGTTTTCCTTGATGGGCAACTGCTAAAATATCCTCAGCAAAACGATCTAAATCTGTCTGTTTTTCAGCATCAACTACGCCACATTGATTATTTTTTAAGGCTAATAATTTATCCTGACAACCGTTACGAATATCGCTAATTAAAAATCTTTCTACTGTTTCTCTTTTTATTTTTCCCTGAGTTTTTTCCTCTACATAATCGGGTAAATAACTGTAACTATAACCAAAGACAGAATCGCGGGCAAATTCTGTTTGATGAACGGGAGTTTCTACTCCATTAATTATTAAATAATGGATACTATTGCGGGTAACTCTACCCCCTTCAAAAAATGCGGGAGTGAGAAAATGGGCGTCAAAAGGACCTATTTCTTCGGCAATTACATCGGTTTCAAGGGGATAATGTCCCCTTAAGGTGGAATCAGAGCGACTTACTACTAAAAAGTCTTTTATTTTTTCTGTTTCTATGGCAATTTTTAAATTATGACAAACTTCTCTAGTGACGGAGCTTGCTTGTTCTGGAGTTAATGCTCTAGTGTTGGTTAAGATAAAGAAAATAGGCGATTTATCAGTTAATCCTAAACGTAAAGTTTCTACATCCCAACGCATTAATAATAAACAACTATGAACTGTTTGTGAACCTGTGGGATCGTCATCGAGAACTATAATTTTAGTTTGATTTGTCATCTGAATATGAGTGAGGGTTTCTAATTATTACAAATTATCATATATAGTAATTCTATTTGGGTTATAAACATACTACTAATTAAATTTAAAATAAAATATATATAAAGTCCTTTTCTCTAGATAAATTAAAATAGAATTATTTGAGGTTAAAAATAAATGGCAATTTCTTTACAAAAAGGTCAACGAGTATCTTTAGATAAGGTTGCGCCCGGTTTGCTTGCGGCATTTATTGGCTTAGGATGGGATACTAATAAAACGGATACAGGTGGAGATTTTGATTTAGATTCATCTATATTTCTTCTAGGTGCTAATGATAAATTAATTTCTGACGATCATTTTATTTTCTATAATAATCTTACCAGTCCCGATCCCGATCAATCTGTTAAACACATGGGAGATAATCTCACAGGGGAAGGAGAGGGAGATGATGAGGTTATTTTAGCCGATCTTCGTAAAATTCCTGAAAATGTCCAAAAAATAGTTATTAGTGTCACTATCCACGAGGCAGAAAAACGGGGACAAAATTTTGGTCAAGTTAGTAATGCTTATATTCGTCTGGTTGATGTACAGAGTAAAAAGGAAGTGTTACGCTACGATTTAGAGGAAGATTATTCTGTCGAAACGGCTTTAATTATGGCGGAATTATACCGTAAAAATGGTGAATGGCGCATCAATGCTGTGGGCGCAGGTTATCAAGGCGGTTTACAAGCTTTACTAAATCGTTATCAATAAATTATAGGCGGTGCGTTACATTTCATTAACGCACCCTACTGGAATGTTTCAACTAAAATAGTGCAATAGAATTTTGATTGTCTTTATGATTTGGTGGGCATTGCCCACCCTACTAATGCACACTTTTAACTCAAACAGTTCACTACTATTCTAATAACTTCACTGGATTCGTTGGGTTTTATTCTTCAACCCAACCTACTTTTATTCATTGTTGAATGATTCTTCAGATACACTATCCAAATTAATTATTTCTCCTTTAAAAAATTTAGCAAATTCTTCTACTGCTTTGTTAAAATCATTATTCTTTATATTTTCTGAGTTATTTATTAAAGATTCTTCGTTGTTATTAATTATATTTTCTGAACTGTTTATCAAAGATTCTTCAGCGATGGATTCTTTTTGTCTTGTGTTTTCTTTGTTTAAATCTGAAATTAAATTATTTTCATTTTTTTGATTATTATTAGATTTTATTTCATGATTATTTGCTAAAGCTGAATTATTGAGAACAGGAGGCTCTAGGTTTTCATTTTTTGTATTAATATTACGATCTATAAAAGAATTATTATTATCTTTTATAGAAATATCATTTTTTTTTTCGTCAGAATTTACTAATTTCAAATCTACTTTTACTTTATTACCAGTAATTATATTAAAAGCTTTTTCTATATTGACTAATTTACTTTGAGCAATTTTCATTAAGTTGTTATTTTTAACTGCAATTTCCGCAAAATTACCATTAAAACTAATTAAATAACACTGCTGTTCTAAAAATACTTTAGTAGTATAAGGTTGTACTTGATTAAGTAAATTATGCCAAATATCTCCTTCATTCATTGGTGTTGTAGAAGGTTGATTGCTAGATAAAGAATTATCTATATCTGGGCGAATGGGAACAACTTTATTATTAGTTTCTGGTGGTTTATTAATCTGTGTTGAAGGAGTAAAAGCATTATAATTAGGTCGCTTTTCGGTTGTTTGCGTGGTTTGTACTGTAGGTGTTGGGACATAATTATTAGATTGCTCAACTTTAGGAGAAGAAGGCGGAGCAGTCTGGCTTGAAACCTGTTGAGATGTTATTAAAGCTGAAGGTAATAAACCCAATAAAGTCACCTCTAACCAAAGACGGGGCTGAGTGGTATTTTTAATTTGAACTTCACTATTTTTTAAATGTTGTTGTCCTACTAAAATTTGTCCTAGTTCCCATTTTTGTGCTTCCCGACATAGTTGTTCCCAAGTTGAAGAGGTTAGAGCAACTAAGTCATTACGGTTTGGGGCAGTTTTTGCGATCGCCAAATTAAGATAAAAAGCAGCTAAATTTTGTAAAACAATTAAAGGCTCTCTCCCTTTATTCATCAGATGGCGACATTGAGAGACAACGGTTTCTGTTTGATCTGCTCTAATTCCCTGTAATAAGGCTAATAAATCCTGTTCTGGTACTGCACCGACCAAATCCCAAACGCGATCGACATTTATTTCCCCTGATAACAAACTTAACTGATCTAATAGACTTTCTGCATCCCTTAGTCCCCCATTAGCGATTTGAGAAACAATGGTAATGGCATCTAAAGTAATATTAATTTTTTCCTCAAGGGCAATTTTTTCGAGATGAGAAACCATTGCATCTAAGGGAATGCGACGATAATCAAATCTTTGACAACGGGAAATAATGGTCGGTAAAACACGCTGGGGATCGGTGGTTGCTAAGATAAAAATAACCCTATCTGGTGGTTCTTCTAAGGTTTTGAGTAGGGCATTGAATGCGGCGGTACTCAACATATGGCATTCATCTATCACATATACTTTGTAGCGACACTGTACAGGAGAAAATTGACATCTCTCAATAATTTCCCGAATGTTATCTACGCCGGTATTGCTGGCTGCATCAATTTCAATTACATCTAAAGCTGAACCATTAGTAATGCTTTGGCAAACGTCACATTTACCGCAGGGAGTCGGAGTCGGAGTGGGACTTTCTAAACAATTGAGGGATTTAGCAAAAATTCTGGCACTAGAGGTTTTACCCGTACCACGAGGCCCGGTGAATAAATAAGCAGGGGCAATTTTTTGGTTGGTGAGGGCATTACTAAGGGTAGTTGCGATCGCCTCTTGACCAACTAAATCGCTAAAAGTTTGAGGGCGGTATTTGTGGTGTAGAGGTTGGTAAGACATATATATTTTGGAATTATCCTAATATGTTGTATTTTACCTGCATATTTACCATTAAACAAACTGTGAAATTTAATCAATTTTGGCGATGGCAATATTACCATAGGATACAATCAAAAAACTATTTTTCTAGCTGTTAGGGAACATAATATGGTGAATTCAGAAGCAATTGCGGTCAAAACACTATTAGATAATCAAAATTTTGGGGTTCTTTCTACTTATTCCGTTGATATAGCAGGTTTTCCCTTTGGTTCTGTCACTACCTACGCTCTAAGTAATAATTACCATCCCCTCATTTATATTAGTAATATTGCTCAACATACCAAAAATATTGCCCGTGATAATCGTGTGGCTCTAACAATTTTAGAAAAAGTTACAGATGTAGATAGTCCAAATCCTCTAAATCATGGACGAGTAACCTTTATAGGTAAAGCGATTGAAGTACCTGAATTAGATGAAGGAATTTCTGAATTGCATCAAAAATATTATCAACGTTTTCCCGATGGAGAAATTTTTCAGAAGGCCTATGGTTTTTATTTATTTAAAATAGAGCCAGTACGTATTCGCTATATTGGCGGTTTTGGTAAGATATTTTGGTTAGAGCCTAGTTCTTTAGCAGAATTATAAGATTATAAATTATTTGTAACTACCGAGGTCTTGAGAAATCAGGAAAAAACCAGAACGTCTCCATTAA
>CAYPSO010000066.1:0-25908 GCA_964413275.1 uncultured bacterium | reverse complement strand
GAAATATATATCCGCCCCGAATGGAAAAATAAATTAAATACTGTTATAAATATTCATAGTTCGTTATATCGAACTTGCAAAAATCAATTAGAAACTAATACTTCAGACCATAAATTAAGAGATAATATATATCTTCCTTTGCTACGTCGTTACGAACAAAAAACTATTAGTAAATTTTCTCGTGTAGTCGTCACAACTGATGAAGATAGAGATCAAATGCAACAATTCGATACTTACGCTCAAGTTGAAATTATTCCTAATGGAGTTGATTTAGATACTTTTTCCTATCGTCAAAATGATCCCGGTGGCCATAATTTAGTCTTTGTTGGCGGTTTAGATTATTTTGTGAATATAGATGCAGTTGTATTTTTTAGTTTAGAAGTATTTCCCTTAATCAAAGAAAAATATCCTGATACAACTTTAACTTTAGTAGGTTCTAAACCCGCTCCTGAAGTGATAGAGTTAGGAAAAATTACTGGAATCACTGTCACAGGTCGAGTACCTTCTGTAGTAGAATATTTACACAGAGCTACCGTTGCGATCGCTCCTTTAAGAACTGGTTTTGGGATGAAAATCAAAACACTAGAGGCGATGGCCGCAGGTACTCCTATAGTAGCAAGCGATAGGGGTTTAGAAGGAATAAATGCTTTAAACGTTGCTTTACGTGCTAATACCAAAGAAGAATATCTAGAAGCAATTAGTAATTTATTTGAAAATCCCCATACAAGATCCCAATTATCTCATAATAGCAGACAATTAATAGAAAAAGAATATACTTGGCAAAAAAATTCCGAAAGGTACGAACAGATATTATGTTAGGTAATTTCTAGAAAAGGCTATTTTAAATTACTAAAAGCTAATCGCTAAAGAGAAAAGTTTTTTTGTAATAAACTGGTAGCTTCATGAGCGGGTAAAGGACGACTAAAATAATAACCTTGCATATATTGGCATTGCAAATTTTTAAGGAAATCTGTTATTTCCAATGTTTCTACTCCTTCGGCTACTACTTTCACATTTAAGCCTTGACCTAAACTAACAATTGCTTTAAGAATGGCGGTATCTTCAGGGCTATCAAGGACATTTTTGACAAAAAAACGATCTATTTTAATAGTATCAAAAGAAAATTCCTTGAGATAACTCAAAGAAGAATATCCCGTACCAAAATCATCCATTGCTAAGGATATACCCATGTGATGAAATTGACCTAAGATTGTTTTAGCTATATCTTTATTTTCAATGGTAACTGTTTCGGTAATTTCCAATTCTAAAGCAGATGAGGGTAAATTAGTCTTATTTAAAATATCATTTACTCTTGATACTATATCCTGTTGTTGAAATTGACGTGCTGACAAATTTACGGAAACAGATAATGATTTCATGCCCATAGAATGCCATAGCTGATTTTGGGTACAAGCTGTTTCTAAAACCCATTCGCCAATGGCAACTATTTGCCCATTTTCTTCAGCTAAAGGAATAAATATATTAGGTCCAATTAAACCAACATCTGGACGTTGCCAACGTAACAGAGCTTCCATTTTGACAATTTTACCAGTGATTATATCGATTATAGGTTGATAATAAAGAACAAATTCCTGATTTTCTAAGGCAGAATACAATTTATTTTCTATATCTAATCTTTGATGAGCTTGGGAATTAAAATTATGATTATAATGTTGATAATTATTTCTTCCCCTATATTTAGCCTGATATAAAGCTATATCGGCATTTTTAAGTAAGGTTTCCCCATCTTCACCATCATCAGGATAAACTGCAATCCCAATACTACAAGTAACACGGAGATAATGATTTTTAATTTTAAAAGCAGATTGAAGACTATTCAAAATTCTATTAGCTATGGTAGTAGCATCTTGACGACAACTAATTTTTGGTAACAGTAAGGTAAACTCATCTCCTCCCCAACGAGAGATTAAATCATTATCCCGAATACAGTTATTAAGACGTTGCACTAGCTTTTTCAGTAAAATATCCCCTGTATCATGACCTAAAGTATCGTTGATTTTCTTGAAATGATCTAAATCAAAAAATATTACTGCCAACATTTCTTCGGAGTTATGAACCTCAATTAAAGATTTCTTAAGTTGAAGATTAAAATAACTCCGGTTTGCTAAACCAGTTAAAGAATCATGAAAAGCTTGATGTTTAATAATGTTTTCCCTTTTTTCTCTTTCGGTAATATCACTAAAACTCCAGACACTACCTACATTTTCTTGGTTAATTTGTTGAATTTGAATACAGCATTCTAAAATTTTATTGTTTTTCAATTCTATGAGCTGATTATTATTTTGCTTTGATAAAGTTTTGGATTGTTGAAAACAGCATATATCTGACTGAAGCACTTGACGACAAGCTAACTCTAAAATTTGGTTTTTATCTTTAATGGAGTTTATATCTTCAGAAATACTCCAAAGATTGAGAAATTTTTGATTAAAACGAACTACATTACCATTATTATCCAGCACTAAAATTCCATCAGCAGTAGCTTCTAAAGTAGCCATCAGTAAGGAAAGAGATTGTGCTAACTCCGCATTAGTTTCTATTAATAATTTATTTTGTTGCGCTAACTGTTCTTCTTGTTCGTAGGAACGTAAGGCCTCTTTTACTGTTAAAATTAAATCAGTTTCATCCCAAGGTTTAGGGATATAGTGATATAAAGCACCTACATTAACCAGATTGCCAACTTTATCGCCATCAGCTTGTCCAGTTAAGAGAATTTTTAAAGTTTTAGGATATAGTTGATGAAGTTTTACTAAGATTTGATCTCCTGATAATGGAGATATATTTTGATCGGAGATAATTACAGGAATTTCTAAGCCTTTAGCTATTAATTCCTCATATATATTTATAACCTCCATACCATTATTAATTAGTTCAATTTCATAATCATGACCAAAATGTCGTTTTAATTGTTGTCCTAAACTACTAAGAATAGTTTCATCATCATCCACACAAATAATTGCTTTGTCACTCATGTTTATCCTCCTAAAGCAGAATTAATAATATTGGTTAGTTGCTCTTCTGTCCAAGGCTTGTACAAACAAGCAGGAAGATTAGCCTGTTTTTTTGCTCGTGCAACAGCTTCACTATCTGCTTGCCCAGTGAGCATTATCCTTACCAATTGAGGAGATTTTTCATGTACCTGAATTAAAAATTCATCTCCTTTAATTCCGTGCATTAGCCAATCCGAAACAATAACAATTATATTAATTTCATCTTCTAGTAATTCATCAATAATCATCCAAGGCTCTTCAACATTTTCAGCTACTTCATAAATATAACGATTGCCAAATCTTTTTTTCAACTGTTGTTTGAGGCTATTTAAGATCGCAACTTCATCATCAACACAAAGAATAGCAGAATTAGACATAAATTTTTTTTTAATATAATAATCAATTATTAATTATTAATTATTAATTATCTCTTAATTTTGAATTTATTGGTAGCCAAACAATAAAACTGGTGTTACTAGGACTTACGCATTTGAACGAGATTTTGTCTTTTCAGCCACCACCTTTTAACGAGAAATTAAGGGTTTTGGGCTTTTCGTGCGTAAGTTTTGGTCAATATTACTAATAGTAAATAGCGAAGCAATGCGGATTTATCCCATTGCGTAGCATCCGCTTAGAATCCACTCGGTTTTAACCAGTGGAGTATCAATGAGTAAGAACAACAGTAATTGGAAGGATGACGGAGCTTCAAAGCTCCGTCATCCTAAGAAACATTAATAATCGGGATGACAGGATTTGAACCTGCGGCATCCTGCTCCCAAAGCAGGCGCGCTACCAAGCTGCGCTACATCCCGAAAAGGCAACTTAATAATTATAACTCAAAATTTGTAAATATGACAAAAAAAATTAATCAGGATACCAAAACATTCCTTTTATACCTTCTGGATCGAGCAAAAAACCAAGGCGTGTATAGAAATCAATAACTCCGGGATCGGCAAAAAGAGTAATATTGCTAATATCTTCACTTCTCAGCTTTTTGATTGTATATTTCATCATTGCTTTACCTAATCCCTTATTTTGAAAATTAGGATCGACTACCACATCCCAAATAGTGGCGTTAAAAGCATGATCCGAAGTAGCACGGGCAAAACCAATTAAACGCTTACTTTTACCTCGAACTTCCCACATGGAAATAACTAAAAAACTATGTTGAAGAGCTTTTCTAACCTTCCTAAGAGGACGACGAGCCCAACCTACTCTATCGCAAAGTTCTTCAAGTTCATAAAGATCCAGATCCCGTTGTGTACTAAAACAAATACGGCTTTCTGGGGCGGTTTCTCTTTTAGTGATAATCATATCGCCCTCAAAATTGTTCAGTTGTGGGGCTGTCGCCGCCGAAGAGTTGTTAAGTAATTTTTTCCAAAAACCCATGCCGATAGGCTGAAGTTATTAATTTAATTATGAAAATCCTTTACTCTCAAAAGAGGGGGGGATTATTTTACAGTTTGATGATTTTAAAAACAAAAATTTTAATTAGTACCATCAAAATTTTAGTAGTTAGTGAAGTATATCCTACTTCATAATTACTATAAGCTTAATCTTAGTTTAATGATTACTTTATAAGCTTACACACAGAGTTAGAAGCCATAGTATCATAGCAAAACTAATCCTGCAAGTAGTCGTATTAAATTGACTACACAAGTCTGTGTTCACTATTTACATTAAGATAAAGTTAGGAGGCATAATAAAACTAAAAATTTACATAACTTACTTTCATACTTTATACTCTAGACAAATCCGAATTATATAACTTAAGTTTATTTTAAGTTTATTTTAAGTTTATTTATAACCCCTAATCTATGACTGCGGGAATAAAACAATCAACAATTAAATTATTAAAACAGTTCAATAAATCTTTTCCTGAATTTTATGACCAGTTTGTCAGTAATGAAATACAGGTTAACAATTTACAATTAGCCCATGAACTGTATAAAACAAAAAAAGCAGTAATTGATATTAAAGCGGAAAAATCCAAAAGTATAATTAATTTTGCTTACCGTAATCAATCATTTTTACTTAGTGACATTTTTGGAGTTTTAGCCGCCTATGGTTTAAATATTCATAACTTAAATATTTATGGGCAAATCAAATCGCCCATGTTGGTATTTATCAAATTAGTAGTTTCTAGGGGAGGAAGTAGTTTAACTAAAAAAACCTCTGATAATGTTGCCCGTGCTGTTAGAGAAGCCTTAGCAGGTACTTTTGAAGTAGAAGAAATGCTTGCTGTCGAATTTAATATGAATTTTAATCTTAAGGATATACAAGTAGAATTTTATATTGATCCCGTATTTCATTTACCGGCTTTATTAATAGAAGCCAAAAATGAACCCGGTTTCTTTTACAAAATAATGTACGCAATTTGGCAAGAAGATTTATTAGTAGTCAATGCTAATCTATTAATGTGGCGTGGGCGTACAAGATTAATTTTATACTTGTTAGGTCCGAACGAAAGCTTAATACCTGAATATTTAGGTAACAGAATTGCTGAAAGCGTTAAAATAAGATTATTAGGCTCTTGAGCTTAATTTAAACAAATTAATAGGTTATAATTATAACCTATCGAATTAAATTTAAGAGAAACTTTTTAAAGTTAAGGGGAAAAGCCTATGCTACACCGCAAGATTTATCAACTGTCTGTAGATGGTCGTGAAGTTTGTATCTTCTTGCGGGATCAACAGCGCTGGATTGAAAATGCTTGTATTGTTAATATAGAAGGAGATTTAGTCACTATTCGCTATGAAACTGAAGAAGATGATGAACTTAGTTCTTGGGAGGAAATGGTAAGGCTAGAGAGTATTGGTGCCGTAACACAAAAATTAGCCTCCGTATCTCGTATTAATTCTGAATTAGCAGTGTCTGATGACTGCCCAGAAGCTGAACAAATTTTGCCTCCTAATCAAGATTAAAAGTGGATTTACAAAGGTTAGGAAAAAGAACTTCAAGATCTAAATATTTTCTTGGGCAAGTGCAAGAAAAATGCTTGCACTTGCTTAATGAGTTAATGTGACAAATATTTTATGTTCAATCAAAAAGGCGACACCCAGATTCGAACTGGGGGATAAAGGTTTTGCAGACCTCTGCCTTACCACTTGGCTATGTCGCCCTATTTATTTCAGAGCCTTGCTTATGATAACACAAATAAGTAAAAATAATCAAAAACTTTTTTAAAAGGTGGGAATAGAAATTAGAAAATCTCAAATAACAAATAATTCCGAACTAATTTATCTAAATGTGAAGTTGAAGACTCCCGTTAAACCGCTCTTGTTAACGGTGAGATGAAAACGAACCAGCTAACAAAAGGCGATTAGCCTATCTTTTTCTTGGTGCGCGCTATGCTCCGAGGTTTCCTCGGAGCGCGCCGCATCCGCTTCTTGGTGCTGCTGGCCTTCTGGGGAAACCCCAGAAGTCGCCGCATCCGCTTCTTGGTTTGTTAGTTATATTTACGATACTATCTATGGTATCATAAGAGTATCGAGTGCAATAATCTAATGTTAAAAGCGTATAAATATAGAATCTATCCTGATGAACAGCAAAAAGTCTTACTAGCTAAGGCTTTTGGTTGCTGTCGTTGGTTCTATAACTATGCTCTTAACAAAACCAATCAAACCTATAAAGAGACAGGAAAAGGCGATAGTCAAAATACAATAATTAAACTTTTACCGAGTCTTAAAAAAGAGATGGAATGGTTGACTGAGCCTCCATCACAAGCACTGCAGCAAGTAGCTTTAGACTTGTCTAGTGCTTTTCTTAACTTCTTTGAAGGTAGAGCTAAATTTCCACGGTTTAAGAAAAAAAGTAACCGCCAATCAATGAGATTACCCCAAGGGTGTAAATTACTTGATACAGCGATAAAACTCCCCAAAATAGGTGAAGTGTATTGCAAAGTATCAAAACAACCATTCGGGAAATTAAAGTCAGTAACGGTATCTCAGACACCTTCAGGGCAATATTTTGTTAGTTGTCTATTTGATGAGGGTAAAGATTTACCATCCCCCGCCCCCCAACCCCCCAATTTTGGGGGGCAAGGGGGCGGGGGATGGGGGATAGGTAAGGCGATTGGTATTGATATGGGAATTAACCATTATGCTATTACTTCTGATGGTACTAAGCATGGTAATCCTAAATATTATCGTAAATACGAACAAAAGTTAGCCATAGTACAAAAGCGATTAAGTAAAAAAACTAAAGGCTCTAATAATCGCAATAAAGCACGAGTTAAAGTTTCTAAAGTTCAGGAAAAAATAGCCAGATGTAGAAAGGATTTTTTACATAAACTAAGTCGTAAGTTAGTTGACGAAAACCAAGTCATCGTTGTGGAAAATCTAGCAGTAAAAAACATGGTTAAAAATAAACATCTATCCAAGTCCATTAATGATGCTGGTTGGGGGATGTTTTGTACCATGCTTAAATATAAAGCAGAATGGTCTGGCAAAACCTATATTGAAGTAGATAGATTTTTTCCCAGTTCAAAAACTTGTAATGTCTGCTTACATCAAGTGCATAAATTACCTTTAGATATTCGCACGTGGGAATGTCCTAACTGTCAAACGGTACACGACAGGGACATTAATGCTAGTAAGAATATCAGAGATGAAGGCTTACGGATTTTAGGGGTAGGGCGTATCCCGATAGCTTCTGGAGAAAGGGTAAGACCGAGTAAAGGCACTGCTTTTACGAGGCATCATTCGGGGAAGGAAGAATCTCCCGTTACAGCGTAGCTTAACGGTGAGAGTAGTCAAGATTACCATTGCTCAAGTTACTGATACTCATCTGTTTGCTTCAAATCAAGAAACTCTAAAAGGTGTCAATACAGACCAAACTTTAAATTTAGTAATAGAAAAAATCAAAAAATTACAACCCTTACCCAACCTTATTTTGCTCACTGGAGACTTATCTCAAGATGAAACTGCTGCATCTTACCATCGGTTAAAAACCAAATTAAAATCCTTAAATATTCCGACTTATTGGATACCAGGAAATCACGATAAACCGCAATTAATGAGGGAAATATTAAACGAAAAACCGATTTTTACTGATAAATCATTAATCATAGGTAAATGGAATTTACTTTTACTCGATTCTACTGTTAAAGGAGAAATTGGCGGTTATCTGAGTCAAGATACTTTAGAATGGTTAAAAAATGAATTGCAAGGGAATAAATCTCCTACTATAATTGCTTTACATCATCCACCTTTAAAAGTTGGTTCAGTTTGGATGGATAAAATTACCCTTGAAAATGGTATGGAGTTAATTGATTTAGTTAAACAGTATCAACAAGTTAAATTGGTAGTATTTGGACATATTCATTCTGTATTTGATGTGAAGATTGAAGGGGTTAATTATTTAGGAAGTCCTTCGACTTGTGTGCAGTTTCAACCTAAAAGTGAAGAATTTGCTATCGATAATCAACTCCCCGGATTTAGGTTATTAGAGCTTAAAGATGATGGGAGTTTTCAAACAAAAGTTATTAGGGCTTAGCAAACAAATAATATACCAGTTTATATATTTTTTGGTGGGCAAAATATGCTTTGAGAATTTCGGGTAAACTCGATCTGTTGGTTTTGCCCACCCTACTTTAAATGGTACTTTATTTAACCGCAAGTCCCTTAGAGTAGATAAAAGATAGTTAATCAGGCGTTAAGGAATAACTATCTTAAGAAGTTTAAATTAAACTATGTTCGGGATTATAGGATTGAATAGCTTTCATATATTGAGCGCGCTCAAAAGCACTTTCATCGGGACAATTAATTTGACTCATACTACCCTGCATTTGTTTAATGGATTCATATTCATGTTCTTCCATCCAATTGCGTATTTCTGATTCAATCTCGGAAATATAAGGAATACCATGACGTAGCAATGTACTAACTAAGAGAGTAACATTAGCTCCAGCCATCATCATTTTCAATACATCTTGTCCTTTCTGAATACCACTTGTAGCAGCAAAATCAACCTTTAAACGACCATATAAAATAGCTATCCAACGCATGGGCAAACGCATAGATTGGGGATTGCTCAATAAAACATTACTACTCACTTCCAGATTATCTATATCAATATCAGGTTGATAAAAACGGTTGAATAAAACTAAGCCATCAGCCCCTGCTTCGACAAGTTTATAAGCCATATTAGCCATATTAGTAAAATAGGGACTAATTTTAATAGCCACTGGAATATTAACCTGATGTTTCACAGATTTAAGTAGATTCAGATATTTTTGTTCAATATCCAAACCTGTGAGATTCATATCTGTTGGAACATAATAAACATTTAATTCAATGGCATCAGCACCAGCTTGTTCAATTTGTTTAGCTGTATAAGTCCAACCATCTTTTAAATCCGTACCATTTAAACTAGCAATAATTGGTATATCAACCATTTCTTTAGCCGTGTGAATATGTTCGAGATAATGTTCAATATCAACGTGAAAAATTTCTGGTTCGGGAAAATAGGTTAAGGCTTCGGCAAAACTTTCTGTACCATAATTAAGGTGGTGAAATAATTCTAATTTTTCCTGACGAATTTGTTCTTCAAATAAGGAATGTAAAACTATTCCGGCACCGCCTGCATCTTCAATACGTTTAATATTATCCAAATCTTCAGTCAAGGGTGCGGCTGCACCGACTACTAAAGGTGACTTAAAATTAATTCCTAGATATGTGGTAGTTAAGTCCATTTTTTTCTCCTAATTATTAAGTAATAAAAAAAACCGATTGCTTAGTTAAATTTTTCCGCATTCACGATATTTTGTTGCGCCCATAACGCAGCTTGAGTGCGATCTTTTACATCTAATTTACAGAAAATATTAGATAAATAATTACGTACTGTACCCTCTGATAAATGTAAAAATTTAGCAATTTCTTTGTTACTTTTTCCCTTTCCTAATAGTTGTAAAACGTCGATTTCCCTTTCACTAAATAAAGATTGGTAATCTACTTTTTTTTCTAATGGTTTTAATTTAGAAAAAACTTTTTGAGCAATAAGGCGATCAAGTTGAGAATGACCCTGATATAAGGCTCGTAGAGCATTAACAACTTCCGTTGACGAGGTACTTTTTAGTAAATAACTTAAAGCACCAGCTTCTAGAGACTGCCAGACATATTCATCATGATCGAAAGTAGTTAATACCAAAATTCCGATCCAAGGAAATCGTTGATGAATGATCCGAGTTGCTTCTACTCCGTTACAAATTGGCATCCTTACGTCCATTAAAACAATATCAGGTTGTAGAGATGCAGCTAATGCGATCGCTTCTTGACCATTATTTGCTTCTCCTACAACTTTTAGATCTGTTTCTAAAGATAACAATGAAGCTAATCCTTGACGGAACATTTCTTGATCGTCTGCTAATAAAAGTTTAATCATTTATTACTGGTATTATCAATTGAATTCTTGTCCCTTGATTAGGAACGGTATCTATTTTTAATTGACCATTAATTAATTGCGATCGCTCTAACATACCTTTTAATCCAGATCCCGAATTAATTTGATATGAATTAAAACCAATACCATTATCAGCTATCTCAATTATAATACTTTCTGAATTATTTCTACTATTAAGAATAACTAAAGAAGCTTGACTATGTTTCTGAACATTATATAATGATTCTTTGACAATACAATAAATTTGATGACTGGTTTGTAAGGTCAGAGAAGGTAAATTTAATTGTAATTTAATTTCAAATAAGTTATCTTTTCTGAATTGATTTACTAATTCATTTAAGGCTCGTTTTAAATTAAAATTTTTATCACGAATTGCTGAAACAGTATTTCTCACTTCTGTTAAAGATTGACTAGCTAATTGTTGGGCATTTTTTAATGCTTGGTTAGCTCTTTCTGAATTAATACCATGTAATTTTTGAGCTAATTCTAACTGCACTCCTAGGGTAGTTAAGGTATGTCCTAAAGAATCGTGAATATCACGGGCAATACGATTTCTTTCTAAAGCTGTTGCTAGAATTTCTACTTCTTGAGCTAACTTTTCGGCTTTTTTTCTACTTTTAGATTCGGCAATAAAAAGAAACATCAATAAAGTTAGAAAAAAACTAATAGCAACATAGTCTATTACATAATTTAACAAAAGTTCTGATAAAGGCGGCACAAATTTTTCTATGCCATTTGATTTAATATATTCTTTAGATTCTGCGTGAAAGTCTGGTACTACCCAAGCAAAAGCTGAAAGATTAGTTATGCCTGTAAGAACTATGGTAATAATGGCATCTTTTCTTTTGAGTAAAAAACAGGCTTTTGCTAAAACAAAAAACATAAAGTTATCAAATTCGATCGCATTTAGTAAAGCAAGATTAATTAAACATATTTCTATCGAAAAATAAACTCTTTTTTGCCATATTGGTCGATTTATAGGAAAAATAAAACTTAATAAGAAAAATATAATAATAAATGCAATTTCTAATTGGAATCTATAAGGACGAATTAAAAAATTATGACTAGAAAAAAATATAGAGATTAAATTTCCTAAAAGTAAAATCCACTCTATTAAACGCCAAGTTATATAAGGAGAAAAAAATTTATTTTTAAGCCAATTCATCGCCACACAACATAGATAGGTATTTTAAGTTTACTTTTCTAGCTTGAAATTAAAACATGACATTTGTCATCAATTTTCATGACATTACACAGTAATGGTTTGCGAGGGGCTTTGGTTAATCTGTTTTCAGTTGAAAATGTTTTACGGAGTTATTGTCATGAATCAGAATCAAATTAATATCGTCTCCCAAGATTTAGCAGAAGAGTTACAAGCAACTTTACAACAGACGGCAGAAGACGTTGGTTTATTCGATATGGCTGTAAGTGTTGGCGTTGTTACTAAATATGGTAATTGGGCGGGTGCTAATGGTATTGCTAATTTAAAAACTCTCGAAGCCACTGAAACTGGAGATTTATTTAACATTGGAAGTATCAGTAAATCCTATACTTCGGCGGTGATTCTTAAGTTACAGGAGCAAGGTAAACTTAGTTTAGATGATACTTTGGGGGAATGGTTGCCCGAAATTGCGGCTCGAATTCCCGATGGTGATAATTTAACTTTACGTCAACTTCTTAATGGCACGGGAGGCGTATTTGACTACGCTAATAGTGAAGAATTTTTATCTGACTTAATTGCTGACTATTTTTTAGGAGAAATGAGGGATTGGCAACCAGAAGATTTAGTTGCTTACGCTTTTGATAAACCTCTTTTTTCAGGAGGAGTTTCCGATATTTGGACTTATCCAAATACAGGTAATGTCATTGCAACTTTAATTGCTGAAGCAGCAACAGATAAATCTTTTGAGCAAATTCTGACTGAAGAAATTTTGCAACCTTTAGGATTAGATAATACTTTTTTTACCACAGAAGATGTAGATACTGCTCAACGTGCTAGGGGTTATGACGATTATTTTAGAGCAGATGGCAGTATCGGAGAGGATGGTGTTTTAGAAGAATATACGGATGTTGAGACAACCTGGGCAATTGGCGCAGGCTCAATAGTTGCTACTGCGCAGGATGTGGCGATATTTTTTGAGGCTTTGGCTTCAGGGGAGTTATTAAAATTTGCTTCTACTGACGAGATATTTAACTATGTGAATACTGGTGTACCCGGATTTGAATTTGGCATGGGGGTTTTTTCGGGGGAATATACTTGGAGTGACTCTAGAAGAATGACTGGTGGGCTTTTTGGTTATAGCTCTAATGTAGATTATTTTCTCCGTGACGATATCACTGTTTCTGTTTTATTAAATCGCAATGGTGCTAAAGCAGAATTGACTGCCTTTGCTTATAAAGCCGCCATTGCTAATACTTTAAATTTAGGTAATGCTTTCTCCCTTAAAGGCACAGAAAATAATGATTATTTACCACAAACATCAAGAGATGATGTGGTTGATGGTTTTGGAGGAGACGATATCATTTTTGGTGCTCAAGGTAAGGATATTCTTGATGGCGGTGAGGGAAAAGATTTCTTAAAGGGTAATCAAGGTAGTGATTTATTATTTGGTGCTCAAGGTAAAGATATTCTTGATGGCGGTAAAGGGGATGATTTTCTCAATGGTGGTAGAGGTAATGACATTCTTGAAGGTGGTAAAGGTAATGATTACTTGCTTGGTGGTAAGGGTAAAGACTTTTTAGATGGTGCTCAAGGAGATGATATTCTTGATGGCGGTGCGGGTAATGATTTAGTTAAAGATAGCCAAGGTAATAATATTCTCTATGGCAATTGGGGTAATGATTCTCTCTTTTCTGGCAGAGGTGAAGATATCCTTTATGGAGAGATGGGAAACGACTATTTAGATAGTGGTAGTGGCGATGATATTTTAATAGGAGGTGCAGGAAAAGATACCCTTAAAGGTAGTGGCGGTATAAATACTTTAACAGGAGGAAATGGAAGGGATACTTTTATTCTTTCTGTGGAAGGTACAGATATTATTACTGATTTTGAAGACGGTAAGGATTTATTGCAATTACCAGACACAATTGACTTTAAAGACTTACAAATTATTCAAAATGATAGCAATACTTTAATTAATTTCCAAGAGCAAACCTTAGTTATTTTAAATAACTTTAATACAGAAAATATTTCTGCATCCGACTTTATTTTGTCTAATAATTCTCAGACATTATTTGAGTTTATGGGATTTTGATAATGGTGATGGAGTTGCCGAAGATGCCCTTGATTTTCAAACCATAGCAATACAAGCAATCGGTCATATTCTGGGCTTTTTTTCTAATATAGATAACCTTGATGTAGTAGCAGGTAACAATTATTTCTTTGGTGGGCATTGCCCACCCTACTTTATACCTAATCCCTAATCCCCAATTAAATAACTTTTTATTTGCCAAGGATTGATTTTGATAATATTTTCTTTTATAGTTGTTAAATTTTCTATTTCTAGCAAATTCACTGATTGCTTAATAGATAAATCAAAATCACTTTGTAAGGATAATTCTGCACTATTTCCTTCAGATTCATAACAACGCAAAATAAAATTATCTGAATTATCTTCAGCAAATTTGAAAGCCATCAGAATTAAACTATTATTACCTAAATCTAATAATTTTCCTATGGAATTTAGATAGGGATATAAATTATTTTGAGAAAATGCTGATAACAAGGGTAAATTTAATTCATATCCATAGCGTACAGTTTTTGCCTCTTGCCAAGTGTCTTTATGGGGATATAAGGCATAGCTAAAATGATGTATTCCTTTATCTGCATTTTTATCTGGCCATTGAGGACTACGTAATAAACTTAAACGCATTACATTAGACTTAATATCATAGCCATATTTACAATCATTAAGCAGACTAATTCCATAATTCAATTTATTATCAAATATATCTGCCCAACGATGGGAAAATACTTCCCATTTTGCTTTTTCTTCCTCAGTTTTTGCTTTAGTTGTTCTTTCAATAGCACCACAAGCTATTTCATAAGTCGCATAATTACTATCTAAATTTAAGGGAAAAGCTGCTTTAACTAAAACATGAGTTTCTTGCCAATTTACCATAGTTGCAATTTTAAGAATAGGAGAATTTTTTTCTAAAATATAATCTTGGATAAACTTAGATTTACCAAATTTTTTAATGATTCTAATAGAAGATTTTAAACTACCTTTTTCTAGCCATTCAATAGAATATAATTCTGCATTAGGTAATGGATATTTTTTATAATTAGGATCGATATTCCACGCATCCCAATATTGTCCTTTATCTGTAAAAAATTGTAACTGATTTCCTTTACCTGCAAGTATTTCTATTTTATTTAATTTATCCCAAATACTACTTAATTCTCCTGTTTTAGAATCTATCTTTACTTTAAGTAATTCGTTTTCGAGAATAAAATCAGTAGTTGTAGTTAATATTTCATTTTCTAACTGCTCGCTTTCAACTAACCAATATAAACGATAACCAATAGATGGTATATTTTCAGCTAAAAATAATAGTTTATTATCACTAGATATTTGGTGAGATACTTGGTTTCCATCTAAATCATAAATTTGATAATTTTTCTTAGTTAAATTAACTGATATTACTTGATTTCTAGTCCAATTTGTCGGATTAAATATTACTAATGGTTTTGCTTGAGGATGAGGAGATTTAGGTAATTTTATATATGAGGCAATTTCTTGTAAACTTTGCTGTAAAATATTTTCTCCTATGTCGATTATTTTTGCCCAATCTTGATTGGCTTCCTCAAATACTTCTGTAATGGAAGTACCGGGTAAAATATCATGAAATTGATTTAATAAAACTCCTTGCCAAGCTTTTTTAATTTGATTTTTTAAATTATTATTTTGTTCTATTTGAAATTTATTTGTTTTCTTAATTAAGGAAGATAAACACGCAAATAATTCTGCTTGATATAGTAAATTTTCACAATGACGATTAGCCTTTTTTTGTTCAGCATGGGTGGTATAACAACCTCGATGCAATTCTAAATATAGTTCTTGATTCCATACTGGTAAATTTTCACTTGTTGATATTTTTTCTAAATAATTATTAGCAGTGCTAAACCCAAGAGACGGAAAAAACGGTGAATTTTCCCATTTAGAAGCTACATCAATCATATCACGGGTTGGCCCGCCTCCATGATCTCCCACTCCGGGTAGCCAAAATATATCCTGTAAATTAGTTTGTTTTTCCCAATTAATAGCGTAATTTGTCATAGTAATTGGGTTAGTATCCATCACTCCTGTAATATTAGGAGGTGACATTAAAGTTAAAATTTTTGTACCGTCAGGAGACTGCCACCAAAAACAACCATGAGGAAATTTATTGGTATCATTCCAATGTAATTTACCTGTTACAAAATAGTCAATTCCTGCTTGTTGAAATATCTGGGGTAATGTCCAAGGAAAACCAAAACTATCAGGCAACCATGCTATTTTTGTAAAGTTACCAAATTTCTCTTTAATATAATATTGTCCATAAAGTAATTGTCTAATTAAAGATTCACCAGAAATCAAATTAACTTCTGGCTCAACCCACATTCCTCCTAGCACTTCCCACTTATTTAAACTAACGGATTCTTGGATTGATTTAAACAAATTAGGTTGATTTTCTTCAATCCAATTATATAAAGCTGGAGTAGTATGACAAAAGGTTAAATCAGGATATTTTTCCTGTAAATTTAAGACAGAATTAAAGGTGCGTTGTGCTACTTTATAGGTTTCATTTAAAGTCCAAAGCCACGCCATATCAAGATGGGCATGACCTAACATATAAAAGCGACGTTTTTTAATATTAATAGCTAGTTTTTCTAATTTTTGACGTAATTTAATTATGGACAGCTTAAATATTTCTCTATTTTCTAAATTATCCCAATCTAAATTAGTTATTTCTTGGTTAATAATTTCTAATTTTTCTGGTTCAAATTCAGTTAAATATTTATTTAAAATTGTTAATTCATCGGCAAAAAATCCCGGATCTATTTCTGGAGATTCATATACTAAATGCGATCGCATTAAGGCACCAATATCATGACCCGGACTAACTAAACGAATTACCACTAAAATAGTATTATTAGGAGTTGCTTTAGGTGTTAATAAAACCCGTGCCGAAGAATCAAATAAATCTCCTTCTTGTACTAATTTTCCGTTTACAAAAATTTGAGCATTTTCTGCCCACCAAGTTAAACACAAACGTAAAGATAAATTAATCAGAGAATAACCGTTTAAATCATGGGGAATAGTGAATTTATGTGCTAACCAATAAACTTTACGCCCTGATTCACAAATAATATATTGCTTTTCATTAACAGGAGCGATTTGCCAATTTTCAATATCATTAACTGTTGGTAAATTTACTAAATTATCATTAAAAAAACGCCACTTAGTAATAACATTAAAATTAGTAAGATTACGCAGTTGCTCAATAGTATGTTGAATATTTATTATCATAAGTTTAATCAAAAAAAATATGTTTACTTACCAAAGATAATTGCTATAATAATAAAATTATATTTTAATTACAATAATCTTCAAAAAAATTATGACTAATACATTTATAGGAAAAGGTACTTGTCTTTGTGGAGCAGTAAAAATTGCTGCTAAAAATATGAGTAATAAAGTAGGTGCGTGTCATTGTAATATGTGTAGAACATGGGGAGGAGGTGCTTTACTTGCTGTTGATTGTGGAAGCGATGTTTCCTTTGAAGGTGAGAAAAATATAGGAATTTTTAGTTCTTCAGATTGGGCAGAGCGAGGATTTTGTAAGCAATGTGGTACTCATCTTTTTTATAGATTAAAAGCTAATCATCAATATTTTATACCTATTGGTTTATTCAAAAATACTCAAGAATTGATTTTCGATCATCAAGTATTTATTGATGAAAAACCTGAATATTATTCTTTTGCTAATGAAACTCATAATCTCACTGGAGCAGAATTGTTTGCCAATTTTGCCACAAATTCACAACAATAATTTATCAAAAAAAACCATAACTTATTCTGAAAATAATAGAGCCTTTTTTTTCATTAATTGAAAGATATTATAAAAACCATTAGCCCTAGAAGGAGTAAGACTTACATCTAAACCCATTTCTTTAATAAAATCTGGTTTCACCTGTAAAATTTCTTCGGGAGTTAACCCATTTAAACCTTCAATTAATAAAGCAACTAATCCTTTGACTAAATGAGCATCTGAGTCTCCCTGATAGGTTATTTTGCCTTCCTCTAAATGAGCAGTAATATAAACTTGAGATACACAACCATATACCTTATTTTCTGGAATTTTGTCTGATTCTGGCAATTCTTGCAGTTTTTTGCCATACCAAAGCAGTTGCTCATAACGTTGTTTTGGATCAGTACGACGTTTGAAACGCTCAACAATACGGTTTAAATTAGGTGGTAAAGATGTCATAATTTGAGACTGCAAATTAAATTATTTTCAATGAACAATGAATAAGAGATTATATCAGGGGATTGTAACCGCTTTTTTTATTTTACTACTTACTGCCTGTGGTACAACGACACCTCCAACAGAATTAGCTCCCAGTGGAGAAATAGTTGAAAAAGCGATTGCCTTACAACTTGAACAAACTGAAGATAGTTTGAGCCAACAACTTAATACTAATACTCCCAAGTTAGGTATTGCCAATATTAACGTTAAAAACTTAGAATCTATTTATATTGCTAAATTACCTGCTTACCATCTTCAGGGTACATATAATTTAACCATGAAATTTAGCCGTCAAGAAGTTAAGCTAAAAAATAATCCTTTTGAGATTTATTTACAGAGACAAGCTGAGGGCAAAACATGGCGTTTATTAAGAAAAAAATTGACAGATGATGATAATAAATTTGAATGGTTGACTTATTTAATCCCACAATTGGAAGATAAAAATTAATTTTCTAAAAATTTCCATTCAGAAAATGTGGCTGCTTGTCCGCAGGGTTGATTATTATTATTGATTAAATTAAAGACTATGGCATTTTTAATAAAAAATCTTTTACCTGTTATCGTAATTCTTATGCATTCATAATTATCTATATAACCTTTTTGTTGAACTTGTTGTAACATTTCTTGTCTTCTTTGAGCTTCTTTTATATTATTATGTTCGACGGTTTTAGTTGATGGTGTCTGAGTAAAGTTGTCCCACTCCATTTCCCACAAATCTAAAGCTATTTGATTACCATAATTAAGAATTGGAATAGATTCTCTACCATGGGAAACTACCACAAAAGATGCTAAAAATAATGCTTTAGCATCTTCTATTTTATTATTTGTTCTGGCAATAAGTTTTTTGCCAACAATCTGTTCGTAACTATTTAAAATAATTTGACTCCAATTAATAATCTTTTCTTGTTTCCAAACTTCTGTCATATTTATTATTGAATATTTTTTAGATTATGATTATGATTTATTATATAATAAATTTTGACAAATATTAAGAGTTATTCCTATGAATATTGCTATTATTGGTTGTGGTTATGTTGGACAATCTATCGCCCGTTTCTGGAAAAGAAAGGGACATTGTTTAACAGTTACTACCACTACTCCAGAAAAAAAAGCAACCCTTGAAGCTATTACAGATAAAGTAGTTGTATTAATGGATAATAATCCAGAATCTTTAGCAGAAGCAATAAACAATCAAGATATGATTTTGCTTTCCATCGGAGCAAAAAATCGTACAGTTTATCGACAAACTTATTTAGAAACTTCTCAAAATTTAGTAAAACTTTTAGAACAAAACACAACAGTTAAACAATTAATTTATACAGGTAGTTACGCAATTTTAGGAGATAAAAAAGGCATTTGGACTGATGAAACGGCTATAGCAACACCAACTAATGAAAATGGTGAAATATTACTTGATACAGAACAAACTTTATTATCATTAAATCAATTAAATATTAAAACCTGTATTCTCCGCTTAGGGGGAATTTATGGCCCCGGAAGGCCAATTATTAAAATTTTTAAAAACTGGGCTGGTACTACTCAAAATGGAAATGGAGAAGATTATAGTAATTGGGTTCATTTAGATGATATTGTTCATGCTTTAGATTTTGCTAAAGAACAACAATTAAATGGTATTTATAATTTAGGACACGATTACCCGATGAAACGAAAAGAATTATTAGAAAAATTATTTACCATTCACCAATTACCCCAAATTACTTGGAGCGAAAACGATTCCCAAGTATATCCTTATAATACTCGTTTATCAACTAAGAAAATTAAAGATGCTGGTTATAAATTTATTCATCCAGAGATTTTATTAGAATTAACCTAAAGTAGGGTGGGCAATGCCCACCAAAAACATTTTTCCCCTTAAACAAGTTGGGGTTTATGCCAGCATCCAATAGGTAGGCAGAAATATTCACCCTGTTCGGATGCGGTATTATCTTTAATGGAAGATTCGACTTCTGAAGAGGTAAAATGATACCCCTTTTCTGCACCGAGTTGAACCAACAACTTAGAAAAATCTTGTTTATCAACAATAGTTTCAATCTGTGCAATTAAAGTTGGATCATCGGCTACAGCTTGGTAAAATTTTTGTAAGCTTTTTTTCATAGCATAAATCCTTTAAATACTATGTTATTTATTATACCATAAACAAAAAAATCCAAAAATAGACTCTTCAGAAATCTTCTGTAAAAATGTATCTAAATTTACAATTCTTTGATTATTAGTATTTTCTGTTCCTATTGGCTCTCCCGTATCTATGGTGATAAGCTGGACTTATCATTGAAGACAAGTTAATAGTTTTTCCTTTAAAAGTTCAAAGTCTTTAAAGCCGTAACTTTGTCTTAAAATTAACTTAATTTTATTATTAATACCCTCCATTACTCCACTGGTTGTTCTGTTGATAAAGTAATGGCAAATTTCTAAAAGATATTTTTCGATAGTATAAGCGGCTTGTTTGAAAATTATTTTAGCTGAAATTAACCATTTATTTTAGGAAAATGATATAAAATGGGTCGCCCGGGATTCGAACCCGGAACTAATCGGTTAAAAGCCGAGTACTCTACCGTTGAGTTAGCGACCCCTAAAGTGTCATTTACTACTGACAGTTTACAATCATAACAAACCTTTTTTGAAAAAGCAAGTATTTTTTTAAGTTTTTTTGATTGACATCTCAACCCAAGTATGTAAAGTAGTTTCAGGGTCAATATAAATTAATCCTACGCCAGTATTGAGGGAATTGCGAGGGGCTGTCCAAGGCTCAAGACAAACATAATCTTGACCTTTGAGAGTCCAAAACACCACAGTTGAGTATGAATCTGAAAAATTGATTGTCAATTCTAATCCCCTTGCTTTATCTATCATGGAAGTAGAATTACCATTAAGGGACATAAAACCTGCATCAATTTCGTTTTGATTAAAATCAAATTGACCTTGCCAAGTATGAACTGATTTTGTTTTTTGGTCTTGATATTGATGGGAAGGAATATTAAATTCAAGTTGAGATTTATCAGTAACACAAAAGTAGGGGTGTAAACCTGTAGAAAAAGGCATTTTTACTTGAGATTTATTGGTATAAGTTTGTTCTATCCTTAAACTCTTTCCAGTGAATTTATAGGTAAATATAACTTCAAATTCAAAGGGATAAACTGAGAGAGTTTGTTGATTACTTTTGAGGATTAAACTTAGATTAGCTGAATCATTATTTACTGTTTCTTTTTCAATTTGCCAAGGTAAATCCCGTGCAAAACCATGTTGTTTAAGATTATATTCGCTATTGTTGTAGGTAAAAATATTATTGGGTAAATTACCACAAATGGGAAATAAAATTGGTATTCCCCCCCTAATACTCAGATTAGGATCGGCAAAACGTTCTCGATCTAAATATAAAATATCATTATTCTCTACTTGCCAATTAGTAACTATTCCTCCTCTTTCTGGTACGATTTCTAAACGAGAAGAAGAATTACTAATAATATAGGTTTTGTATTGTTTATCTTCTTGAATTATTTTAAACATCAATTTCTTCCTAGTAAAAGAATAAGTAGTTTTATATTAACTAATAAGTCATCGCAAATCAAGTAATAATAATTAAGCAATATTTTAGTAAATATTTTATAGCAAGCATAATTTAATTAATTGATTTTCTCTCATTATTTTTATCTACAAACTTAACCAAATATTCGTTAATAAAAATGATATAGCTGCACTACCTACAGGGACAGTAAAATTATCCATACCAAACCAAGAAATAAGCTCTAAACTAGCTGCAACGATGGCAACTATTAAGGATACTAAGTAAATAGACCAGATATTACCGAAAATACTGAATAAAATTAAACTACTTACAAGATAACTCACTAAAGCCATAGTTAAAGTACCTTCCCAACTTTTTTTACTACCTAAAAACTGATAGGGATGTTTGCCAAAGTTTTGACCGATAATTGCTGCTAGTCCATCTCCCCAGGTCATAATTAAAATGCCAATGGCTGCATATTGAGGTTGAGAGATATGCCAAAAACACGCCACTAATAAGCCAATACTGATAGCATAAAAGAAAGTTCCTAAACTTTTACGACCAACACTATTAATACTAGGTAAAATTGGTAAAAAATAAGATAAAATAGCTATTATAGCTGCTATAACTGCCGCAATTACTACTACCAAAGCGGGAATATGAAACCACCAAGCAAATAAAATTATATTACCAGTGCCAATATGAACTATTTTTCTAGTAAATTCAGCATTAAGATGGGTAAAACGATTTAAACCTTCTGCAAGTAAAATAATTGCTGTTAGATAGGTAAAAATAATACCCAAAGGATACAAAAGATTAGAATAAGACTCAATCAATTTTTTAATTATAACAACAACAATTTAAAGATTATCAGATGAAGAGCCTTTTAATATTATTAATTCGTGGTTATCGAAATTTTATTTCTCCTCTATTTTTACCTAGTTGTAGATTTACTCCAACTTGTTCTCAATATGCTTTAGAAGCAGTGGAAAAATTCGGTGTTTTTAAGGGAGGATGGTTAGCAATTAAACGGATTTTTCGTTGTCATCCTTTTCATCCCGGAGGTTACGATCCTGTACCTAATAATATCAATAAAGATTAATTTTGGGGTTAAATTAGATAATAGTTATAGCTTTTCTAGGGTAATTATGATATTTTACTAATAAAAACCTAATATATTTATAAAGGAGATCAAACTGCAAATTTTCACCAAATAACTAAAGAATAAAAATTTCTAATAATACTATCTTTCGTAATTAACTGAGCCTGATATTTATCAGCTAAAGCCACCACTACTCTATCAACGGGATCTCGATGTTCCCAATCCAAATTAACACTATCCACCCACAAATCTACATCAATAGGGATAATTTGTATAACATCCGAGCGATACAGAGTATGAATGTATGTATTTATATCTATTCCCAAATCTAACTTATTTTTTTTAACTTTGAGTGCAATTTCCCATAGCAAAATAGAAGCAACTAAACCATTTTTTTCTTCTTCCATAATAGTACAAAGATGTTTTGCTGAAGGTGAAAGTAAATCTGGATCTAAACTCCACTAAATTAAAGCACAAGTATCTAAGACAATTTTCATACCTCACTCCATTCTTCAGTGGTAGGAGAGGTTAAATCTTCATAATATTTAACCTTACCTCTGAGGGGAGCAAATAATTCGGCTGTACTAACAGATGTCTCTTGATATTTAGAAAGTTTAAATACAGGTTTACCATCATCAACAATGATAATGTCCTCATTTTCTAAATCTAATCTCTCCAAAATTTCTTCTAATTGAGCTTTAAATTCTGTCTTAGTTATCTGCATTTGATTTAATTAATTTTTTGATTAAAAGTAGTCTGTTTATTTACTCATTTTAATCTTTTATAAGTTATAAATTGAAACGAAGAAAAAACTCTTGCCTGTTGCTAACTCATTAATGAGTCACATAATTATTATAGAGATAATAGATAATAATTTGATATAATAAATTATCTATTAATTAAAATATAAAATGACTTTAATAAACAAGAACTATCAAGTAGAAGCATTTTGGGATTCAGATGCAGAAGTATGGGTTGCTACTAGTGATGATGTTTTGGGTTTAGTAACTGAAGCGGAAAATCTTGAGGTATTAAGTGAAAAAATCAGAGTCATAATTCCTGAGTTATTAACTTTGAATGGAGTCATTTCCCCAAATGAAAAGACTAATATTAAATGGGAATTAATAACTCGCCGTCAGGAATTAATCATCCCTGAGTCCACCTCTCACAATTATATTACTATATTTTTTGGATAAATTTCTGCTCGATAATTATAATTTATTCTCCTGCTTGTTTAAGGGCAAAATTAATTATTGTTTTACTTAAACGAATATTATGATTAAGCATTTTGTTAATACATTCTTGAATAGATAATGAATAACCTTGCTTGAGAGCTTTGAGTAAAATACCGATTGAACCTGTAACAGATAGTCCACTTAATCTAGCAATACGTCGGCCTACTGATTCATCAATACATACAGTTTGCAGAGATTTATTTAAGGCTAATTGAATAACAGAAGCTTCTCCTAAGTCTAGGGAATTTAGTAGTAATGGATTAATTGTTAAAGGAGATGATTGTTTGCTGATCCAAGAATCTAGTTGAAATTCAGTAACAGCAAAACCCGTTGAACCACCTACAATAATTTCTTGACAGACTTCAAAGGGAACAAAAACTTCTGTATAAAGAAATTGTAAAATTTTTAAGTCATCTAAAGCAGCAATAAGAGCAATAAGTGGTGAAGTATTGATGACTATTTTTTCTGTTTTAGGCATTTTCTAAATCAGATAATAACTCTTCTTCAGTCAGGTCAATCATAGGTACTCCATAATCATTTAATTTTAAAAGAAAAGTAACTCGATCTACGCCTAATAAAGTGGCTGCCATTCCAGAGGAAAGGCGTTTCATTTCAAATAGTTTTACTGCCATTGCCCATTTTGCTTCTTGTTCAAATTCTTCTTTGCTTTGACCAATAGCATCAGGAAAGTTGTGAGGATATTTGATAATAAGTTGTGTCATTTTAATTTCTAATTAAATGATTTTTTGACCCGTGATTGAATTAGGGTATAGTAGGAAAACATTGTTGAGCTAATATTGTAGCACCACTGAAAGATAATCTTCATAGGCTTTTGCCACTAGGCAATCACATTTAACTGACTTATACTTTGCAAGCTGACAACGGTTATAATAGGACACTAGTAAAATGCAAATAAAGGCTTGTCCTTAGTTCTTATGGCAATTCATGTAAACAAACAAGAAGCTGAACAGAAATTTTCTCAACTACTACAATTCGTTTTAAAAGGAGAAGAAATTATTATTTCTGTAGAAGGTGAGGAAATGGCACGGCTTATTCCTTCTTCACCAAGAGTAGCACATACATCTGCTGGAGTAAAAAGTAAACGTATTCCGGGTATCGATCAAGGAAAGTTTGTTGTACCTGATGATTTTGATGATCCTCTTCCCGAAGATATTCTCAAAACTTTTTTGGGTGAAAATTAAGTAATTAAAGATGAAGTTACTTCTAGACACTCATACTTTTTTGTGGTGGGTTACCAATGATGAAAAACTCTCAATAACTGCTCGTAACCTGATCAGTAATCCCCAAAACGATATTTTCTTTAGCATTGTAAGTGTTTGGGAAATAGTCATTAAAGCAAAGATTGGAAAACTACCTCTACCTGAGTCTCCTGAAATCTATATTCCCAGTCGTCTTAGTTACTATGGCTTTATTCCTCTTTCTATTAACTTGAAAGATGTTCTACAAATATGGTACTTGGAAAGCCATCATAACGATCCTTTTGACCGCTTATTAATCGCCCAAAGTCAGATTAAAAATCTACCAATAATCACTGCGGATACCAAGTTCTCTCTTTACAATATAAATGTTATTTGGTAAGGTAATCAAAATATAAAGATAACATTATTATTATTATTGGTTTTGATTAATTTGTAACCATTGTTGTTCAAATTTGTCTGCTTCAGCTAATTCGGCAGATAAATCAGCCTCTATATTTTCTCGATTCGCATGATAATAACTCAAGGCAGCATAAATTTTAGCCAAATTTAAGTGAGGATGTCCCATTCGGTTGAGGATTTCTTCTGGTGTTAAACCCAGTTTATACCAACTGACAACACGATTGACAGTGACTCCTGTCCCTGTAATAATAGGTTTTCCGTTTTTAATTTCATCAGAATGGGTAATTAATGTTCCAATCTCAATAGTTGTTGTCATTGATATTTGTTACATAGAATCTTATCTCATATCATAACTAAATCAACTCAAATTATAAGATTAATATTTACAAATTGAGACGAAGAAAAAATTCTTGCTTGTTCCTAACCTAACTTATCGTTTAGGAGCATTCTCAAAGGCACGAGCAATAGCATACCATGCGGGTTTACGTTTTAAATCTGCATCTAGAGG
>CAYPSO010000065.1:1465-26036 GCA_964413275.1 uncultured bacterium | reverse complement strand
AGACAACTTGAGTCAGTGAACCAAGAATCCCTCGTTTTTAGCGAGGGAGTGTCAATGCAATGATATTTTTGGTTGTTGAGGATCAATATAATTAGCTAGTATAGCGGTTGGAATCATTAGTAAGATGGGAATTAAACAAATTAACCATTGATTAAGCTCTAAAGGTGCAGTTTTAAAGAGTAAATTCAAAAAATGAACCTGACTAAAGGCAATTTGGAGCAGGACAGCAACGATAATACCGACGATCACCATAGGTGCTTGGATGATAGTAGTTGAGTTTCCTAAAATATATTGTACTAAACTTTTGCCTAACTGACTAATACTGAGTAAATAGACAATTCTAGCAGCAACTAGGGCTTGAATTGCCATTGTCCGGGCTAAATCAAGATTTCCCGTTGTTTGCTTTATATATTCAAATATGCCAAAAATGAGAATCCAATTGAAGACAGAGACAAGAGAGATACGAGTTAATAAGTTCTTGGTAACTAGAGGTTCATTAGGATTACGGGGTGGTTGCTCCATTAAACCTTTTGTTTTTGGCTCAAAAGCTAAAGGAACAGTCATGGTGACTGAATTAATCATATTGAGCCATAATACTTGGAGAGAGAGTATAGGCAAATCTCGCGCTAATAAGACACTAATAAGAATAGTCATAGATTCGCCACCGTTAACTGGTAATAGAAACGCGATCGCTTTGCGCAAATTTTGATAGACTGTTCTTCCTTCCTCTACTGCCGCCTCGATGGAAGCAAAGTTATCATCAGTAAGTAACATATCTGAAGCATCTCTAGCAACATCTGTACCCCCTTTACCCATAGCGATACCAATATCCGCTTGTTTGAGAGCAGGTGCATCATTAATACCATCTCCTGTCATAGCAACAATTTCTCCTCGTGTTTGCAATGCTTCCACCAATTGTAATTTTTGAGCAGGAGCAACTCTGGCAAATACTGAGCCATCTTCAACTGCTTGAATCACTTCTGCTGTCTTCATGGTAGCGAGTTGTTTACCTGCAAAAGCAATAACTGCTCCCGATTTTTGAATACCCATTCTTTGTGCGATCGCACGAGCTGTGGCAATATGATCTCCGGTAATCATTTTGACTTGGATTCCTGCATTTTGACAGGCTTTTACCGCCGCAATGGCTTCAGGACGTGGTGGATCGATCATCCCTTGTAAACCTAAAAAGATCAAGCCATTTTCTAAATCTTTGTGATCTACGGCGTGCTGATGGGCAGAAACCTCTTTTTTGGCAAAAGCTAATATTCTTAAACCTTGAGCAGCCATATGTTCTACTTCTTGCTCAATTGCTGCTCGGTTCAGTGCGATCGTATTACCTGTAGCATCCAATATGGTCGTAGCACGACTGAGAATGGACTCAACAGATCCCTTAACATAAATTAAATGGGAATGGCTATTATGGAGAGTAGCCATATATTGAAACTGAGATTCAAAAGGAATTGAGTCTAATCGAGGTAACGCAGCCGATAAACCTGACTTACTCAAACCCATCTTTTTTGCTGCGGTAATTAAAGCTCCTTCTGTGGGATCTCCTATCACAATCCAATCGTAACCCTTTTGCTTCAGGTGCGAATCATTACATAATAATCCAGCTCTTAAACATTGTTCTAAGGCTGGACTAAGTTTATCTTCTTGCTGATTTGCTACTTGATCATCACTGAGCAGTAGAATATCTCCTTTAGGACTATAACCACTTCCTGTGATCTGATAGCGTTGGCAACCTGCATAAATACGTTGAACAGTCATTTGATTTTCGGTTAAAGTTCCGGTTTTATCAGAACAAATCACTGTGGCACTGCCTAGAGCTTCTACTGCTGGTAATTTACGGATAATAGCGTTTCTTTTAGCCATGCGATTCACGCCAATAGCCAGGGTAATAGTAACAACGGCGGGTAAGCCTTCAGGAATTGCACTCACAGATAAGGCAATGGCTGCTTCAAACATATTTATCCAAGAGCCACCTTGGGCTAAACCCAAAATAAAAGTTAAGGTAGAAAGAGTAAGAATCACATAAAGTAACTTATTGCTAAATTGGGCAAATTTACGGGTTAAAGGTGTACTTAAATTTACTCTTTTGCCAATAGATTGGGAGATTTTGCCCACTTCGGTAGCATTAGCCGTAGCGACAACAATGCCCTTCCCTTGACCAAAGGTAACAAAACTACTAGCATATGCCATATTAATTCGTTCAGCGAGGAGCGTATCTTCAGGTAAAGCACCAATGGTTTTATCTACGGGTACAGATTCCCCAGTGAGGGCTGATTCATCTATTTGTAAGGTACGGACACCTAGTAATCTTAAGTCTGCTGGTATTTTATCACCAGAGGTAATTAACACAATATCACCCGGTACAAGCTCCTGTGAGGGTATTTGTAAGGTTTGTCCATCCCTAATTACTGTTGCTTCGGTGGTGACTACTTGAGCTAGGGATGCAATCGCATTTTCGGCATTGGCTTCTTGTACATAGCCAATCACGGCATTAATTACTGTCACCCCCCAAATTACTGTGGCATTACTCCAAGAATTTAAAAAAGCTTTGACGATACCTGCAATTAGTAAAATGTAGAGTAAGGGTTGATTAAATTGCAGTACAAATCTGAGCCAAGCTGGTTTACCACCTTTAATTTTTAATTCATTCCAGCCATATTGTTCGTAACGTTGGGATATTTCCTCCGCAGTTAATCCTAGTTCTAAATTACTACTGAAAATTTCTATTACCTCGCTTTCAGTCTTGTGATGATACAACTGAGATGGTGGATTCGCAGACATAATCTTCTCCTTCTTTTTTTTATTAAAAATTAACACAGGCTTTATTTTGTCAGCCTCTTGTGTTGTTCCTAGAATGTTAGTAATAATCAATTTTTAGCATTTTTTAAGACAATAAATTATTATTAATTATTATTGGGTAATAATCGTCAGTAATTATCCGAATATTTTCTGGAATAATCTTAATTTTAACTTGTTTATGAGGAGGACATTGTTGTAGATAATCTGTACTAATATTTTGTTGAGAAATAATTAAAAATTGATTTTTATTAAGAGTTGTAATAATACGACTATGTGTACCATTATATACTATTTCTTCTATAGTTCCTAAGTAATAATTCTCTATGTCACTTTCTAAAGGATAAATAATAGCTTTTTCTGGTCTAATAATTACAGTAACTTCTTGGCCAATATTAAGTTTTTCAGGATAATAAACAAGGAAAGAAAGATTATTATCTACAGAAATTGTAACCTGTTTTTTTTCTTGTTTAATTACTTGACCTTTGAATAAATTAGTTTCACCAATAAAATCAGCAATAAAAGAAGAATTAGGATTTTCATATATGTCAAGAGGAGTACCTATTTGCATAACTTCCCCTTCGTGCATTACCGCAATACGATCAGACATTGTTAGAGCTTCTTGTTGATCGTGGGTAACATAAATAAAGGTAATTCCTAATTTTTGCTGCATATGTTTTAACTCTAATTGCATTTGTTTTCTTAGTTTTAAATCTAGTGCAGCTAAGGGTTCATCAAATAACAATACTTGTGGCTTTTTAACTATTGCTCTAGCTAGTGCAACTCTTTGTTGTTGCCCTCCCGATAATTGTCGTGGATAACGATTTTCAAAACCTTGTAATTTCACTATTGCTAATATTTCATCGACTCTTTTTTTTATTTCTTTTTGAGTTAATTTCTCTGTTTTTAAACCAAAACTAATATTTTCCACTACAGTAAGATGAGGAAATAAAGCATAATTTTGAAATACAGTATTTACTGGTCTTTTATAAGGAGGAATATTATTCATTAATTCCTTATTGATATAAATTTCTCCCTCAGTAGGAGTTTCAAAACCAGCAATCATCCTTAAAAGGGTAGTTTTTCCTGAACCTGATGAACCTAAAAGAGAAAAAAAACCGCCTTCTTCAATTTCTAAATTAATATTTTTAGCAGCAAAAAATTTACGATTTTGTATATCTTTAAATGATTTAGAAACATTAATTAATTTAAGAATGTCCATATAATTACTTGTTTTTGATATTTTTCAAAGCTAAATTAACTATTTCTTCAAGGTTTTTGGCTAAGGGAATTTTTGCCTGTTTGAAGGTTTTAAAAAGGTTTTCATAGCGGTTATTAGCTGGTACAGAATAAGATAATTGATTGGCAATGATTGTAGCTGCATCTTTAAAATTTCTTTCTAAAGGAGTTTCTAAGCCAATCAAATAAGCAATAATTGGTTTGGAGATAGATTTACTAATATATTCAGCTATATCTTCTTCATAAATAGCATAGCTTGGAGCCGTCATAATAATAATTTCGGTATTTTTATCAGATTCTAAATATTTTAGCCAATATTGCCAAGAGGAACATAAAATATCATCTTTTCCTAGATTAACTACTATTGATTCTCCTAATTGAGCTTTTTTTAAAGCTAGACTCACTTCATAGCTAAGATATTCTGTGGTGCTAATTATACCAAGATTTCCGTGAGTATAAAATTCCCGATCTATAATACCTAAACATAATTTATCTGGAATAATTATACCTGCACTACCTGGCCCAAGAATTAAAGTATTAGTTAATTGTGCTTTTTCTTTTAAAAAAACTATATCTAAGGGAGGAATTTCTGAAGTAATGATAATTATTTGTTTGATTTGGGAAGCTATTGCTTCTAATGCAGCATCTAATACTTGATAAGGAGGAAGAAAAATAATACTTGTTTCTATGGGGCCTAATTCTAAAATAGCATCTTCTACTAAGTTGAATACCCGAATGCCAGCTATTTCTTTAATATCTTCTCCCGGAGCAATACCTGCAACAATATTATTGCCGAATTTTTGCATTTTTTCAACATAATAAGAGGCAAGAGGATTAGTAATACCTTGTATTATAACTTGAGATTCTTTCATGGTTTTTATAGTTAAGTAAGAGCAACCAAATAATAGTTTATTTTTATACAAAATTAATCTAAATTATTTTTGATTAGATAAGGTAAGAGTTTGATTAATAGCATCTTCTAAATCATCTGTACAATACCAAGGTATTTTTGATAAAATATCTTGAGTTTCTGCTGATTTTTTACCGACTAAACGCAGGACAAATTGTAATTGAGATTCTGGCTGTATTTTGATTGAAGTGGATGTAGTATTAGTAGTTTTTTTTCTCGAACGATAAGCAGAGCCTGTTGGTCTTTCTATCCTATCCTCTCCGGGTTGTACTACCATTTTTTCTGTCATTATTTGATGATAATTTACTATTTTTTCGGCAATATATTTAGTTGTATCTTCATTAGCAAATAAGTTTATTAAAACCACCTTAATTTCTGATTTTGCTTTGATTAAATCTATTGCTTGTTCTAATTGTTTAAATAATTCTGAGTTAGGTAATAGATGCCCTTGAGTTTCTTGCCAGATTGTCATATAACCAGCAACTTTTCCTTTTTGTTTAGCAATTAAATCTCCATTAAGTAAAGCGATACTAAGATTATTGGTAATAATAGCAATATTTCCTTTTTGGATTAAATTATCTAACCAGTTTAGTTGTGTATTATTGCTTTTTTTGAGAATCTTCTCTGAAACTTGTTGTTTTTCTGAAATAGTTAATGATAAAATATCAGGGTGTCTAGATAAAGCATAATCATTAACTGAAATTTTTCCGTCTAGGGCCATTAATTCACCGTTAACATTGACACCTAATGGGTTAATTTCAATTAAATCTAAATCTTTTCCTGAGAAAAGATTATACATTTTTTCTACAATGTCACTCACTGAATTAATTAATTTACCTTTTATCCCCATTTTAGTTACTAACTGGCGGGCATAAAAGGAACTAAATTCATTTTTAATCACTACTTTTTGTAAAGAATCTAAAAGCTTTTCTACTTCAATTCCTCCAGCAGATGAACCTAATAATACTGGTTTTTGTAACTGATAATCTAATACTATAGCTAGAAAAAATTCCTGTACAGCATTATATCTTGCTTCTGCTAAAATAACTTCTGGATATTGATTTAAAATGGGTAAATTAAAAATAGTTCTAGCGGCAGCCATAGCATCTATGGTATTTTCCACAAAACGAATACCCCCTGCTCTTCCTCTTCCTCCCACACTAACTTGAGATTTTAAGACTACAGGTAATGGTATGCGTAATGCTTTTAATTCTCTAGGATCGTAAATAGGTTGGGATGGTAATACGGGAATACCGATTTGAGCAAATAATTTTTTAGCTTGATATTCTAATAAATCCATAGGTTTTTGGTAAAAATTTGTTAATCTTAATTTAAGGTTTATTACTATATAATCTGTACATTTTTCAATAATCATTAATATTATAACGGTTAGCTGTAAGTTTCTTTTTTTGCTTCTTTTTTTTAATGGGATTTTCTAAACCTCTAACAAAATGTATATTAATTAGAGAGCAATAATTATTTGTGAGTAATCAACCTAGACAGGAGATAAATAAATAAAATATGTCTAATGACAATCAACAACATTCGACCTTAGCAGAAATTCGTCAAAATAGATTGGAAAAAGTAGAAGAATTAAAAAAAATAGGCTTTAATCCTTATTCTTATAAATGGGAAATATCTCATCATACTGTACAACTTCAGGAAAAATATGCTCACCTAGAAAATGGGGAAGAAATAACAGACGAAGTATCAATTGCGGGAAGAATAATTGCTCGTCGAATTATAGGAAAATTAGCCTTTTTTAGCTTACAAGATGAAACAGGAACTATCCAATTATTTTTAGATAAAAAACGCATCAACTCAGCAATGTCTGAAGTTGAAGGAGCTTTTAAGCACTTAACAAAATTAACTGATATTGGTGATATTCTTGGTGTTAAAGGAACTATTAAACGTACAGAAAAGGGAGAATTATCTGTATATGTTAATGAATATGCTATTTTGACTAAATCTATTTTACCATTACCTGATAAATGGCATGGTTTAACTGATACTGAAAAACGCTATCGTCAAAGGTATATAGATTTAATAATTAACCCGCAAGTTAGAAAAACATTTCGCCAAAGAGCGGAAATAACTTCAGCCATTAGACGTTATTTAGATAATCAAGGATTTTTAGAGATAGAAACCCCTGTTTTACAAAGCGAAGCAGGGGGAGCGGAGGCTCGTCCTTTTATTACTTATCACAATACTTTAGAGATGAATTTATATCTACGGATTGCTACAGAATTACATCTAAAAAGATTAGTAGTAGGTGGCTTTGAGAAGGTTTATGAGCTAGGACGTATTTTTAGAAATGAAGGAGTTTCTACTAAACACAATCCTGAATTTACATCTATTGAAGTTTATCAGGCCTATAGTGACTATTTCGATATGATGGATTTAACGGAAAATTTAATTATAAATGTTACTCAAAAAGTTTTGGATACAACTAAGGTTGAATATGAGAAAGAAACCATAGATTTAGACACTCCTTGGCGACGGGAAACTATGCACAATTTAGTTCAAGAAGTTACAGGATTAGATTTTACTCAATTTAATGATTTTGAGTCTGCTAAAACTGCCTGTGAAATAGCAAAAATTGACATACCTAATGATTGTAAATCCCTAGGAGAATTATTAAATGAAGCCTTTGAACAAAAAGTAGAATCTACTTTAATTCAACCTACATTTGTGATGGATTATCCCATCGAAATTTCTCCTTTAGCAAAACCCCATCGCAGCAAACAAGGATTAGTAGAAAGGTTTGAATTATTTGTAGTGGGTAGAGAATTAGCTAATGGTTTTTCTGAGTTAACTGATCCAATTGATCAACGTCAGCGTTTAGAATTACAAGCAAGCAAAAAAGCAGCAGGGGATGAAGAAGCTCACAATGTTGATGAAGATTTTGTCACCGCTTTGGAGTATGGTATGCCGCCAACTGTGGGTTTAGGAATTGGTATTGATCGCTTGGTCATGCTTTTAACTAATTCTCCTAGTATTCGTGACGTTATCGCTTTTCCTTTACTTAAAACTCAGGCTTCTACGAGTTTAGAAGAATAATTTTTGGTGGGCAATGCCGACTGAAAGCTTAAAATGATTATCCATAAATAATCTTAGGCATTTCCCACCCTACTGGACTGTTTCAACTAAAATAGGGCAATAGAATTTTGATTGTCTTTATGATTTGGTGGGCATTTCCCACCCTACGATTTTCATCTAATTAATTTTGCTTATCTATTTACCCTGGGGCTAACGACACCCTACCATTATAAAATCCGGTAAAAGCTTTTGGTGAAAATCACCTAATTATTTATTTATTTATTTATTTGTATTAAAATATTTTTGTAATTCTTCATTTAACTGTTTTTGTATGTTAGTTAAAAGTTGTAATTGATGATATTGTTTGTTACTTGATTGAGAATTTTCTATAACAGTATAAGTCATAAATTCTTCAGCTTTTTTTTCATACTCAGCTAGGGCAAATAAAGCATTTTTACTAAAAATAGTTAAATAATCTTCGGCGGCATTGGCATAGGTTTTTGAAGTTATTTTAATATGAGAAAATGTTGATGAGATTGGTTCTGATTGCTTTAATTTAGTAGCGTTTTTATTGAGAATAAAACTTGCTCCCTGCATAACAGATTTTCTAAGGCGAGTATTTAAAACTTGACGAACTTTAGGATTAATTTGTACTGAATTGTCTATCTCTTGTTTATCTGTAGAATTATTAATATTTAATTTAGGAGAATCAGGAAAAATAATTATTAATTCTTGAAAATTACTTTTATCTAAAAAATCAGAGCATTGTTTTAACCATTTATTTAATGAATTTTGATAATTAATAACCATTGGTTTAAGCTGTTCATTATATTGCATTTAAAAGGGTGGATTTACCGTGATTAAAAGGAGCAAAAACGGCAATACGAAAACAGGGATTAGCTAAATAATCGGAAATAGCAGTGACATCTTGACGTAGCTGGCTATTTGTGTCTAAATCCAGCATACCAAGGGCGGTTTTAAGGCAATTGATTAAGTCTTGATATTGCTCGTGAGATTTCAATTGATCGAATATTAACTATTACTTTGAATTAGGTGGAAGATGGCGATCGAGAATTTCCAACATTCTAGCTTGTCGCTCGTCTATTTCATCAAAACGACGGTAAAAATCAGATTGTGTCTCATAAAAATCAGCTTGAGAGCCGGTTAAACGTGCTAAAAGTTCATAAATCCCTCGCCTGTCTTTGTGCCATTCCTGTTTTAACTCTGCCATATTATTAGTCAAAGCTTTAATAGCTTTAGCGTTAGAAAGAATAAGTTGCTTTATTTCTTCATCAGACATCGGTTAAACTCCTAATTAATTTTTTCTCGAATCAGCCAATTGTAGCCATTAAGGTAATTTTCACCAAAAGGTTTTACCAGATTTCATAATGGTAGTGGACTGTTTCAGTTAAAAGTGTGCATTAAACTATCACGCATTTAAGTTACTGGTTAAGGGAGTAGTCAGTAGTCAGTAGTCAGAATAAGGGATTTAGACTGTATTTCTGAATAGAATTATATTCAATGTAAATGCGTCTTAGCTTAGTAGGGTGGGCAATGCCCACCAAATCATAAAGACAATCAAAATTCTATTGCCCTATTTTAGTTGAAACAGTCCAGTAGGGTGTCGTTAGCGACAGCGTAACGCACCGTTATTGGGATATTTATGCCAAGAAATCAGCTAAGTTAATTGGAATCGAGACGTTGGCTAACCTTATTTAAAATTTCCGCAGTTGTAGCTTGTATTTTATCAATTTGTTCGAGTTTCCTATAATAATCTTCTTGAATTTGCCAAAAATGGGATTGAGCAGCAGACATTCTCGCCATAGCTTCATATAATCTTGCTCTATCTTTTTCTGCTTTTTCCCTATCTCTGGTTACAGCATCACCTAATGCTTGAATTGCTTTAGCATTAGAATTTACAATTGTCTTAGTTTCTTGTAAACCTGCCCTAGTTTCTTGTAAATCTACCAAAATTTTCTCGGCTAAGGCTTCTAATCTATCCAATCTAGTTTCGTTATCCATGATTTGTTACTTTTTATTTTTTTCTTGATAGATGAATCATTTGCTACACAAATGTAAAAATTTACAAGAGGGATTAACTATATTTTAAGTCCTAGGCTGAGTAATTACTTAAGCTTAAATAGCTAATAATTAAGCTATAAAAATATTGCCTATTGCCCACCTTATTTATCTTTTAAGATATTGCCTTAACAAAATTTTCATAAACAATTTCAATCCCTTCAAATGCTGAATTTACATCAGTTTTAAGGGTGTTTAGACGTTCTATCTCCGCTACTTGATTAATTTCAAAGGATTCTTTTTGTTTGAGTAAGTTATCTAACTCCGCTTGTCGTGCTTTAATATCGTCATTAATGCGCTCAGTTATTTCTTTTTCGTAGGTATCAAAACACTCCTTAATTGCATCATAAACTCGTGGCGATTGCTCTTGAGCGACTTGAGGTAAATATTTAATTAATTCTTTTTTTGTTACTTTAATCAATTCTTTACGGGCTTGATCTGCTTGCATTACCCCAACCCCTAAACCCAATAGAGCTAAACCAATTGGCCCGAGTACAACCCCTGTAACGGCGGTAATAATGCTACCCACACCAAAAACAGTAATAAAATTGAGGACAATGTTTTTCCAGTCAAAACCAGCTCCCGCCATGGCCACCCCGGCAATATTACCTCTGGCTAAGGAAAATAACCCTGCTGCCCACTTTGCCCAAGCAGGAGCGTTATCTTCTTGTTTTGAGCCAATTTCTGGGGTTATTTTGTGTCCGGTTAATTTTTCGGTAATTTTATCCGTCACCTTGCTATAGGAATCCCCGTAACTGGTGGCAATTTGGGATAGTTGACTAAAAGCACTATCCATTTTTTTCTCTGCGCTTAAACTCCACTCGGAGAGTTTATCGTTAATATAGCTCTCAAAAGCCTGGGTTAACTTCTGGTCAAGAAAATGTAAATCCGGTTGATAGTGAATAAAATCTGTTTCAAAAGTGTTGCCTAAATTAAGCACGTAATCTTTAAAGGAATCTGCGATCGCCTTGGCTTTTTGTTCTCCAATTTTTCTGATTTCCCCTTGAAATAAATCCCGAATTTCGTTAAGTATTCTAAATTCTGGCTCAACGGAACTGATTTTGCGCTTTAATTGGTTCACGCACCTGCGGTATTCAAGAAGGCTAAAGCTGCAAATGGCTAGCCCTTAGTAAAAGGAAAGTCTGTGACTGGTTTTAGTAATTCTGAAGAAGAAGCTGTTCAGCTTTCCAAGATTGTGCCTTTTCTCGTAGAAGATGATTTAAAAGCTAAGGGGGGAATTTACTCAAAAGCCGACGATTGGCAACCATACGTTATTATTGACGGCAACCTGATTACGGGGCAAAATCCAGCTTCCTCAGAGTCAGTAGCTCTGAAAGTGTTAGAGATAATCAAGGAATAATTTTGATTATAAATTTTTCTTTTTAACACCTGACGTTATGCAATGCCCGCGAAAAATCAAGGGTTTGAACAGGAATTGGGGAATAATTATCTCCCTAATTCCCTAAATCTCTATCTCTCTACATCCCCCAATTCACCCATAGCTAAGTGCATAACTTCAGTTAACATTTTCTTGATTTGAGGATCTTATTTCTTCATGCCACAAACCATACCAATTTTTAATTACTAACCAAATTACTGATAATAAACCCGCTATACTTAAAGTTAAGCCAGTGTAAGGAATTAATAAGGCAAATACTGGTAAAATTGCCCCAGAAATTGTACATATTACTGCCGCTAAAGAGCTTGTAGGATTATTACCTAAACCCCAAACTAATCCGAGTAAAATTAAAGAAATTATTAGCCAAGCTAATTGAGCATCAATAAAGCGACTTAGATAAGTTAAAGTTAAAATACAAGCAAAAAATACACCAGATGCGATCGCCATATTACGCCAATTTAAAGGTAGAGAAAGATATAACAAAAGCAACCACCATAATAATAAAGCAGGTGCTAATAATAATAAACGAGGCAAAATACCGGTATTACGCATTGGTGCAGTAGAGGTAAAAACACCAAAAGGATTTTGTACTGAAACATTCTCCTCAAATATCCAAACAAAAGTCTTACCTTTACCTTCGCTTTTAGTTTCGGTGGGTGTAATGCCACTAGCAAAATCAGCATTAGGAAAATCAGTATTTACAGTAAGACGAAAATTAGAAATTAACTCACCACCCGCATCATAAATCCAACGTGGTGCGCCCTGTGCTTTATAGGCAACACGCAAACGCTCAGATGCACCAGATTCTAAAGTCAAAGGAAAACTGTAATTACCCGGATTTTTAGGTGTTAGTTTTTTTCCTGCCTGTTCTACTTGAAGATTTTGTAATAAAAAATAGCCATAGGGAGGTGATACTTCAAAAAATAATTCTTTAGTTTCAGGTAACGTATTTGTAATCTCATAAAATCCACTAAAATCAACTGCGTAATTATCACGATTGTTTTGCAAATTGCGAAGTTGTTCGATATTTACTTGTATTTCTGAACTGGTAAGAGCAAGATAAAAATTATCAATTCTTGTGTCATCAACTTTAATTACCTTATCACCAACTTGTGTAAAATAACTATAGGGTTCTTCAACTTCATAACGGACTTTTGGTGCAGGTTGTTCGAGTCTTTCTCCTGCAACTGTATTAGCAACTTCGGCAATTCTACCTTGTTCCCAATAATGATAACGATTAGCGAGGGTAGAACAAAAGAAAAAACCGATAGTTAAAATAATTAAAATTAAAATACCATGTTGCCAACCACGTACAATATTAAGATAACGAGAAATAAATTCTTGTACGAGGTTTAAATTGTTGTTTTCGTAGCGACGAGTAGAAAAATTAATTACTACTAAAACAATACCTAAAGCAATAACAATTATGGTTAAAATCAAAACCGAATCAAATAGTTGTCCACCAAATTGAATTAATTCATTAGGGTGAGTCAAATCAGGTAAATTAGGAATACCTTGAGCATCCATGAACATTATTTAAAAGTATAAAGTTAATAAATTAAATTATAAGCTCTCACAAATTTAATTTACTGATGATCATAAGGAAATAGGACGTTGCTGAATTGAAGTATGAATTTATTTATCTGGCTAAAGCCATGCCCGCTTGTATCTTGAAATTAGTATCTGAAATCCCCCCAGCCAGAATTGGGGGGCAGGGAGACAAAATCATAACTACATTCAGCAATACCAAATTTTCATAAGGCTCTAAAAGCAATCAGCCCTGTTGCTCGGCAACAGGGCTTAGTTTTAAGTAAAATTTAGTTAATTTAAGCAATTTGTAGTCGATAATTTGGATCTACCCAACAACGTGGCAAAGCTTCTCCTGAAGGAAATGTCATCTCACTTTTAGTATAATCTTCAGGGTCTTGCATTTCTTCCCCACAATGCGATCGCCCACTAACGATTTTTAAACAAGGATCGAATAGGGAATTAGGATTAAGAATTTCGACTAAAGCACCACTGGGTTTGTGTTGCAAAAACATCACCTACCCTCCATAAATAATGTTACTTCCTACTTCCTATATAACACAAATCCACTAGGCCAAATGTAAAATAATGTTACTTGGGATTTAAACCCGTATAAGAATAAAAAATACCATTAGGGTCATATTTTTTCTGTAATCCTTGTAAATGTTCCCAATTAAACTGTTTAAATGATTTATTCACTCGGTAAGGATTAGCGACAATATCTGATTCACCTATATAGTGTCCCATAGCTAAGGGCTCTAACTCATTCATTAAATTGCGAAGCCATAGGGTATTAGCTTCATCTTCTTCTTTTGTTTCCCAGATAGAATAACATAATACATAGAGCGATGCCATCATGGAAAAAGCAGCATCAGTTAGAGGTAGTGCATCTGGGGGAAGAATCAAAAACAAAATCAACGAATCAGCAGAAGGTACTTGATTAAAATGCTTTTGGACTTTAGTTAGTACATCTAAAGGAGGAGCATCAGACCAAAGATTATCTGCTGCATAACGTTTTCCTTCGGGAAAAAACTCGTCCATCCTCTCAAATAGTGTTTCAAATGGTGTACTAACATTCAGATTCTTCATTACACAATTTTCTATAGGACAAGTTGTAAAAACAGATAGTGCTTTGTTAGCTTCTGCTTGGGAATCTGCAAATGCAGTTGCTGAGAGAATACAAACTTTATCTTGCCCCATCACAGATGGGGGAGCTTTCGCCAATGACATGGTAAATTCCACATTTTTAGGCAGTATTTTCCCTATTTCCTGTGACCATTTCACCACCTCTGATAATTGCTCTAAGGGATACATCAGGGTGCTGCTAGTAATGGCTTGAGGTAAAGAATATAACTTTAATCTGTATTTGGTTATAACGCCAAAAAAACCTGCTCCAGCACCCCGTGCAGCCCAAAAAAGTTCTTGATTTTCTGTTTCAGTGGCAGTGATTAACTTACCTTCTGCGGTAACTATGTCTAGTGACAGGAGGCTAAAACAGGAAATTCCCCATTCACCAGCATTCCAGCCTAAGCCACCAGCCAGAATAAAACCGCTAAGAGGTACACTGGGACAATGTCCCACCGGAAAGGCTAAATTATACTCGGCAAGTTTTTCAATGAAATCACGATTGGATACCACTGGCTGCACTGTGGCTATACGGGCTTGGGGATCGATGTTTACTTGGTTAAGACTAGATAAATCTATTAAAATACCACTTTCTTGTAATGGCGAAGCACACCAACTATGTCCACCTCCACGCACAGCAATCTTCATCTGTTGCCTACGGGCAAATTTTACAATTTCAATTACATCATCTTCGCAAGCAACTTGTACAATTAAATCGGGGAATCGTTCTGGTTTTAACTCATTCCAAATCAGAGAATGTCTCACTGACTCATAATTCCTATCTTCTCGATGAACAATTGTTCCCGAAATACGTTCTTGCAACAATTGTGTAATCATCTTTAATTATGTATTTATATTTATACTTATTAGCAGTATGTTAGTATTGTATTTTACTAATTATGTCTTAACATACATACATACTTAAGTTATTAATTTATGTTAATATTTATTAATAAGAAAAAAATAAATTATTAACATTATCTAATTTAAGATGTTAAAAATATTCAGTTTATTTGGCTTACTAACTGGTGCAAGTTATCCTTTCAGGGCGGTAATAGTTTTTTTTAAAAATAGCAAGTTATTACCTTATTTAATTATCCCAATTTTAATTAATTTAATTGTTGGTATTGCTCTGTATGTTAGCTTATTATTTTTTGGCTTTGATTTAATTACAGATTTGGTTAATATTTTAACAATAAAAATAGATAATTTAGTTGATGATTGGCCATCATGGTTAGGTTTTTTAGAATATTTTGCTATTATTATCGGATGGTTATTGAAACTCATCATAAGTCTTGCTTTGCTGGTGATTAACGGATTTTTAATGTTACAATTTGGCGTAATTTTAGGCGCACCTTGGTATGGAAAATTATCAGAAAAATTGGAAAAAATAAAGACAGGTGAAGTGGTTAATATAGAAGTAGGAATTTTTCAAGATATTGGGAGAGCTATTTTATACGAAATTAAGAAAATTATTTTAGCAATTTCATTAGGTATAGTTTTATTTTTATTAAATTTTATTCCAGTTATTGGAACATTAACTACTACTATGGGAAGTATTACTATTACAGCGATAATTATCTGTCTTGATTTTTTTGATTCAGCCTTAGAAAGAAGAAGATTAAAATTTAAAGATAAATTAAAAATTGTATTTTCTAGTCTGCCGGCTAGTGCAGGTTTTAGTTTAGTTGCTTTAACATTAATAAGTATCCCCTTACTCAACCTATTTACGATTCCCATTTGTGTAGCTTCAGGAACATTATTTGTGTGTGATCGAGTGTTAAGTAAACTAGAACCAAATGTTAACGAGTAAGGTTTAGGATAATATTCAACAATTTTTTATTAACCCAGGATGATAATTATGTTATCTAAATTAATTCCTCTATTAACCATTGTTTTTTCCCTGAATTTGCCTTTTTATACAGTAGCTCAGGAAACCCCAGAAACAGAACAATCAACAGGTGCTGCTGAATTACAAAACATTTCTTCTCCAGATGGCTTAGAAGAAATTAGAAATGAAAGCCAACGCAATGCTGAAGAGAATGCAGCAAGATACCAAATCAAAGAAAATAATGAAAATGTAGATAATTCATTAGAGATTAGAACCAGAAATGGTAATCCAGAAGATGGAGAAGATGGTGCAGCAGGTGTATTTAAAATCAAACTGTAGCTCAATTAAAATTGCAGTTTAAATTTAATGATTTTAGTAACAAAAGATTATACTCTTTATTACTAATCATATAAGCACCGAAACGAGCTAAATGAGGATTTTGCATTTGAGCATCAAATAGAAGAAAACCCCTTTTTTTTAGATGTTCTACTAATTTAACCATTGCTACTTTAGAGCCTTCTGGAATTGAGTAAAACATTGATTCACCAATAAAAGCACCGCCAATGACTATACCTAAAATTCCTCCGGCTAGTTTATCTCCTTGCCAAGTTTCAAAGCTGTAAGCCCAACCTGCTTGATTAAGTGCTAAATAAATCTCTATTAGCTCAGGAGCTATCCAAGTAGTTTCTCGGTTGGCACAACCATGACAAACTGCGGGAAAATCTCGATTAATGGCAACGGAAAAACGATTTTGATTGATTACACGACGCAATGATTTAGGATAATGGAAATTTTCATCGAGGGGAATAATAGCTCTTTGACGACTAGAATACCAACTCAAATCACCCTCATCATTGGCCATTAAAAAATAGCCTTTAGCATACCCTTTGATTATTTCAGGAATATTAAAAATCATTAGTTAATGGTGTCTCTATAGCTGACTAGATTTCTAGAGCTTTTATGCAAAAAGCTATGGAGAGTGTTAATTCTTGCTATGATAAATTACCATAGGACTAGCGACAAAAGGGAAGATGACTCAAGCAATACCACCTATTACCTTGCCACCAATAAAAAATCCTCAGCAAGAGGGGAAATGGTTACAAACAGCATTACATAATTGGTTAGATCGAGAATTTATTCCTGAAACTGTTAACTACAAAATCGCCCAGAGAGCTTCTGAAATCTTTGTCCGTCAACGTTTAGAAGGAGAAAACGATTTAGGTTCTTTAGTAATTGCCATTGTAACGGAAATGCAAGCTTTTGATTTTAGTAAAAGTTTTTATAGCGAATTTGCCATCGCAAATGCTGTCAGCGATTTAATTTTAGACAGCTTAGGGATAGATCGATGTTGTGGTGGTTAATCATTGGCAGGTATTTATCTGCTAATGACTAACACTGTCGAAGAAAGCAATATAAATTACCAACTAGATTTAACAACTCCGGGTAATAAACCTTGGTGAGCCCATTCTCTTAATTGATTACGAGACAGACCAAAATCACGGTAATATCCTCTAGATCTTCCTGTTACCCAACAACGATTACGACGACGATTAGGGGCGCTATTACGAGGTAATTGTTGAATTTGACGATGAATTTCGAGTTTTTCTTGAGAATCCTCAGATTGGTTAAATTGTTCTTTTAATTCCGCCCTTTTAGCCGCATATTTAGCCACAAGACGTGCGCGTTTTTTTTCGCGCTCAACCATAGATTTTTTAGCCATGAATATTTTTAGGTAGTATTTCTTAATAAAAGACACTATTTTTTATTGTATCTGAATAATAGCTAATTGACAATATCTCGATCGCTATCTTGACATTTAGGAAGAAAACAATAGATAATAATAGATTGTGTGTCTGTATCCTGCTCGGATCAGGTTAAGACATGAATAAAGCCTAAATAAAAATAGGCTACCTGTACGGCAAACTATTGAGAATAATCTATTATGACTTACGCAATTATCGAGACTGGTGGAAAGCAAATACGGGTAGAGCCAGGCCGTTTTTATGATATTGAATTGATTCACGTTGACCCGGAGAACAATCATAGCATTGACAAGGTGCTACTTGTACATCATGAAAATGACATCACCATTGGTCAACCCTATATAGAGGGAGCAATAGTAGAAGGCACGATATTAGAACACAGACGGGATAAAAAGGTTTTAGTATATAAAATGCAGCCTAAAAAGAAAACCCGTAAGAAACGCGGACATCGCCAAGAAATTACCCGTTTTATGATTAATTCCATTAGTTTGAATGGAAATGTAATCGCTACTGCACCTGCTGAAGCTGAAAATACTTCAGAAACAGAAGCAGAATAAAATAAAAATATAATTTTAAGGAGAAAATAATGGCTCATAAGAAAGGTACTGGTAGTACAAGAAATGGTCGTGACTCTAACTCTAAACGTTTAGGTGTTAAGCGTTATGGCGGTCAAGTTGTTAAAGCTGGTAATATTTTAATACGTCAAAGAGGTACTAAAGTACATCCGGGTAATAATGTTGGTCGTGGTAATGATGATACTTTATTTGCCTTAATTGACGGAGTGGTTAAGTTTGAATACAAAACTAAAAGTCGTCGTAAAGTAAGTGTTTATCCTGTAGCTGAAGCAAGCTAAACATTAAATTTTTAGAACTTGAAAAAACACCTCAGTAATGGGGTGTTTTTTATTTTATACCATTTCCATAGCACCATGATAAAGCCAACTAACAAAGGCATATTTTACTCCTGTTTCCACTGATAATGACTGATGGGGGTGAGTCCAATTTGAAGGAAAAACAATTACCGAACCAGTTTTTGGTTTTACTTTTAAGTTTTGGCGATCGAAAAAAGTTTCTCCTCCCGTAAAATCTTGATTCAAATAACCCACAATACTTATATCTCTCATGGGTAAACCTTGTTCTAATTCATCAAAACGAGAGGATAATAAGATATTATCTATGTGTCTTTGATAATATTGACCTGGTTGATAACGTAAAATTGTACAAATTTCTGAGTAGGGAAATGATACTCCATAATAAGCATAAAGTAGTTTTTGAATAATGACAATACAACTATTTAATAAATTGTTAGTTGTTTTTAATAAAGGGTCTTTTTCGTTAAGATTAAGTAAATCGTTATTACGTATTTTGACATCATTGGGTTGTCGAGCAAAGCCTGCTTGTTCATGGGGATAATGTTCAGCAATGGAAATAATTTGATTACATATTTGAGAAGTTAATAAGTCTTCAATAATGAAAATTTCATCACCAATTTGTTTGAGTTTATGTTTCATTTTATTAAGGATAAATAAAGCATTTATAAATCAATTCCTCCTATCATTACCAAAAAAAATCAAATTGGCAGCAATTCTTCTTTAAATTGAACATTCTCTAAAATTGTTTTCACAGATGACCAATAGGTTTGAGACATTGTTGGAGGATAAAGCAAAATCACTTGAATGGCTTGATTATCAGATTCTCCTAGTAAAATCAATCCTGATTGTTTTTGATTCGTACTAAAATGAATAATTTTTTTTACCCAAGGATAGGCAAATTCTGTTGTGTCTGTTGTCTGGCTTTCCATCTGCCAATGATTGTTTTCCATTAAGCCATTAAAACCCGTCACAAATGTCTCTAAATCTGCTGCAGTGGAGCTTCCTTTCGGCAAGAAAAAATTTATTTCTGCCTTATCTAAAAGATTGCCTTGGGGCTTAAAAGTAAAGAAAATTCCTACACCTTCTCCAGTACCAGTGCCAAATACTTTCATAGTTTTGGGATAATAAGTTTTGAGGGGCATATTCGCCTCATCATAAATTTGTAGGTTGTTTTGTTCTTGGGCAGTTTGGAAAACTATATTATTTGTTGGTAAAATTTTAAAAAAGATTAATTCAGCTTTACCATGTTGAGAAAGTACCTGGGCAGAGGAGAAAACTGAAGTTAAGATACCGATTGTTACAATTAATTTAGAAAAATTTTTCATGATTACTGAGCAAATTTTTACTATAATTTATTAATTGACGAGTAAAAAAGATTAATGTTCCTTTAATAAGTTAGAATAAAAATAAATCCTATTTTCATAATCAATTAATAAAAGTACATATAATATACATAAATAAGCTAAAATAAATAAAAATAAAATATTTATTAAATCAAGTTAATTCATAATGTTTCAATCACTTCAAGCCCAATTATACCAACTAGAACAATTTGCAAATAACTTAGTTTCTGAGCAATTATCCCATCTTACAATAACTAGCATTGCCATAATATTTATTGCAGGATTACTTACCAGTTTAACTCCTTGTATGCTTTCTATGTTACCGATTACCATAGGATATATAGGTGGTTATGAAAGTAAAAATAAACTCAATGCTTTATATCAATCAAGTTGGTTTTCTTTAGGTTTAGCCACAACTTTAGCCTTACTTGGAATAATTGCTGCATCCTTGGGAAAAATTTACGGACAAATTGGTATAGGATTACCAATTATTGTTAGTTTAATTGCCATAATTATGGGTTTAAACTTACTCGAAATAATTTCTTTGCGTTTGCCCGGTATTGGTGCTACACAATGGATTAAAGAAGATTTACCCCCCGCTATTCGCTCCTATTTAATAGGATTAACCTTTGGTTTGGTAGCATCTCCTTGTAGTACACCTGTTTTAGCCAGTTTACTTGCTTGGGTAGCTAATACACAAGATTTAATCCTAGGAGCAGGATTACTAATTTCTTACACATTAGGATACGTAACTCCCTTAATTATCGCTGGAACATTTACTGCAACCATCAAACAATTATTAGAAATGCGTCATTGGTCGAGTTGGATTAATCCGGTCAGTGGTGCGTTATTATTAAGTTTTGGGATATTTTCTCTCGCTTCTCGTTTATAGGGATTAGCAATTAGCTGTTAGCGATTAGCAATTAGCGATTAGCGATTAGCGATTAGCGGTTAGCCGAATACTAACTACTGACTACTGACTACTGACTCCTAGTTCTTAACTATTAACAACTGTAAGGGCGAACAACCTTTTGCCCCCTACTACAAACTAAATTATGTCTATCTTTTCTCGTTTTTTAAAAATCATAGCCGATTTACGTTTAGCAATTATTCTGTTATTAACAATTGCTCTTTTTTCTATTAGCGGTACGGTAATTGAACAAGGAAAAAATTTAAGTTTTTACCAAGAAAATTATCCAGAAAATCCAGCCTTATTTGGTTTTTTGACGTGGAAAGTTTTATTAAATTTAGGCTTAAATCATGTTTATACAACTTGGTGGTTTTTATCATTATTAATTGTTTTTGGTACAAGTTTAACTGCCTGTACTTTTAGAAGACAAATACCCGCCTTAAAAGCAGCAAGAAACTGGAAATTTTATCAGCAACCCCGTCAATTTTCAAAGTTAGCTTTAAGTACGGAATTAGATACAGGTTCACCAAATTCTCTCTCTAATTTATTAGCAAATAAAGGTTATAAAATTTTTCAAGAAGGTGATTCTTTATATGCTAGAAAAGGACTGATTGGACGCATAGGGCCAATTATTGTTCATGCAGCTATGCTGATTATTTTAGCTGGTTCTATTTGGGGGGCTTTAACAGGATTTTTTGCCCAAGAAATTGTACCAAGTGGGGAAAGTTTTACTATTAAAAATATCGTAGAGGCAGGGCCTTTAGCTAAACCTCAGATACCTAAAGATTGGTATGTTAACGTAAATAGATTCTGGATTGATTATACGAGTAAGGGTGATATCGATCAGTTTTATTCTGATTTATCAGTTATTAGTAATCAAGGGGAAGAATTAAAACGAGAAACTATTTCAGTTAATCATCCTTTACGCTATCAAGGTGTTACTTTATATCAAACAACTTGGGGCATATCTGGAGTAAAAGTAAAATTTAATAATAGTCCAATATTTCAGTTACCCATGACAGAATTAAGAACAGAAGGAGGAGGACAAGTTTGGGCTAGTTGGATACCCACAAAACCTGATTTAACTGAGGGAGTATCTTTATTAACTAAAGATTTACAAGGTACAATAATTGTTTATGATGTGGATGGTAATTTATTAAGTGCTATTCGCCCCGGAATACCTATTGAAGTCAATGGAGTTACTTTACAAGTATTAGAATTAGTTGGGAGTACGGGATTACAAATAAAAGCAGATCCGGGCATACCATTAGTTTATACTGGTTTTGGTTTATTAATGCTTGGGGTGGTAATGAGTTATTTTTCCCATTCACAAATTTGGGCTTTACAAAAAGGCGATCGGTTTTTTGTTGGTGGTAAAACCAATCGAGCTCAAGTAACTTTTGAAAGAGAATTATTAGAAATATTAGAACATTTAAAAACAGAGAAAAATAAGGAATTATTGGTAGTTAATAAATAACTTGAATTGATGTTAAATAGTTCCTGTAGGGGCAGAATATTATTCTGCCCTATTCTGCCCAAAATATTTCGTTAGTAACATCTTTTTTGGAAATAATTAAGAGGGTTGAATACTATTCAACTCCCTACGGATTTAAAAAAAAATATTATATTTACAATGCACCTAGAATTGATATATATTAAAATAAATTAATCCCATTAATAATATTAAGAAATCATGTCAATTTACTATTATTTTGATACCGAAGAAAAAACTAATAAATCCTTTGAATTACCCGGAGCAAAACCTCAGTATAATCCCCATCGCCCCGGACAAGTAGAACATATTTTTTTAGATTTAATTTTTGATATAGGGAATAAAAGTTTCCAAGGAATTTGTAAAATTACTTTAACTCCGATTCGTGAAGATATTAGAGAATTAATTTTAGATGCAGTGGATTTAAAAATAGAGTCCGTATTAATTAATAATATTTCTCAAGCTTTTGAGTATGATAATAAACAATTAATTATTAATTTACAACATCCCATCGGAAAAGAAACCTTAAATATAGAAATTACTTATCAAGTAAACAACCCTCAACGAGGTTTATATTTTATTACTCCTGACGAAAATTATCCCGATAAACCTACACAAATTTGGACACAAGGAGAAGACGAAGATTCTCGCTTTTGGTTTCCTTGTTTTGACTATCCCGGTCAACTTGCCACCTCAGAAATTAAAGTACGTATTCCCAAGCAATTTCTAGCAATTTCCAATGGGGAATTAATCGCTACAGAAGAAATAGGAGAAGAAAAAATCTATCATTGGTTACAGAAACAAGTACATCCTAGTTATTTAATGACATTAGCCATGGGAGATTTTGCCGAAATTAAAGATAATTGGGAAGATATTCCTGTTAATTATTATGTCGAAAAAGGTAGAGAAGAAGACGCAATAAAAACTATGGGTAAAACTCCCAAAATGATGGAGTTTTTAAGCAGAAAATATGGTTATAAATATCCCTATCCTAAATATGCTCAGGTTTGTGTAGATGATTTTATTTTTGGTGGTATGGAAAATACCTCCACAACATTATTAACCGATAGATGTTTATTAGATGAAAAAGCAGCCATAGATAACTATCGTTCAGAAACCTTAGTATTACATGAATTAGCCCATCAATGGTTTGGTGATTTAGTAGTAATTAAACACTGGTCACACGCTTGGATTAAAGAGGGTATGGCATCCTATGCTGAAGTTTTGTGGACTGAATATGAATATACTAAAGATGAAGCAGCTTACTATCTTTTAGGGGAAGCAAGAAGTTATTTAGAAGAAGATAGATCGAGATATAGAAGACCAATTGTAACTAATGTATATCGAGAAGCAATTGAATTATACGATCGCCATTTATATGAAAAAGGTGCTTGCGTTTATCACATGATTCGTAGCGTATTAGGAGACGAATTATTTGACCAAGCAATGAAAACTTTTGTTACTAACAATGCCCATAAAACAGTGGAAACTATTGATTTAATTCGGGCAATTGATGAGGCTAGTGGATATAATTTAAGGTTTTTATTCGACCAATATGTATTTAGGGGTGGTCATCCTGATTATAAAGTAAGTTATGCTTGGGATAACGATAATAAACTTGCTAAATTAACCGTTAAACAAACCCAAGTTAAAGATAATAATAAAGCATTATTTGACCTGAAAATACCTGTAGCTTTTGGCTATAAACCCACAGCAGAAAATGGCGAAGTTGAATTAAAAGAGTTTATGTTACATCTTAATGAAGCCCAACATACCTTTTATTTTCCTTTAGAGAAAAAACCTGATTTTGTCAGTTTTGATGTGGGTAATAATTTCTTAAAAACTGTATCTTTAGAATATCCTTTACCTCAACTAAAAGCACAATTAAAATATGACCCAGATCCTATTTCTCGTATTTATGCTGCGATCGCATTAGGTAAAAAAGGCGGTTTAGAAGTAGTAAATAGTTTAGCAGAAGCCTTAGATAATGATAGTTTTTGGGGCGTAAAAGTTGAAGTTGCTAAATGCTTATCTAAGATAAAATTAAATCAGGTTATGCCAATTTTAATTAAACATTTAGGAGATGAAAATGTTAGGGTACGTCGGGCAGTAATTCAAGCATTAAGTGAATTTAAAACCTTAGAAACTTATAAACATCTCAAAAAAATTGCCTTACAAGGAGATATTAGTTATAACATTGAAGCAACGGCAATTAGTAATTTAGGTAGTATAGTTTAT